>JAFWWA010000046.1 GCA_017523755.1 Christensenellaceae bacterium | reverse complement strand
CTGGAATCTTCCCTTTTCCTATGCCCCTTTTTTGCCGCGAACAGCATAGACTCTTTTGTCGCTTCGCTCCTCAAGAGTCTATGCTGTGTTCTTTCTTCTCTTTTTATCTTCCTGTTTTCCCCAGAACTATTTTACACGAACAAAAAATAAAACTGTATCTTACCTGACTGTCCAAAAACTGCACTGTCATACCTGAGTTTCACAATATACACATCTGTATACTCTGTTTTCTTTGTCAGTCAGTTTAAAGACATGCGGAAGCTCCTGCTCCACAGAGGTTATACATCTGGGGTTTTTGCAGGTGAGTACATTCGTCAGCTTTTCCGGAAGGCAAATCGTCAGTTTTCTGACCAGCTTTCCGTTCTCTATAATATTGACAGTGGCTCCCGGATCAACATATCCGATGACATCAAGATCTATATCGAAAGTACCGTCGATCTTGATTATATCCTTACGCCCCATTTTCTTGCTGACCACATTTTTGATTATCGCAACAGGTTCCTTAAGCTTGTCAAGCTCAAGAAGTTCATATATCTTCATTCCCCCGCCGGCATTTATGTGATCGATCACTATACCGTTCTGAATGGAATCTACATACATATCTGTCCTGCCTCCTTCAACAATTTCAATATCAGTGCCATTCTCATATATTTACCGTTCAGAACCTGCTTGAAATAGCATGCTCTGGGATCCTTGTC
Organism: Christensenellaceae bacterium; assembly: GCA_017523755.1. Taxonomy (GTDB): domain Bacteria; phylum Bacillota; class Clostridia; order Christensenellales; family Christensenellaceae; genus SIG371. The sequence goes on along the minus strand of JAFWWA010000046.1, from coordinate 72,803 downwards.
TACAGCGGTGCTGATCTCATTCACTCTCGGGAGCGGATGCATGACCGAAAGATCGGGCTTTGCCGAAGCAAGCTTATCCGGAGTCAGTATATAGCTGTCTTTCAGCCTCAGATAATCCTCCTCATTAAAGAAACGCTCTTTCTGTACTCTCGTCATATAGAGAATATCCAGCTTGGGAATAGCATCCTCAAGATCGGATGTTGACCAGAACTCGATATTCTTTTTCTCAAGGACATCTTTTACCACATAATCAGGAAGTTTCAGTTCATCAGGTGATATAAGACAGAATCTGACATTCTCATATCTGGACATGGCATTGATAAGTGAATGAACAGTCCTTCCGAATTTAAGGTCCCCGCACAGTCCTATCGTCATATCACTGAGTCTGTTTTTTTCAAGTTCTATAGTCAGAAGATCAGCTAAAGTCTGTGTGGGGTGGCAATGCCCACCGTCCCCGGCATTTATTACCGGAACATCAGCATTTTCTGCAGCGACATATGCGGCTCCTTCCTTCGGATGCCTCATTACTATGATATCGGCATAACAGCTGACGACCTTTGCCGTATCCGCTACGCTCTCCCCTTTCGCTGAAGAAGATGATGCCGCGCTTGCCATAGATATCACGTTTCCTCCGAGCTCATACATGGCAGCCTCAAAGCTCATCCTTGTCCTGGTCGACGGTTCAAAAAAGAGAGTTGCAAGCTTCTTGCCGCTGCATACTGCCTCATACTTTTTATGGTCTTTGATTATATCCTTTGCTGTACTAATAAGCTCATCTATCTCGCTGACACTGAGATCGAGTATATCTATTATGCTCCTCATTTTGCTCCTCCGATCCACGATTCGTCTGAAGGATCGTTCCTGAACGAGATCAGTCTCCGTATATCATCCGGCCTGATATACCCCTCTCTGGCCGCTGTCTCAACTACATGGTCAAAATCGGTGAGCGAATGATTGACTACGCCGGCTGCTTCAAGCCTGTCTTTTCCCTTCTTCATGCCGTAAGTGAATATGGATACTATCCCCAGCACGTCTGCCCCGGCCTCTCTTAGTATGTCGACCACTTCGATAACGCTTCCGCCTGTAGATATCAGATCCTCTACAACGACTGTCTTCTGTCCTTTTTCTATCCTGCCTTCGATCTGATTCTTTCTTCCGTGATCCTTTGCACCGGATCTTACATATCCCATGGGCAGACCGAGTATGTGGGCGGTTATAGCCGCATGTGCTATACCGGCAGTCGAAGTGCCCATCAGTATCTCGGCATCCCCGAAATACTTTCTGACAGTCGAAGCAAGACCGTTCTCGACATCAGCTCTGACTTCCACATCCGAAAGGGTAAGTCTGTTATCACAGTATACCGGGCTTTTTATCCCGCTCGCCCATATGAACGGGTCTTCAGGTCTCAGAAAAACTGCCTTTATCCTTAGCAGGTCTCTTGCTATCAGTTCATTCAGTTCCATATCTATCTCCTTTATGGTCATCCGATAAAATCTAAGAGGCAGCGTTCATATGCTGCAAGAGGGTCCTTTGCCGCTGTTACGGGCCTTCCTACCACGATATAGTCCGAACCCGCTTTTTTTGCATCCGCAGGAGTCATTATCCTCTTTTGGTCATCGGCTGCAGCATCTGCAAACCTTATTCCGGGAGTAACAGTCAAAAAGCTCTTTCCGCACACATCATGTACAGCTTCAGCTTCAAGCGGGGAACAGACCACTCCGTCAAGGCCGGCATCCTTTGCATTTTTAGCATATTCCATGACTACTTCTTCAATAGGCCTCTTGATGAGCAGGTCATTCTCAAGTGCCTCCTGATTCGTGGATGTGAGCTGTGTCACTGCGATAAGAAGAGGCCTTGTTCCGTCTTCTCTTACAAGTCCTTCAAGTCCCGCTTTCATCATTGCTTTGGTTCCTCCGGCATGAAGGTTGCATATATCCACGTCGAGCCTTGACAGGACGTTCATCGCTTTTTTTACGGTGTTCGGTATATCGTGAAGCTTAAGATCTAGGAATACCTTATGTCCTCTGGCTTTGAGTTCCCTTACGATATCAGGTCCTTCGGCATAAAAAAGCTCCATACCAATCTTAACGAATGGTCTTCTTTCTCCGAATCTGTCAAGGAATGCGAAAGTATCTTCCGCACTTGCAAAATCACATGCGATTATTACATCTTTTCCCATTCAGGCATTTATCTCCTTTAATTTGCTTAAAGAACCGATCCCGTATCTGTCCATCACAGAGGGCAGTTCATTTATTATCTTAAAGCAGGCATACGGGTCGATGAGGTTTGCTGTACCGACCTCGACCGCTGTCGCTCCAGCGAGCATCATCTCAATAACATCTTCAGCCGTGGATATACCTCCCAGGCCTATCACAGGCACCTTGACCCTGTGCGCAACCTGCCATACCATTCTTAACGCCACAGGAAAGACTGCAGGCCCTGAAAAACCGCCCATGATATTTGCGATCACAGGCTTTTTCGTCTTCAGATCGATCCTCATCCCTAGGAGAGTATTGATAAGGCTGATCCCGTCCGCACCCGCATCCTCACACGCCGATGCTATTGTGGTGATGTCCGTAACGTTCGGGCTCAGTTTTGCGATCACCGGTTTTGATACCTTTTTCTTAACCGCTCCTATCACCTGTGAAGCTGACTTCGGATCCGTTCCGAAACTCATCCCTCCGCCATGAACATTTGGGCAGCTTATATTGACCTCAAACCAGCCTATCTGGTCCTCGCTGTCAAGCCTTTCAGCGGTATAGACGTAATCTTCTACCGAAAATCCGCTGATATTAGCCATCACAGGTTTACCGAATACCTTTTTCAGCTTCGGGAGCTCTTCAGAAATCACTCGTTCAACACCCGGGTTCTGCAGACCTACAGAATTAATCATCCCTGCGGTGCATTCCGCTATCCTTGGGGTGGGATTCCCGAATCTTTCATCCTTCGTTGTCCCCTTGAAAGAGAAGGTGCCAAGTATATCGATATCATACAGCTCTGCAAATTCGTATCCGAAACCGAATGTCCCTGAAGCGGGTATCACGGGATTGTCAATTTCGATCCCGCAGAGGCTGACTTTCATTCTTTCCAAAGTATCTCCTCCTTCTTAAGGACAGGGCCCTCCCTGCAGATCCTCTTGTATCCCGTTACTGTCCTGCAGCTGCATCCCATGCATGCCCCGAATCCGCAGCCCATCCTCTCCTCAAAGCTGAACTCTCCGCTGCCTGACACTGTCCTGTACACTGCCTTTAGCATGGGTTCAGGACCACAGCAGTAAAAGTATGTATATGGCCTCAGAATATAGTCTGTAACGAATCCCTTTCTTCCCAGGCTTCCGTCCACAGTGACCACTGTGACTTCACATCCCAGTCTCTCAAAGTCATCCGCCAGGAACACTTCTTCTTTCGTGTTGAAACCCAGCACAGCCCTGACGGTCTTCCCATCCTTGACGAGCTCCTCCGCAAGCCAGAACAACGGCGGAACTCCGGCTCCCCCTCCTATAAGAAGGGGCTTATCTCCCGAGGAGGACAGATCATAACTGTTCCCGAGACCTGTAAGCACATCGAGTTTATCTCCGGGCTTCATCCTTGAGAGTGCTTCCGTGCCTTTGCCCACAGTCTTATAGATCACAGTGATCCTTTCCTTCCTGTCGGATGTGCATACGGAGATCGGCCTTCTTAAGAACATACCGTCGATCCTAATGTTTATGAACTGACCCGGGCCTTTAAGTGCTTTAGCGTCCCCGAGGATCTCAAGCCTGTACGTGTTTTTCGCTATGGCATCGTTTGAGACGATTTGAAACAAGGAACTGTTCATCAGACCTCCTCAGCTGTCTATAGTAGATATCGTGAGCGTCGTCTCTTCAAGTACGTCGAGCAGAACTCTTACCGTATCGAGCGAAGTGAACATCGATATATTATGATCTATCGCAAGCTCCCTTATCTGATATCCGTCGCTGATCCCGCTGACAGAATGGATGTCTCTCGTATTTATAACATACGCTATATGGCCCTGTCTTATCGCTTCCGGTATCTCGCTCGAGCCCTCGCTTATCTTGCCGAAGGCATGTGTCCTAATACCGTTTGATTTCAGGAACTCGGCAGTCCCCCTCGTAGCCTGTATATTGAATCCGAGATTGTAGAATCTCCTTATGAGCGGAAGCGCCTCTTCCTTATCGGCATCCGCTATCGTTGCCAGTACGGTACCGTAATTCTGCAGCTTCATTCCGGAAGCCTGAAGTGCTTTATACAGGGCTCTGTTAAGTCTGTCGTCATATCCGATAGCCTCACCCGTGGATTTCATTTCGGGAGAGAGATATGCGTCAAGGCCTTTTATCTTATTGAATGAGAATACCGGCACCTTGACATAGCAGCGCTTCTTTTCCGGAGCATACAAGTCGAAGATCCCCTGCTCCTTTAGAGATTTGCCCATTATGACCTCTGTCGCTATATCGGCCAGCGAATAACCGGTAGACTTTGACAGGAACGGTACGGTCCTAGATGATCTGGGGTTGACCTCTATGATATGTACCTTCTCTTCACTGTCGACTATGAACTGTATGTTATACAGTCCCACTATCCCGATCCCAAGACCGAGTTTCTTGGAGTATTCCAGTATCTTCCCCTTGACTTTGTTGGATATGCTGAAAGCTGGATAAACGCTTATCGAGTCTCCTGAATGGACTCCGGTACGCTCTACCAGCTCCATGATACCGGGCACGAACACGTCCCGTCCGTCACAGATGGCATCGACCTCGACTTCCTTGCCCTGTATGTATTTATCTACAAGCACCGGTCTGTCTTTATCTATAGCGACCGCGTTCTTTAGATAGTACCTGAGGTTTTCCTCATCCCCTACTATCTCCATTGCTCTTCCTCCGAGCACGAACGAAGGCCTTACGAGCACGGGGTATCCGATCTTTTCGGCAGTACGGACACCTTCTTCTATATCTGTAACGGCTTCTCCCGGAGGCTGCGGTATACCGAGCTCTTTCAGCAGATTCTCGAAATAATCCCTGTTCTCAGCCCTGTCGATGGCGTCGCAGTCCGTTCCTATGATCCTGACTCCCCTGTCGACAAGCGGCCTTGCAAGGTTTATAGCTGTCTGTCCGCCGAGGGAAGTGATGATCCCTTCCGGCTTTTCATAATCTATTATCGCCATTATATCTTCCGGCGTAAGAGGCTCAAAGTAGAGCTTGTCCGCAGTCGTATAATCCGTTGAGACTGTCTCCGGGTTATTGTTGATTATTATGGCTTCATATCCTGACTCCTTGATCGTCTGGACAGCATGGACCGTTGAATAGTCGAACTCGACTCCCTGCCCGATCCTTATGGGACCAGCGCCAAGCACTATTATCTTCTTGCTGTCAGTCAGTACCGACTGGTTCTCTCCTGTATATGAAGAATACAGATAAGCGATATACTTCCCTGTATGGAGGGTGTCCACCATCCTGAATACCGGAACTATACCTTCTTTTTTCCTCAGTTCATATATCTCTGTTTCCTTCATCCCCCAGATATAAGCGATCTCTCTGTCCCCGAAGCCCATTTTCTTTGCAGCTTTGAGAGTCCCGAGATCCAGCACGTTTTCAGCCAGTTCCTTTTCCATATCGACTATCTTCTTAAAGGACTCCAGGAACAGCTCAGTTATCATGGTCACTCTGTGGAGGTCTTCTATCGACGCGCCTCTTCTTAAGAGCTCGAATATCGCAAACACATTGTCATCTCTGAAAACAGATATGTATCTGAAGAGTTCGTCATCGGTCATATCGCTGAACTTTTTAAGATAGAAATGATGGGCTCCGATCTCAAGAGATCTGACTGATTTGAGCATGCATTCCTCCAGATTGGAGCCTATGCCCATCACCTCTCCCGTTGCTTTCATCTGAGTCCCTAATACATTAGGAGCCATGAAGAACTTATCGAACGGGAATCTCGGGAACTTTGCAACTATATAGTCGAGTGAAGGTTCTATATCCCCAGTCCCTCCTGCAACAGGGATCTCGCAGAGATCCATACCGACTGCCACTTTTGCAGTGACTCTTGCTATCGGGTATCCGCTCGCCTTTGAGGCAAGCGCTGAAGATCTCGATACCCTCGGGTTGACCTCTATGAGATAGTATTTGCTGCTTTCAGGATCGAGCGCAAACTGCACGTTGCATCCGCCCTCTATCTTAAGCTCCCTTATTATCTTTATAGCGCTGTCGTTCAGCATCTTAAGATCGTGGTCATTAAGTGACAGTATCGGGGCAACGACGATCGAGTCTCCTGTATGTACGCCTACAGGATCAACGTTTTCCATACCGCATATCGTGATGGTATTGTCAGAGGAATCTCTCATGACTTCGAATTCGATCTCTTTATATCCCTTGACGCTTTTTTCTATCAGCACCTGATGGACCGGCGAGAGATTGAACGCATTCATGCCTATCTCTACGAGTTCTTCCTCGTCATCTGCAAACCCTCCTCCGGTACCGCCGAGTGTAAAGGCGGGCCTCAGCACTACCGGATACCCTATCTCCTTCGCGGCTTTCTTTGCGTCCTCAAGATTATACGTCACGATGGAAGGGATGACAGGCTCCCCTATAGATATGCACATCTCTTTGAATTTTTCCCTGTCTTCGGCTTTCTCGATGCTCTCGCTGTCAGTTCCCAGGAGCTCCACTTCACATTCGTCGAGTATCCCCTTGTTTTTAAGCTGCATGGCCAGATTCAGTCCTGTCTGTCCTCCTATGCCGGGGATGATCGCGTCAGGTCTTTCATATCTGAGTATCTTGGCTATATATTCAAGAGTCAGCGGCTCCATATACACCTTGTCCGCTATCGAAGTGTCCGTCATTATCGTTGCGGGGTTAGAGTTGCACAGGATGACCTCATATCCCTCTTCCTTTAATGCAAGGCAAGCCTGGGTTCCCGCATAGTCGAACTCAGCCGCCTGGCCTATGACTATAGGGCCCGATCCTATTATCAGAATTTTTTTAATGTCAGTCCTCTTTGCCATTTAAACGCCTCCCTGATTTATCGTCGATATTTATATAAACAATCTTTATATTCCCGAATATGCTGTTTTTCCGTCTGACACTGTCAGAAGACATCTTCCCGTCACGGTCCAGCCTTCAAAAGGAGTTGAATGCCCTTTTGAGATGAACCGGCTGCTGTCGATCACCGTCTCACTTCCAAGATCCCACATGGTGAAATCCGAATCGGAAAACGGTATCCCGAATCTTGTTCTGGGATTGATGCACATCAGCTCTATTAAACGGTCGAGACTTATGATACCTTTCATGACCAGCCCGGTATAGAGGAGCTGGAACGCCGTCTCTATCCCCGTGATGCCGAAAGCGCTGCCCTTAAGGCCTTTTGATTTTTCTTCATCCGAATGGGGCGCGTGATCTGTGGCTATCATATCTATCGTCCCGTCCAGCAGTCCCTCTATGATAGCTTCACGGTCTTTCTTTGACCTTAGAGGCGGGTTCATCTTGAACCTTCCTTCCTCTCTTATCATGCTGTCGTCAAGAAGGATATAATGGGGAGCTGTCTCACACGTGATATCAGCACCTTTTTTCTTTGCTTCACGTATTATCTCAACGCTTTCCTTAGTCGATATATGGCAGACATGATATTTTGCCCTTGTTTCGAGCGCCAGGTCAGCATCCCTTTTTATCTGTATCCACTCGCTCATTGAGCTGATCCCGGGATGACCGTGCTCTCTTGCATAGTCTCCCTCATTTATATATCCGTCGTTTATAAGGGATTCATCCTCGCAATGCGCTGCGATGACCTTGCCGAGAAGTCTCGCTCTTCTCATGGCTTCCCTCATCATCTCTTTTTTCTGTATCCCTTTCCCGTCATCGGAAAAGGCTACTACATCGGGGGCCATCCCCTCCATATCGGATATCTCAGCTCCTTTTTCCCCGACCGTCAGGGCTCCGTAAGGATGGACCTTTATAACTGCGGTATCCCTTATGATGTCTGTCTCTTCCCTCAGGTGCTCTATGCTGTCAGGTACAGGAGAGAGATTTGGCATTGTGCATACATCGGTATATCCTCCCCTTGCTGCTGCCATGCTTCCCGAACGTATCGTTTCCTTATATGAAAAACCCGGCTCTCTGAAATGCACATGCACGTCACAAAAGCCGGGAAAAATGAAATACCTGTTGTCATTTTCGGGAAGAGATACCCTCTTCAGAAAATCCTTTCCCTTTAAGGGATCGAAATCCCTGAACAGTTTAGGAATGTATATGTTCATACGACCTGCATTCATCACAGTTCCTCCGGAAAGTTCCCTTCATAAAAGTGCGCCGAATCTATTTAGACCCGACACATCCTGCATAAGAAAATATCATATCTGACATATGCCTGTCAATAAAAAAGCGGTGTCTTTCTTCTCTTTTTTATATAAAAAGATCCCTTGATCCCGCGGGGATCAAGAGATCTTTTATGAGTGTCTCAGTCTCTGCTGTACAGCAGATCCATGCTCCCGTTGAACGGAGAAATCCAGCTCATTATCTGCAGCATGTAGGTCTCCCAGGGATTGATATATCCTTCGGGTTCCGGCTTCTTAGGCTCCTCAAGCAGAGTATTTATCTCCTGATAACCCAGGATATATCTGCTAGCGTTCCATATAGTGAAGTTGTTGCTTGCGCTCTTCTTCTTCGGTTTTGACGGATCGGGAGCAGGTCTGTTTGCCTTTAAGAGGTCATGCCTTCTCTTGTATTCTTCCTGCATGCCGAGATCCAGCTTCGTCATGAAAGCGCGCTTGCGTATGAATTCCTTCGATTCCTCGGGTTCTCCTATCGCATCGAACATCAGCCTCATATGCTTTCCGCGTTCGCTTATGTATTCATAGACATCCTTCATCCTGTCCTCGAATCTGTCAAGGAATTCCTTTTCCTCGTCATTAAACGAGAGCTCCTCTTCGGTCTCAAAATAGCCGAAAATGAATTCTGCCGAATTCCAGATGGAGATGTTCTTTATCCCGTGGGCTTCTATAAGGCTTATCATCCCCGGATCGTTTTCAGCCAGTACCTTCTTATATTCATCGAGCTTGCCGGGCTTCAGCCTGAGCAGAAACTGGTTTCTTACCATATCCTATTATCCTCCTGTTTTTTTCAAGCAATATAATTATACCATATAAACCTCTGAAACCATTCAAAATATTATATATGAACAGATTGCATTTTTACAAAAACATGCTAAAATGTTATAAACATATAAATGCGATCATTTTTGACTCCGGAGACCCAAATGCAGAAAGACGTCATCCTTACTATAAAAGGTCTATATGTATCTTCTGATACCCAGGACAGCCTTGAGTTCGAGACTCATGCCAGGCTCGACAGGAATGAAGACGGATACCTGATCACATATGAGACGCCCGACGCAGGTCTTCCCCTAAACGGCAAGACCACCATCTCCGTAAGCGATGATTCGATGTCATTTTTAAGAGACGGCTCCGATTACAATTTCGTATTTGAGTCGGGCAAGACGTTTGTGGCCGATATGAGGCTATTCGACCGCAGGCTGAACATGTCCCTTACACCTACGAAACTCAAGACCGACCTCAGCTGCAGCTCGGGTTCTGTAAATCTTGAGTATCTCATAAACGTGAATGGCAGCGAATCCGTGAATCAGATAGATCTCAAATATAAAACGCTAAAGCAAGGTAGTTCTAGTATTATTGGAGGCGAATATGAAAATTAAATGGATTGCTCATTCCTGCTTCGTGATTGAGCTGAAAGATACAAGAAAGATCACTTTTGATCCGTTTGACAGTTCCATAGGATACGAGTGCCCTATGATCACTGCAGACATCGCATGCATAACACACGATCATTTCGATCACAACGAAGTTTCAAAGCTTTCACCCGGATGCACCGTGCTGTCAGGACCCGGAAAATATGAGTTTGACGGTGTGACCGTGACGGGCATTCACACGTTCCACGATAAGGAGCACGGGGCTCTGAGGGGCGACAACACAGTATATGTCATCGAAGCCGACGGTATGCGTCTAGTACACTTCGGAGACATTGGCGAGATACCCGATGAAAGCTTCTTTAAAGAACTCGGAAAAGTAGATATAGCGCTGATACCGGTCGGCGGCGTATATACGATCGACGGGGACGAGGCATATGAGCTGGTCAAGATCATAGAGCCCAATATAGTGATCCCCATGCATTACAAGACCCTGTCGCTTACGACACCTCTTGATTCCGTTCAGAAATTCCTCTCTGCTGCAGGTGGATATATAGACGTATCGAGACTCGGCAATTATGTCTTTGAGATAGAAGCTGCCAATCTTAAAAAGCGGAGCAGGATCATAGTCATGCAGCCTGCTCTTGACTGATCATTTATAAATCGCAAAGGCACTGGTCTTTTGAGCAGTGCCTTTTTTGGTACAAAAAAGACTCTTCACGCTGTGTTTACAACACAACCGCATAACTGCTAAAATGGTCTTACAAATTCACGAAAGGATACGATCATGGATAATAAGATCAGAAGAAGCAAATCACTGCTCAATACAGGCTGGAGGATCTTTGTCGGTGATCCGCCGGTGATCGAGCGCAGAAATGACATTATGGACCAGACGTACCGCCAGACAAGGGCTGAGAATGCGATCGGCGCAGCAAGAAGAGACTACGATGACTCTTCATGGCGTACTGTCACCATTCCTCACGATTATATCGATGAGATCGAGCCTACCGACAAGGAGAACGGACCTCACGGCTCGCGCCCTCTTGTAAACGCATGGTACCGCAGGACTTTCAAGATCGACAACTCAAACGAAGGCAGCCGGATCACTCTCCTCTTTGACGGTGTTTCTATCGAATGTGACGTGTATGTCAACTCTATGCTGCTGTGGCACAATACCACTGCCGGAACATCATTTGAAGTGGATATCACGGATGTCGCCCGTTTCGGGGACAATGTCAACGTAGTCAGCGTTTACTGTCAGTGCAAGGATAAGTATGAAGGCTGGTATTATGAGGGCGGCGGCATATACAGGAATGTATGGCTCTGCACTCAGAACAGGCTCGGCGTCGACCTTTGGGGAACGTATGTGCATCCTGAAAAGGAAGGCGACGTATGGAACACCTTCATCGAAACGACTGTCAGGAATGATAATTTCAATGACAGAGCCGCGGTCGTAAACAGTACTGTTATCGACAAGAACGGAAAAGAGATAGGCTCATCTGAAGACAGCATCGAAGTCGGATACAGAAGCACTGCCGTACTTAAGCAGAACATCTCCGTCTCCTCTCCCTGTCTGTGGGATATAGATGAACCGAATCTGTATACCGTAAGGACGAAAGTCTATGAAAACGGTCAGCTGATCGATGAGTACTATACCGATTTCGGGTACCGTACATTTGATTTCGATCCGGAAAAGGGTCTCCTTTTAAACGGAAAACACGTTCAGGTCAGAGGCTTCGCAAACCATCAGACATATGCCGGCGTAGGTATGGCGATGAGCAGATCGATGAACGAGTTCAGAATCAAGCGCATGAAGGATCTCGGTTCAAATGCGTTCAGATGCGCTCATAACCCGCATGCGCCTGAACTGTATGACGCCTGCGACAGATACGGAATGCTCGTTCTCGATGAGAACAGGATCTTCCATTCTTCAGCTATAGTTATGGCTGAAGTCGAGAGCATGCTCAGACGTGACAGGAACCATCCCTGTATCTTCATGTGGTCACTGTATAATGAAGAGGATTCCATCAACAGGACCCTCGGTCAGAACATGTTCAGATCACTGCAGGCTAAAGTCAGACAGATGGACGCAACAAGGCCGTGCACCGGTGCTACCCTTTTCGGACTTACAGCCGACCATTCACTTGATGATCAGGATGTCATCGGCGTAAACTATAACATCACATGGTATGACTGGGTACATGAGCATTATCCCAATAAAGCCATCTACGGCTCTGAGTGTGCGATGCGCTTCACAAGGACCGGTATAGACGCATGGCGTGAGATGGATATCCGTCCCTGGTTCATGGGCGGCTTCATGTGGACAGCATGGCCTCAGCATAACGGTGCATCCTACCCCACACAGTATGCAAACCTCACTCCGCTCGATAATATCGGAGCTTCAAGCGAGACCTTCCATATGTACAAGGCTTACTGGAGCGATGAGCCTTACTGCAAAGTTACGCCCGACTGGGATATGGAAAAGAATATGACAGGAGAACCTGTCAGGATAACCGTATTCACCAACGCTGAAGAGGCAGAAGTCATCGTTAACGGTAAATCTCTCGGAAAGAGATCCGTCGATAAATATGAGATGGTTTCTTTTGAGACTGAATATGTACCCGGTTCCGTCAAAGCTGTTGCATACAACTGCGGGAATGCCGTTGCGGAGGACGTTTCAGTCACGCCCGGAGAACCTGTTGCCATCGCACTCTCACTTGAGAATATCGAACCTCTGAAAGCAGACGGGGATGACGTTGCAATAATAACAGCGTCACTGGTCGATGCTGACGGCAAGGTCGTGCTGAGAGATATAGGAAGATGGATCCACTTCGATGCTGTTAAGAACGGCGAGATCGTATCATCGATTTCATCAGCGATAACCGATACGAAGATCTGGGAGAACTCCAGTGATGTCCAGGCAAACAAAGGACGCGCCCAGGTGCTTGTTCGCTCCCTTAAAGGTGAAGGCGATCTTATCGTCACAGCGTCTGCCGAGGGACTGCTCACGGCTGAGATCTCCGTAAAGAGAGAAACTGCCGATATAGCATCCGTTGACAGTGAGCCCTGCCATTATATCTACAAATGGAAACTCTGCCCCGTTGCATTCACAAAGAAACCGGATATGGAACTGATGATGAAACAGGATCAGAGCTCATTCTGGAAATATGAGGACGTAGGATGCGGTGCTCCCTCCATGCTGATGCATATCTTCCCGAAGAACGGTATGACCAACTTCAAGAAGGGAGACAAGGAAGGATATCTGGTCTATAAGGCAGAGACAGTAATACCTTCAATCGATCTCAAAGGAAAGAATCCGGCTCTTGAATTCGAAGGCATAGACGGCAAGGCCGATATCTATGTTCTCGGCGAAAAAGGTAAAAAAGCAGTTGGGAAAAAGGATTTCTATGTTATAACCGAGTTTGACGTTGGCTCATATACAATGGACCTCACCGGATTTGCTCCCGGAGAGAAAGTCCAGATATGGGTATGTGTCGATGCGGATAAGGGAAATGCGGCCATTTCATGGCCTGTTCGCTGGACTCTTATCTGAGACTTAAGAGCACCATAACAAAAGTGCATGCATCCTGTCTTTAAGAGATGCATGCACTTTTCTTTTTCATTTTCACATGTTATTCAGCAAGCGCTTCCATGAGCCCTAAAAGGATTATACCCGCCATTACCACCGCGACAGCGGCGTACTGTCTTCCCTTCAGTTTCTCTTTTAGAATGAGACGTGAAAGTATAACTGAAACTATGCTGTATGCTGCGACCATCGGAGCAGCTACAATGCCGTTCCCGCTCATAGCATATACATAGAAACTCTGTCCTATCGTCTCAAAGACTGCTGCCGCAAGATTGTTCCCCTGCTTTTTAATATGGAATTTTTCCTTCTTTATCACTGTGATATAGATAAGAAGCAGTACAGCTACCATGAAAAACGTCAATTCATATGATACGTTAGCTACATCTTCAAATGTTTCCTCCGTAACGTTCACAAGAGGCGTCGAAGCGATGTCATCAAGATAATATGCGTCAAAATAAGTGCCGAGCGCATCGAATATGCAGTACAGCACTGGCATCATGAAGGCTACGAAACCGATACTGTACTTTTTGTCTCCTTCGTTAAGAGACATCTCCTGTCTTTCAAACAGTCCGAGAAGGAATATGCCGAGGCTGACAAGTATAATCCCGGCGGCGGTGCCTAAGCCGATGCTCTGACCCAAAAAAAGGAAGCACATCAGAGATACGAGTGCACCCGAAGTATTCTGTACCGGAGATGAGATAGATACCTCAAGATACCTTAATCCAAAGTATCCGATAGTCATCGAGATTATGTACATAGCTGATACAGGCAGATAAATAAGGATATTGCTTATATCATAATCTATATCTCCGAAAATGAGCATATAGAAAGCATGGATACCCATCACGAAGCCAACCATTATCGAAGTGTTGAGATGACTGTATTTGACCTCTTCTCCCGCTCCCTTCTTATAGAAAAGATCGGCAGATCCCCATGCCAGCATAGTAAGCAGAGCGAATATGAACCACATTAGTTCCTCCCAAAAACATGTTAACAGCTCAGTGCTGTTTTTTTACTCTTTTATTATCCCAGGCTTCCTTAAGATAAGGAAAAGTATGCAGATGGCGCCCGTCCTTCAGAAGCACCGACAGATGAAGGTGGTTGACAGCGCTGTTGCCTGTATTTCCGACATGCCCCACCAGATCTCCTGCCTTTAGTTTCTGTCCGACAGCAAGAAAATCCGAGACCTCTACCATATGGCAGTAAAGATACTCGTTTCCGTACCCGTCCCTTGTCAGAACACAGTTGCCTGCAAGTCTTCCGTTTCCGACATATATAACTTCCGCGTCGGTACAGGAATAGATCTCCGTACCTTCCGGGGCAGATATGTCTGTACCAAGATGTCTGCGTCTTCCGCCGTCACGGTTCGCGAACCACGTATCCCTGAACCTGGTGAATCTCGGAAGCGGGAACATCCATTCAGGAATATCTGCCGCATCCTGTTCGCCTGAAAGGATATTGCCTTTAGCATCATATACTGTCAGCATGTACCCGTACTTCACTCTCATATTGAGGTATTTTTCCGGATCTCCTGCAGATGCTTTCGTGAATACACCGATAATGTCGGAGAAATCTATATCGGCCTGTATACTTCCGCTTTTTTCAGATATGCTCACCGGTAGCATGTCAAAAGACATATCTTCATATCTGTCATATGAATCAGCTAGGGCCATCATCATCTGGGCATCCGGCGGAACTATATGGATATCGACATCATATCCTGTCTCTTTTCCTGCAGCTCTCAATGACCGGAACAGCTCCCCGGTCAGGTCACCCGACGCCTTAAGGTATCTTCCGATATTCTCCGCATAGTATATATAGTCTTTGTCATCCCTGTTAAAGATATCTTTGATGACTGATGGATCATAATTTCTTGACAGGGACTCTTTAAATATCTCAGATGAGATCACTGAAGATCCTTCATCGGCGGGTTTTGTTGCCTGCGGCGGTTCATTCTCAGCCGTCTCATTCCGTTCCTGTGCGGCAGCAGCTCCACCGGAAGGTTCTGCAGAATGAGTTTCGGGCGAGCTTCCGGGCCCCGCACATGAACACACTAAAAATAAACAGATAAGAAACAGGAGATACACAGCTCCCCGTTTCAGTATGTTCTTTCCTTCTGTTTCCGATTTTCCTAAAAACAGCAATCTCCTTCTCCTATCTGCCGAACTCAGCTTTTACCTGCTTAAGATATTTTCTTATCTCTAAATGCTGAGGGCATTTTTTCTCACAGGCTCCGCATTCCCTGCAGTTGCCTGCTCCTGAATCAGGATAACCGGGTCTGTTCGTCATAACATTGTATGTCCTCTGACCGGCTTCATGATTTACCATATGAGCATCATTGAGGCATCTGAATGATATCGGGATATCCACACCGAACGGGCAGGGCATACAGTAGCCGCATGCTGTGCATCCGACCTGTATCTTTTCCTCATACATCCTTCTTATCTCATCCAGAGCTTTATGGTCGTCGGGAGACATGTTCCCTTCTCCGAATCTGTCAAAGGTCCTCAGGTTCTCTTCTACCTGCTCCATCTGATTCATGCCCGAAAGCACACATGTGACCTCGGGTCTGTCAAGAACGAATCTGAAAGCCATCTCTGCCGGCGTTCCTTTCCCTTTGATAAGCTGCAGCTTTTCAGGGTCCGATATGTTCGACAGCATCCCGCCCCTCTGAGGCTCCATTACTATGACCCCCAGATCTCTTTCCCTTGCAAATTCGAGCGCAGGTATGCCCATCTGTCTTAAGACATCATAATAGTTGAACTGTATCTGGACAAATTCGTAGTCATAGCTTTTTACTATCTGCTTGAAATCGCTCTCATTGGCATGAGACGATACACCTATGTGCTTTGCCCTTCCCTCTTTTTTTATCCTGTCAAAAAACTCAAACAGTCCGAGTCCAGTGACTTTTCTGTACACCCTCATATCCGAGATGCCGTGAAGGAGATAGTAATCGACATGATCGGTGGCGAGCCTTTTCAGCTGTTCGTCGAATATCCTGTACATATCCTCAGGCTTTTCTATCTGCTGCGGCGGCAGCTTCGTGGCTATGAATACATTGTCCCTTACTCCTTTAAGAGCGTGACCCATGAACACTTCCGCCTGTCCCCCATGATAGGGATATGCTCCGTCATAATAGTTCACTCCACCCTCAAATGCCTTTTCTATCAGTTTCTCGGCTTTGTCATAATCGATGTTTCCATCTATAGTAGGAAAACGCATGCATCCGAATCCGAGCGCTGAGATCCTGTCACCTGAACAGGGCATGATCCTGTATTTCATTACCAGACTTCCTCCGTTTCAAAAGCTTTCTCCGACATGGGTGAGAGATCATAGCCGATGCCGGGAGTGTCATCAAGCGTAACAAATCCATCTTTCTGTACAGGTTCTCCTTTAAAGAGCTGGTATTCGTCAGGTGTTACTATACACTCGGCAAACGGAGAGACCATACTGTTTATGACGGCATGGAACACCGGAGCACCTGAACCGTGAGGTATGACTTTAGTATCATATGCGGATGCAAGTGCGGTTATCTTCTTGAATTCCGAAATGCCGCCTGTTCTCCAAAGATCCACCTGCACTATATCCATGGAGGCGTTCTCTATGATCTCCCTCACTCCCCAGCGTGTAAATTCATGTTCTCCGCCGGTGACCATTATGCCCATCGGATTGAGTCTTTCCCTCAGTCTTCTGTATCCGTCGTAGAATTCAGGCCTTAAAGGCTCTTCTATCCATCTTATATTGTATTTTGACAGTATGTTTGCCATCTTGCATGTATACTCCTCGTCCCAGGACATATAGCAGTCCAGCATTATATTGCCTTCATCTCCTATAAGCTCTCTTGTTTCCCGGACAAGTTTCTCATTCTCTTTCATCCCGAATACTCCGTGTGACGGTCCGTAAGGGATGGCAAGCTTAACATCCCTGAACCCCATCTCGAGATGGAGCTTTATGTTGTTTCCCGTAGCGTAGACAGGTATCCTGTCACGGACAGCTCCTCCTAGAAGCTTGTACACAGGAGTCTTTAAGACTTTCCCGAAAAGATCCCAGAGAGCTATGTCTACGCCTGACAGAGCCTCTATAACGGCTCCTTTTCTTCCAATGGGTATCGTAGCCCTGTAGCATACCTCCCATATCTTTTCGATCTCGCTTACGTCTTTTCCTATTATGAAAGGCTTGAATATCTTTTCCACGATATAGCCTGTAAGCCTCTTTCCTCCGCCGAGCTGGCCCAGACCGTAGTTGCCCTCGTCATCCGTTATCTTGACAATGCAGTTGGCCATATCGGGATAATTGAAGGATATCCTCTCTTCAAAGTATTCCGGCCAGCATGAAAGCTGATTTGCTACTATGGTCTTGTTTCCCCATGAGACTTTTATGGGAAAGCTTCTTACCTGTACGTCTGTTATTTTGGTCATGATGCACCTCTATTGTTGTCTGCAGCCGCCGGATACCGGGATAGGCAGTTCTTTCACTTACTGGTTATACCTGTGTTTACACTCTTACCTGTTACAGCATGAGATCACATACGAGCCCGGCTATCTCAGACGCATTGCTGAGCGAGAGCCCGCTTATCAGCCTTGCGTTTGCATTAAGGATCTTGCTGTATGACGCAAGCCTGTCTTTATCGTTTTCAAACAGTTCCTTGAGCTTTGCCGCAATAGGATGGTCGATATTTATCTCCATGACAAGATCCGCCCTGACCTTGTTGTCCTCAGCTCCGGGCATCCTGTTGAGCGTCTTTTCCATGCCTACCGAAAGATTGCCCTCGCTTGAGATAGCTACGGGATGATCCTTCAGTGTATTAGTGAATCTGACTGCTTTTACTGAATCCCCTATACTGTCCTTCATGAATGTGAGCATTTCGCTGTTGTCTTCGTTCTCCTTCTTCAGCTTGTCCTTCTCTTCCTGCGTAGCAAGGTCGAGCCCGTCCCTGCATACGTTCAGGAATTCATGCTCCTTATATCTCATGAGCATCTGAAGCGCGAATTCATCTATGTCCTCTGTAAGATAAAGGACTTCATATCCCTTTTCCGTTACTGCTTCCACCTGCGGGATCAGAGCTATCTGCTCCTCAGTGTCGCCTGCGGCAAAGTATATCTTTTCCTGGCCTTCCTTCATCCTTCCGGTATACTCTTCAAGCGTCACGGGGCTATCTCCGAATGAAGACCTGAACATAAGAAGATCCTGGAGCACTTCCTTATGCATTCCGTAATCGCTGTATACACCGTATTTAAGCTGTGTTCCGAATGCTTTATAGAAGGTCTCGTATTTGTCTCTTTCATTCTTCAGCATTTTTGACAGCTCTCCGGCTATTTTCTTTTCGATAGCCTGAGCTATCCTTTTCAGCTGTCTGTCGTGCTGGAGCATCTCCCTTGAAATATTGAGCGACAGATCCTGGCTGTCAACGAGCCCTGTCACGAAGCTGAAATAATCCGGAAGAAGATCCTTGCACTTCTCCATTATCATGACACCGCTCGAATAAAGCTGAAGGCCCTTCTCAAATTCCCTGCTGTAATAATTGAACGGAGCATGCGAAGGGATGAACAGCAGCGCGTCATAATTGGTCATTCCTTCTGTCCGCTGGGTTATGACCTTGATAGGATCCTCATAATCATAGTACTTTTCCTTATAGAACGAGGCATACTCTTCGTCAGTGACTTCGCTCTGGGCTTTTTTCCAGATAGGGATCATGCTGTTTAAGGTCTCGTCTTCCTGATAGGATTCATACTCAGGCTTGTCTTCCGGGGTCCCTTCCTTCCTTCTCGATTTTGTTACTTTCATCCTGATAGGATATCTTATATAGTCGCTGTATTTTTTTACGAGTGAACGGATCCTGTACTCTTCAAGGAATTCGCTGTAGTTCTCATCTTCAGTGTCCTCCTTGATGTGCAGCATGATCACGGTCCCGTGTGAATCCTTGACGCAGGGCGTTACGGTATAGCCGTCGACACCTGTCGATTCCCACAGATAGGCTTTATCGTCCCCGAAAGCACGGCTAACGACCTGTATGTCATCGCTCACCATGAACGCCGAATAGAAGCCGACACCGAACTGTCCTATGATGTCTATGTCTTCGGGTTTGGAGCTGTTCTCTTTCGACTCATTCTTGAATTCAAAAGAGCCGCTCTTGGCTATAGTGCCGAGATTGTTTTCAAGCTCATCCCTCGTCATCCCGCATCCGTTGTCTGAAATGACGATCTGTCTCCTGTCCTTATCCACTCCTATCCGTATCTCGAAATCACTTCTGTTCAGGCTGACCTGGTCATCGGTCAGGGAACGGAAATACATCTTGTCTATCGCGTCGCTGGCATTTGAAATGAGCTCTCTTAAAAATATCTCCTTATGTGTATAGATGGAGTTGATCATCATATCCAGCAGTTTTTTTGATTCAGTTTTGAATTCTGTTTTCTTTATCTCAGACATCTCAATACCTCTTTTTAAATATTTTTATCGTAAAATGAACAGGATATGTATCCAGTTAGGAAAATATGCCTGTTCATATGCTATCAAGTAATCGCTCTGTCGTTCAGTCCGGCATATCTTCAGCCATATGAGCGCTTTTAATGGAGCCTTACCGCTCCTTCTTCTATGCTTTCGGGGATCTTATGACCTATCACCTCTGAAACATAATCGGCTATGTCAAGTATCTCCTCAGGCGCATCTCTTCCCGTAAGGATCACCTCGATCCCGAGCGGGATGGCGGACAGGAATTCCATAACCTTTTCCCTGTCGATCAGGGATTCATTATATGCATCAAGAAGCTCATCGAACACTATTACCGTGTTCTTCTGGTTGAACGATGATGCTCTGTCGAATATCCTGTCATGCTCCCTTATAACGAGCTCTTTCTGTTCGGAAGTATACTCCGAGGGGTCCTGATTAGGGAGTTTCCCTCTTATTACACTGACCCCGAGCTTGTCGAGAGAAACGACTTCTCCGTTCGGAACAGATTTTATGAACTGCGCAAATATAACATTTGAACCGTTGCCCTTCGCTCTTACCGCGAGGCCTGTGGCGGCAGTGCTCTTGCCTTTGCCGTTTCCGTAATAAATATGAATCACTTTAAACGCTCCTCAGATGAGAACCTTTATGATAATGAAAATATCAACCCCTGACAGCACAGTACTGCCAGGGGATACATTTAAAACTATGAGAGAAGATCCTTAAGAACGTTCTTCTGCGCTACACCGATGTTCTTCTTAAAAGGCTTCCCGTCCTTGAAGGAGATGACCGTAGGTATGCTCATGACTCTGTATCTCTGAGCAAGCTCCATATTATTGTCGACATCGACCTTTGCAAAGAGTGCCTCTTCCTGCATCTCGTCTGCAAGTTCTTCAAAAATAGGTGCCATCATCTTGCAGGGTCCGCACCAGGTCGCCCAGAAATCCACTAAAACGGGTTTGTCTGAACCAAGTACTTTTTCATCGAATTCAGCAGTGCTGTTGATCTGTATATAATTTGCCATTTTTTCCTGCGCTTTTATGATATTATTCGTAAAAGCACTCCTTTCTTAGATTTTATCCGGAAGACTTGCGTCTTATTTTGCCAGCATACCGGCTATCTCATCAAAGGCTACTTCCTTCTCTTCCCCGGTATCCATATTTTTGAGCTTGACTATGCCTTTTTCCAGCTCATCTTCGCCAAGACTGCCAACAAATCTGCAGTTTATCTTTCCTGCGTATTTGAACTGGGCTTTCATGCTTCTTGAAATATGGTCCATATCGGCAGAGAATCCCTTTTCCCTCAGCGATCTCAGAAGATCAACGCATTTGAGTCTGGCGTTCCTTCCCATGGTAGCTATGAAGATATCAGGTCTGTTGCCTTCCGCAGGACCTCCTCCTGCAGCTTCCATGACCATCATTAGCCTCTCCATACCCATGCCGAAGCCTATGCCGCAGATATCCTGCCCTCCAAGCTGCGATACGAGCCCGTCATAGCGCCCGCCTCCGCAGACGGTCCCCTGGGCACCTATCTCGCCCGAGATGATCTCAAAGACGGTCTTCGTATAATAATCGAGACCTCTTACGATGAAAGGATTCACAACATAAGGTATGCCGTATTCCTTAAGGTACGCCTTAAGGTCCTCGAAATGCTCCTGACAGTCGGGGCACAGATTGTCTGTAATGACCGGTGCGTTGCTGCAGATCTCCCTGCACTTCTCTTCCTTGCAGTCAAGTATGCGCAGAGGATTCTTATACAGTCTTTCCCTGCATGTGGGACAGAGCTCGTCTTTCCTGTCCTCAAAATATGCTATGAGCTTTTCCCTGAACGCAGGCCTGCATTCGGGACATCCGATCGAATTTATGTTGAGCTCAAGATTGCCGACACCGACATTTTTCAGAACGTCCCATGCAAGCGCTATGGTCTCGGCGTCTACAGAGGCGTCTGAAGCTCCGAACACTTCAATTCCGAACTGGTGGAACTGTCTCTGCCTTCCCGCCTGAGGGTTCTCATACCTGAACATGGGTGCGGAAAGATAATACAGCTTGAGCGGGAGCGGATTGATGTTGTTCTCGATAAGGCTCCTCACTACCCCTGCCGTTCCTTCCGGTCTCAGGGTCATGGACCTGCCTCCCTTGTCCTCAAACGTATACATCTCTTTTGAGACTAC
Source organism: Christensenellaceae bacterium (assembly GCA_017523755.1). GTDB lineage: Bacteria > Bacillota > Clostridia > Christensenellales > Christensenellaceae > SIG371. Next base: position 50,911 of record JAFWWA010000046.1, on the reverse strand, counting down.
GTCGGTGGTATCCCCGACTCCTCTCACAAAAACTTCAGTCTGCTCAAATATGGGGGTGCGTATCTCGTTAAAGCCGTATCTCCTGCACTGGTCCCTTATCACTTCCTCGGCAAACTGCCATTTATATGAATCCGAAGGAAGTATGTCCTTCGTGCCTCTCGGTGCTTTGTATATCACGTTGTTCTCCTTACAGAATGCTTTTTTACCGCACAAAATTATATCATCAGGAAGACCTAAAGTAAAGAAAGACGGCTTCTGTCAGTTCTTCTCTTCCCTCTTTTCCTTTGCTTCCTTTATCCGTTTTTCATTGCCCTGTGATGAAGGCTCATAGAAGCGGGCTCCCTTAAGCTCGTCAGGCAGATACTGCTGTTCGATATAATGTCCGGGATAATCATGCGGGTATTTGTAGCCTTTCCCATTTCCGAGAGACTGAGCTCCGCTGTAATGCGTATCCCTGAGATGCACAGGCACTCCCGTCTGATAAGATCCCTCTGCCGCCTTGAACGCCCCTTCCAAGGCCATGACCACGCTGTTCGATTTGGGCGACTCACAGATGAAGATGATCGCCTGAGCGATATTGAGCCTTGCTTCGGGCATGCCGTTGAATTCCAGCGCCTGGGCTGCAGCCACTGCCTGCTGGAGCGCCCCCGGGTTTGCCAACCCCACATCCTCTGACGCATGGGCTATCATCCTTCTGCAGATTATCCTCGGATCTACTCCGGCATATATCATCCTTGCGAACCAGAATAAAGCGGCATCGCTGTCAGAACCCCTGAGAGATTTACAGAATGCCGAGAGCATGTTATAGTACTCCTCTTCATCACATCTTACGGCTCTTCTCTGTATCGATTCCTCAGCGATATCAAGTGTTATGTGTATCGTCCCTCCAGCATCCGGAAGAGTTGTGAGCACTGCCAGTTCAATGGCGTTAAGTGCTGCTCTTGCGTCTCCGTTGGCCGTATCCACTATATGGAGCATGGCGTCTTCGTCGACGCTGATATCCATATATCCGAAGCCTCTCGTTTCGTCTGCAACAGCCCTTTCGACAATCTTCCTCACATCGTCCCTGCCAAGAGGCCTGAACTGGAATATCCTGCATCTTGACACTATAGCAGGGGTCATCGACACAAGAGGGTTCTCGGTCGTGCTGCCTATGAACTTGACTACCCCCTTCTCGATCGCCGGGAGTATGCTGTCGGACTGAGCCTTCGACCATCTGTGGCACTCATCAAGGAGAAGATATGTGCTCTGTCCCGTCATCTTAAGCCTGCTGTCAGCCGCGGAAATGATCTCCCTTACTTCCCTAACGCCTGCAGTTACAGCATTGACTCTTACGAATTCGCTCTTTGTGGTAGACGCTATGATCTGGGCAAGCGTCGTTTTTCCTGTTCCGGGAGGGCCGAAGAAAATGCTGGAAGACAGTTTATCGGCTTCTATCGCTCTTCTTAAAAGCCTGCCCCTGCCTACTATATGCTCCTGACCGAAAAAGTTATCAAGACTGTCCGGGCGCATGCGGTCAGCAAGAGGAGCTCCTTTTTCCCTATTGTAATCAAACAGTTCCATTTCATCCCTCCTTCCTATTATTATATCATACACATGCTTTTTATCCCAAAAGATACAGCAGATCAGAGAAAACTGCAAACAGGCGGAAGATCATCTTTATTTGACAAAAGCAGGGGCATTGCTATAATTATGCATGATAAATGAATTATCAAAAACCTTTATATGTCCGGAGGTCAGGATGAGCAAAAGGAACCATATAGAAAAGATAACCATGGCAGCGATGCTTTGTGCTGTAGGGATACTCATACCAAGCTTCTTTCCTAAAATAGTCATAGGTCCGGCATCTTATACGCTTGCCAGCCATGTGGCGATATTCATGGCCATGTTCATTTCACCGGCCGTATCCATTGCAGTCACGCTCGGAACTACTCTCGGATTCCTTATAAGCGGGCTTCCGATGGTCATCACCTTAAGAGCACTTTCACATATAGTTTTTTCAACTCTCGGTTCTTTCTATCTGAAAAAAACGATTGATGCCCTTTCAAACGGGAAAAAGACTCTCTTTTTCGGGACTGTCGTATCGGTCATACACGCGCTGCTTGAGGTCATCGTCGTCTCATTCTTCTACTTCGGAAACGCACTCTCAGAAATGAACTATACGAGAGGGTTCTTCGTTTCAGTCATACTTCTTATCGGCGTGGGCGGTTTTGTCCACAGTATGATCGACTACTATATTTCATGCCTCATCTGGAATCCCGTATCGAAAGTGCTTAAAACAGATCTGTCAGTAAAAAGGATAAGCCTGAAATAAAAAAGGAACTTACGTTCCTTTTTTATTTCTATTTCTGATCCTCCGGGATCTTTTTCTTTTCCCTGAAAAGCAGTTTTACTGCTGACGCAGACCACCTCTCAGCAAAAGAGAAAAGATATGCGAAGGCGGCGGTAAGCAGCAGCGTAAACGTAAGAAGAAGGAAATAGAGCCCTGTATAGTCCATGCTGCCATACAGACGCAGGAACAGCATGGAGGAAAAGGAACATATTACAGGCCAGTGAAAACAGTAAATACCGAAGCTGTATTTTCCGCCCATACTGACCGGCTTTACCGAGAGAGCCTTTTTCATGAAACGGATATTTGATACGGACAGCACGAAAACGGCACCTGATACCGCCTTGAAATACCCGCTCATATTTCCCCCGGTACTTATGTATACTTTCGGCAGGATCTTTATCAGCAGCTTTTCATACAGACCGTAAAACATCGATACCGTGATCACCATGATCAGCGAAAAAACAACATCAGACCATATCCCCTCTTTTATGTGTTTCCCGGCAAGACAGAAAAAAGCTCCCAAAACACAGGCAAGAGCGGCATATCCTATATGGTATGAAAGGATAAATGCCGGAATGAATGAAAGATATCCCCATCTTTTAAGCCTGTTTACGGCAAAGCTGATCAGAATCACAATAAAAGAAGCGAACAGCAGCTGCGACAGCATCCAGAACGGTCCGTTAAAGCTGTCATCTGCAAATATCCATATCCTTATGAGCGGTGACATGATGACATCCACGGCTGTAAAGCTCTTCTGATAATATGAGGCGAACCATCCGTTCGACAGCATCCCTCCCGCTTCACCGTTATGGAAGCCTGCCGTTTTGTCTATGATGAATACTGCAAGGCAAACGAAAAAGACAGGGATAAGGAATCTCAGATATCGTTTTGCAGCTTCCTTTAAGGTCTCTTTTACGCTGCCGATCCCCTTCATCATAAGGAGCCACCCGCTTATGCATGCAAAAATGCCTATCTGGAAATCCCCGTCAAGAAGGATCCTGAGAATGTTGTCATTGATCCAGTATACGCTCCCGTGGAGCTGATAGTTCCTGAAGGCTCCTGCAAAGTGCGTGAGCAAAACACCAAGACACGCGGCTGCCTTAAGACCGTCGAAGTATTCTATTCTTTTCCGCATGGCATGATCCTTTCCTGTATAAATATATGAATAATCCGATTGATTATGCAGTACCCGTTACTGTAATATATTCCTGACATCATAGTCCGAGGTGATTTGATGAAAGGCAGATTCATTAATACTCTTCTTCTTATGCTTACAGCGCTTATATGGGGACTTGCCTTCGTTGCGCAGAGTTCAGGCTCTGAAAATATCGGGGCCTTCACTTTCAACGCAATAAGAAGCCTTATAGGAGCGGCGGTGCTTCTTCCTCTCGTGATCTCAGAGATGAAAAAAGGCCGCTATCCGTTAAAGACCACGCTTTTGGGCGGTTTCCTTTGCGGTCTCTGCCTTTTTATCGCCAGCACGCTTCAGCAGTTTGGCATCGAGAAAGGGACAGGAGCCGGGAAAGCGGGCTTTATAACATCTCTTTACAGCGTCATGGTCCCGCTGATAAGGCTCATCACGGGAAAACGCACGAAGCTGATCATATGGATAAGCGCCGTCCTTTCGGTTACGGGGCTTTACCTGTTATGTGCAGGACCTTCCTTCAGCATAACGGGCTCAGATCTTCTTGTACTTGGATGCTCTTTATTTTTTGCATTCCAGATACTTTTCATCGACAGTTATTCACAGAAAACGAGCGGTATACTGCTTTCGTTCATTCAGCTCCTTACGATGTGCTTTATGAGCTCAGTACCCATGTTTGCCGCTGAACGGCCCACTATCGGGCAGATCCTCCCATCATGGCTCCCGGTCGTTTATACCGGCATATTCTCGATGGGCGTGGCGTATACGCTCCAGATCATAGCGCAGAAGGATTCCGACCCGACGGTCGCTTCGGTGATCCTGAGCCTCGAATCGGTCTTCGCTGCCGTTTTCGGAGCCATCATACTCAAGGAATCGATGTCATTAAAAGAGATAGCGGGATGTGTGCTCATATTTACGGCAGTTATCCTTTCGCAGACCGCTGGCGCCCGTTCTGAAAGCGGGGAAGCGGATGCAAATGATCTCTGAAAAGAAAACTTTTATCCTTTTGCCGCCCCTTTGACCAATGCCCTGAATATCCCCAGTATGCTCTCTCCCCTTGACCTGAATATCCTCTCCGGATGGAACTGCACACCGTAAAGAGGCCTTCCGTCTTCAGCCTGGATCACTTCTATGACCCCGTCTTCGCTCCAGCCCGTCGCTTTCATTCCTTTTCCCGGGATCTCGCATGACTGATGATGGGTCGAGTTTACCGTTATCTTTTCGGCTCCGTCAAAAAACGGGAACATGAAACAGTCTTCCGATATTCTAAGCTCATGTCTTTTACCGTGTCCGTTTGGATGGTTTATACCTAAAAACGTATCGTTATCCTGGATCAGCGTCCCTCCAAGAGCTACATTCAGCACCTGTATGCCTCTGCATATGCCGAGCACGGCCTTGCCTTTCCTCACCATATCGCGCGCAAGAGATATCTCATATTCATCCCTTCCGATATCGGGCTCCATGCTTCCTTCATTTTCCCTGCCGTATCTCCACGGCTCTATATCAGGTCCGCCTGAAAGGATAAGTCCGTCAAGCACGTCCGACAGCTCATCTTCAGCTGCCTGATCACCCGAGAGATAAATGGGAACGCCTCCGCACAGTCTCACAGCCTGCATATACTGCACATTGCTGTGTATGAATCTTCCCGGATGGGGCTCATTTCTGTCTAAGGTCCATGTCGTTATCCCTATAAGAGGTCTTTTCTCATTCATATCAGTCCTCCCTATTGTCCTGCCTGTTCGTTTGCTTCCTGCCCCAGATGATACTCTTTAAGATAGTTTAGAGCTTCGCTTTCAAAGCTTTCATCAAGCTCTCCCTTGAGGAGACAGTCAAACATATCCTCCCCGTCCATGTCTTCAGCCTTAAGGAGCACGGGGGTCGCTTTGAGATCCTTCACGGTCTCTTCCCCGGCAAGAAGCTTCACGGCAGAAATGAAGGCCATCCTTCCCATCTCGGCTTCATTTATACCTGATAACGCTGCCATAAGATTCCCCTGCTCATGCATATACGCGAGCGCTTCGGGCGTAATGCCGGTAAGGAATATCTCAAAATCGTCCCTTCCGCTTTCATTAAGCGCTTTAAGGACATCAGCAGCCATGCTGCCGCTGTCGGTTATAAGGGCATCTATCATGCCCGGATACCAGTCTTTCAATGTGCTTTCTATAAAGGAAGGCTCATCCTCAGTATCCTCATCAGCCGCATACTCGCTTTTTGAGAACACTTTTCCTTCATCGGCAAAAACCGAATATGTCTCGTAAAGGGAAGACATCCTGCTCGTAAACATTCCGAGCATCCTTACAGGTGTATCGTGATTGGGATAGACAAGCACATAATCAAGGAGTTCCTCTGCCGCACCGGAAACATCGGCGCTCAGGCATACGTCGGCTCCCCCATCGCCTCCGCCCGGTCCTGCAATGACTGTGACACGTGACCCGTCTGATATTGCAGGGATATCTTCGGGAGTACGTTTTAGTATGATAACCGCATCAGCACCGCTGCTGTCTGCCGCTCCCCTGATGTCATCCGTATAGACCACATCATACATGAGCCCGCACTGCGAAGCTTCGTGCTCGATCCCCTTAAGGAACAGAAGACTTCCGTCCTCGTCATCTTCACAGATAACGGTTATCTTTATATCAGCTTTCCCGAATACTTTTTCCGCTCCCTCAGGTTCAGGCTCGGGTGTAGCTTCCGGGATAACGGCAGAGCTCTTTTCAGGCGTTTCAGACGACGACTGAGGGACAGTCTCTCCACCTCCTGCACATCCCGCAATGAAAACAAACAGAATCAAAAAGCACAGTAATCTTTTTTTCATCCCGATCCCTCCCGATCATACCGATATAGGATAATTATACCAAGAAATAGCCCCGTATGATATTCCATTATACGCTTAACATGTCTTACGATATCTTTTTTTCTTTCCTTAAGGTATAATCATAGTGTATCTAAAAACCAATTCGGTCAACAGTATGCAATGTAAGTAAAGGAGTTCACGCAATGAAGATAATCCCCGCAATAGATATACGCAACGGGATGTGTGTAAGGCTCACATACGGAGAGATCAAAAACGAAAAGGTCTATGGGGATCCGCTTGAATTTGCATTAAGATGGCAGGAAGAAGGTGCGGATATGATACACCTTGTCGATCTCGATGCCGCATTCACAGGCGAATTCAGAAACAAGAAGCTTATCCAGAAGATCACATCTTCATTAAAGATACCTGTCCAGCTCGGCGGCGGTGCCAGGACAAAAAAAGATATCATGGAAAGACTGGATGACTGCGGTATCTCCAGGCTTATAGCAGGCACCATAGCCATCGAGGACCCGGGGCTCGTAAGATGGGCCCACTCGACCTATCCGGACAGGTTCATCGTCGGAATCGACGCACGTGACGGCAGATGCTGCACGAACGGCTGGGTCGAAGAGACCGACGTGAGTTCGGTCGAGCTGGCCAGGGAAGTACATAAGATGGGGATACAGACTATCGTCTATACAGATATCTCAAGAGAAGGGTCCATGAAGGGGCCAAATATAGCTCATGTGGAAGAGATAGTCAAAAAGACCTGGATAAACATCATAGCTGCAGGCGGGATATCATCTGTGGACGACCTCATAAGCGTAAGGAATACCGGAGCTTATGGTGCAGTCATAGGAAAAGCCCTGTATGAAGGGCTCCTGACCTTAAGGGATGCGATAAAGTACGGCAGCTGATGTATGTTCAAGGCTGTTTATAAACGCTTTTTATTCATTAAAATATTAAGTAAATTGAGTATTGACAACCTTCGATACTTAATTTATAATGAAGCATGTCCCTTGGAGAGATCCATGGAACAAGCTTTTGTGGGAGCATAGCTCAGCTGGGAGAGCACTTGCCTTACAAGCAAGGGGTCACAGGTTCGAGCCCTGTTGTTCCCACCACTAAAGTGGCCCGGTAGTTCAGTTGGTTAGAACGCTAGCCTGTCACGCTAGAGGTCGTGGGTTCGAGCCCCATCCGGGTCGCCATTTTTATATGCGGGAGTGGCTCAGTGGTAGAGCGCTGCCTTGCCAAGGCAGATATCGCGAGTTCGAATCTCGTCTTCCGCTCCATATAAGGCGCCATAGCCAAGTGGTAAGGCACAGGTCTGCAAAACCTCTATGCTCCGGTTCAAATCCGGATGGCGCCTCCAGAAAAAAGATCCGAAGATTTATCTCCGGATCTTTTTCTCTCTATTCCACGCGTGACAGCTGTCAGTCAGTCGTATCTTTGCCTGTATGCTTTTTGATCCTTCCCGCGATCAGATCCGCAATAAGGAGCTTTAGCATATCAGGGATTATATATGGAAGGACACACATGCCCAGCGCCTTAAGAAAGCTGATGTCCGTTCCGTTTCTGTTCATATATAAGTAAAACCAGACAGTACCGAACAGATAACACACGGCAAGTCCTCCGATAAGAACTATATCTTCCATGATCCTGCCTGTCATTTTCTTTTCAAACAGCCAGTAGATAAGGCTCAGGATGATAAACCCAGTTATGTATCCTCCTGTCGGTCCGATTATGCATCCCAGCCCTGAGGAAAAGCCTGAAAATACAGGCAGGCCGACTGTACCGAGGATGACATACAGCAATACCGCCAGAGTTCCGTTTTTACCGCCTATCAGCTTCATGGTAAGGAATATCCCGAACGTCTGGAGCGTGAACGGTATCACCGATGGTACCGATATCCATGCACATACGGAGATAACGACAGCCATCAGGGCTGTCCTGGTCAGATCAATAGTCTTTTTCATATCCGCCTCTTACAGTATTCATTTTCCCATGCAATTATACATCCTTGCCGCGCTTCATAGAAGTTATTTTTTTCTGCCGTTTGTATACGTGCCTTTTCTATTGACAGTACCAGAGAAAAAATGATATCATCCGATAAGTTTGAGTCAGCATGCTTCCCGTGTATAGTCCCGATCATTGTTCGGCACACAAGTCCAAAAGGGATCCCTACAAGACCTGGCAGAACAGATTTCAGTCATTTTGAGGTAACCGCAGCTATGGGCAGTTCAGTTTTAAAAGACCGTATAGATGAAATCGATGAGCAGATTGTAAAGCTTTTTACCGAAAGGCTGTCTTTATCAAATGAGATCTCAAAAAACGGGGATTCGGATGCTCCCGTGATCGAGCAGAAGCACGAAAAGGAAAAGCTCTCTTCTTTTATGGAAAACGCTCCCGGATCAGTCAAAGAATATCTGCCAATGATGTATTCCCTTCTTACAGAACTTGACAGGACATCGAGAAGGAGGAGTCTGGGCAACAGCAACGGGCTTGCTGAAAGAATAACAGCTGCTATTAACGAAACCCCAAGTATCTTCCCTTCATCGGCAAGAGTAGCGTGTCAGGGCATAGAAGGTGCCAACTCTCATTTTGCATGTGACAAGCTTTTCAGAAATGCCAATATAATGTTCTTCTCGACTTTTGACGCTGTTTTTACCGCCATTGAAAAGGGTATCTGCAGATACGGGGTCATCCCGGTCGAAAACAGCACTGCCGGATCGGTCAACAAGGTCTACGACCTCATGATGGGCCATAATTTCAGCATAGTTAAAAGCATCAGGCTGAAGATAGACCATAATCTGCTTGCACTGCCCGGCTCCAGGATCGAGGATATAAAGGAGATCTATTCCCACGAACAGGCTATAAGCCAGTGCTCCGAATACCTTGGCTCTCTCAAGGGAGTGAAGATAATCCCCTGTGAGAATACCGCGGTAGCCGCAAAGCTTGTTGCCGAATCAAAAAGAAATGATATGGCAGCCCTGGCTTCGAGGCCATGTATCGACTATTACGGGCTTGAATGTCTAAGCGCGTCCGTACAGAACAGCGATAATAACTATACTAGATTCATATGTATATCAAACAGGCTGGAGATTTATCCGGGTGCTGACAGGACAAGCATAATGTTCATCCTCCCCCACTCCTTCGGCTCGCTGTACAGATTCATATCGAAGCTGTATACACTGGGAATAAACTTGAACAAGGTCGAGAGCAGACCTCTTCCCGGAAGGGAGTTTGAATTCATGTTTTATTTCGATCTTGATATCCCCGTATACTCTCCCCAGCTGCTGCAGCTTGCGGAAGAGCTGCCTTATATATGTGAGAGCTATCAGTATCTTGGCAGCTACAGCGAGGTTATCTGAACAGACTTAAGAAATCAACAGGCTTGGCGCCTGTATAAAGATTCCTATCATATTAAGAAAGGATTGTTGATATGGCAGACATACCCTACAAAATCTATTTAACAGAAGATGAGATGCCAAGGGAATGGTATAACTTAAGGGCGGATATGATAAACAAGCCCGCTCCCCTTCTCAATCCAGACACTCATCAGCCAATGACAGCAGCAGATCTGGAACCTGTTTTCTGCAGTGAGCTCATCAAGCAGGAACTGGATAATGATACTGCATACATCAAGATCCCGGATGAAGTCTATAACTTCTATAAGATGTACAGACCGTCTCCACTTGTTAGAGCGTACTGCCTTGAAAAAGAGCTTGGCACTCCTGCAAAGATCTATTACAAATTCGAAGGCAACAACACGAGCGGATCCCACAAGCTGAATTCAGCTATAGCCCAGGCATATTATGCAAAAAAGCAGGGGCTCAAAGGCGTTACTACAGAGACCGGCGCCGGGCAGTGGGGCACTGCTCTCTCCATGGCGTGTGCTTACCTCGGTCTTGACTGCAGGGTCTATATGGTAAAAGTATCCTATGAGCAGAAACCGTTCCGCCGTGAAGTCATGAGGACCTACGGCGCAAATGTCACCCCGTCTCCTTCCGATACTACTGAAATAGGCAGAAAGATCCTCGAAGCTCATCCGGGAACTACCGGAAGTCTCGGATGCGCTATCTCCGAAGCAGTCGAAGCTGCAGTTTCAACTCCAGGCTATCGCTACGTGCTTGGAAGCGTTCTCAATCAGGTGCTCCTGCATCAGAGCATAATCGGTCTTGAGACCGAAGCTGCACTTAAGAAGTACGATATAAAGCCCGATATGGTCATCGGCTGTGCCGGAGGCGGTTCAAACCTCGGCGGTCTTATCGCTCCTTTCATGCGCGACAAGATCAAGGGAAAGCTTGACTGCAGGATAATCGCAGTAGAGCCAGCTTCATGCCCCAGCTTCACACGTGGCAGATTCGCATATGACTTCGCCGATACAGGCAGGGTCTGCCCTCTTGCTAAGATGTATACTCTCGGGAGCGACTTCATCCCTGCTCCGAACCACGCCGGAGGCCTGAGATATCACGGAATGAGCACAGTCCTCTCTCAGCTTTATGATGACGGCCATATGGAGGCAGTATCCGTTCCCCAGACCGAAGTCTTCAAAGCAGCTGAGCGCTTTGCAAGATCCGAGGGCATCCTCCCGGCTCCTGAAAGCTCACATGCTATAAAGGTAGCTATGGATGAAGCACTCAAGTGTAAAGAGACCGGAGAAGAAAAGACCATCGTCTTCGGGCTCACAGGTACCGGGTATTTTGACCTTGTTGCCTATCAGAAATACAATGACGGCGTGATGGATGACTATGTTCCGACCGACGAAGAGATCGAACAGAGCCTCTCAAAGCTTCCCGTCATAGACTGATCTTTGCATCTGAAATTAAAAGCATAAAAAAGCTCTTCACCTCACATCAATTGAGGTGAAGAGCTTTTTTAACAGCTTATTTCTTCATAATCCATCCGCGTATATCGGATACTCCCCTGAACTTCTCGAAAGTATCGTCTCCGAGAACTACCAGCGTCGGAGCCTGGCGAATACCGTACTTGCCTACCAGATCGGCATTCTCATCCGCATTCACCGTCTTATAGCTTATTCCGGCAGCGGTGAGCATCGCCTCAGCAGCCTTGCAGTTTGGGCAGGTGGCGGTCTTGAACAGAAGAACGCTTCCGTCTCCCTCACCAGGGAATACGCTCTTTATCTCCGCTGTCTCTGTCTTAACTTCGGGAACTGTGTCCACAGGTGCAGGATTCGGTCCCTTATGTGTCAGTATGGAATGTCCGACATTGTATACCTTGCGGTCTTTGTACTCCTGGACTTTTCCATCGTTCCAGTTCTGGACTGGGCGGTAATAACCGGTTATACGGCTGTATACCTCGGTGTCCTTTCCGCATATCGGGCACTTGAACTGCTCGCCTGTGAGATATCCGTGGTCTCTGCAGACAGAGTATGTCGGGCTCATGGTGTAATACGGCAGTTTGTAGTTTTCAGCTATCTTCCTTACGAGATTTGCAGCTGCCTTCCAGTCGGGAAGCTTTTCGCCAAGGAATGCATGGAAGACCGTTCCTGATGTGTACAGCGTCTGGAGGTCATCCTGTATATCCAGAGCCGAGAATACATCTTCTGTATATCCTACGGGCAGATGCGATGAGTTCGTATAATAAGGAGTTCCGTTCATGTTTGCAGTTATGATATCCGGGAATTCTTCCTTATCGTGCTTTGCAAAGCGGTATGTCGTCGACTCTGCGGGAGTTGCCTCAAGATTGTACAGGTCTCCGTATTTCTCCTGATAATCCGAAAGTCTTTCGCGCATGTGGTTCAGCACATCCCTCGTGAAGCGCTGTACTTTGGGATCCGTAAGGTCTGCCCTCAGCCATTTTGCGTTGAGTCCGACCTCGTTCATTCCGATAAGACCGATCGTTGAGAAATGGTTCTCGAAAGTGCCGAGATACCTCTTTGTATACGGATACAGTCCCTGATCTAAGAGCTTTGTTATTACGGTACGCTTCGTCTTGAGAGAACGGGCGGCGATATCCATCAGGTTGTTGAGCCTGGAATAGAAGTCATTCTCGTCCTTGGCGAGATATGCTATCCTCGGCATGTTAATGGTGACTACTCCGACTGATCCGGTCGATTCGCCCGATCCGAAGAAGCCTCCTGATTTCTTGCGGAGCTCTCTTAAGTCAAGGCGCAGCCTGCAGCACATCGAACGTACGTCGCTCGGCTCCATATCGGAGTTGATATAGTTGGAGAAGTACGGTGTTCCGTATTTTGCGGTCATCTCGAACAGCAGCTTGTTGTTCTCAGTCTCGCTCCAGTCAAAGTCCTTGGTAATAGAATATGTGGGGATAGGATACTGGAAACCTCTTCCGTTTGCATCGCCCTCGATCATTATATCGATGAACGCCTTGTTCACCATATCCATTTCCTTCTGGCAGTCACCGTAGGTGAAATCCATCTCCTTGCCGCCGATTATGGCAGGAAGGTTCTTGAGGTCGTTCGGTACTACCCAGTCGAGCGTGATATTAGAGAAGGGAGCCTGTGTGCCCCAGCGGCTTGGGGTATTAACGCCGTATACGAAGGACTGTATGCACTGTTTGACCTGCTTCTGTGTCAGGTTATCGACCTTTACGAACGGGGCAAGATAAGTATCGAAGGATGAGAACGCCTGAGCTCCGGCCCATTCATTCTGCATTATCCCAAGGAAGTTAACCATCTGATTGCAGAGCGTTGAGAGGTGGTTGGCGGGCGATGAGGTTATCTTGCCCGGGACTCCCCCGAGGCCTTCCTGGATAAGTTGCTTAAGGCTCCACCCTGCGCAGTAACCGGTAAGCATCGAAAGATCGTGAAGATGTATCTCGGCATTTCTGTGAGCCTGTGCCACTTCATCGTCATAGACCTCTGTCAGCCAGTAGTTCGCTGTTATCGCTCCGGAGTTTGAAAGGATGAGTCCTCCGACCGAATATGTGACTGTGGAATTCTCTTTTACTCTCCAGTCATTTATCTTAAGATAATTGTCTACGAGTTCCTTATAGTTAAGTAGTGCGCTGTTGACGTTACGTACTTTTTCGCGCTGTCTGCGGTAGAGGATGTATGCCTTTGCGACATCCGCATATCCTGCTTCGGACAGTACTTTCTCTACGCTGTCCTGTATATCTTCGACAGTGATCTTGTCATCCTTGATCTTCGTCTCGTAGTCCGAAGTGACACGAAGAGCTATCATGTCTATTACGGTAGGATGATACTGTTTTCCTAAAGCATCAAACGCCTTAGTGATGGCGGCACTTATTTTATTTATGTTGAAGTCTACTATTTTGCCGTCTCTTTTGACTACCTGATACATTTCAATACCCCCGACTTGTAAAAAATATCTGGAATATTTTCTATCAAAACACTCCAGAAATGTTTCTATAACTAATTGTACCGCAACAAATGCGATTGTCAATATGTAGGGTTATGTTTTTTTAAAAAAACTATATATTGTGTATTTTCAGTCTATTCCGCGCAGTTCGACGTTTTTTACGAACGGCTTTACGGCATCCTTAAACGCCATAAGATCGGCCTTTTCATGCGGATGGAGATCGCCATAGGGAACAGTGTCCCGGTCAGTGAAATTCTGTATGAAAAAGCTTTCGGCTCCGTCTATCAACATGCCTATACCAGCCATGTCATCCACATTATGGAGCTCCTTTACTACAGTCGTCCTGAACTCGTATGATATGCCGCTGTTCATTATGAGCTCTATGCTCTTTTTTATGAGCTCCATGTCGACATAATCCACACCGCATGTCGAAGCATATTTCTCCTCAGAATTCTTTATATCCATCGCGATATAATCTACGAGCCCTCTGTCAAGGAGTTCCTTTATCATAGCCGGATGGTATCCGTTCGTATCCAGCTTGACGGGGAAACCCATCTCCTTTACCCTTGAAAGAAATCCGGGAAGCTCTCTGTACAGACAAGGCTCGCCCCCCGTTACGGCCACACCGTCAAGAAGCCCTGTCCTCTTTCTTAAGAACTCGAACAACTCTTCCTCTTCCATGAGCGGCTCAGCCGATCCATCTGCCAGTTCGAAATTATGGCAGAACGGGCATCTGAAATCGCAGCCTCCAAGGAATACCGTACATGCGACATGTTCGGGATAATCAAGAAGAGTCATTTTCTGAAGACCGTATATTTTCATTAGTTCCTCCCTATCATCTTACCGCGGCAAGGATATGCATATTCCTGATACCAGGGTCCTCTATGCTGTCATTTATCGAAGAAGCATGTTTCTCAAGATCGCTGCATACTGCCTTTGAAAGCTTCTGCTCCATCAGTTCGTCTGAAATGTCGGAGGCTACAGCCTCTATCACATCATACTTTTCTTTCCTTAAGTCCTGACTGTTGTCGGTAGTTATCAGATACTCAAAGAGCTCTGCAAGAAGCGCGAGCCTGGGAAGAGATCTCAGAGCCCTGAAGCTCCATTTATAGAAAGGCATATATCTTCTGTTCAGCATGAAGACCGCCGACATGGCGCTTTTCACGAACGAGAAGACAGCGAGCTGTGCTGCAGCTTCTTCACCGTGATCGATACATCTTTTGTAATTATACTGACCGGACTGCGCCATGATCATGAGCTCCCCTGCCAGCTTTTTCTTCATTATATCGTCAGGATAATACTGAAGCCTTTCCCTTATCTCAGACACTTCTCCGTATCCGTCAAAAAAGATCTCACCGTTGACGCACTCTAATAACGACTGCTCCGGGATACCGAACCAGCTGTCAACTGACAGGATACCGTCTGATGTACCGGTCCTGTCAAGGAAGAATTCCCCTGTCCTCATGACTCCCCTTCTCTGTCCGCCGGCAGGCATCATGAGAGGTCTATTTATGCCCATGAATTCACGTGGAAGCTTGGAATATGCCCTTTCCATGAGGAATGCCGTCCTCCTGTCAATGATATCCTCTCCCGGCAGGAATATGCAGAACCCGGCTTCATAATCGTGATCTCTAGACAGCTCGTCATCAAAACCAAGGCATTCGGATCCGCTTCCCATGATGCCCGCAGCGATATACCCGAGAATATCAGGAAACTGTTCACTCAGCATGGGAAGACCGTATTCTTCAAAATATGCCTTTGATATCTCAATCCCGTTCATATATCTGTTCCGATCTTTTCGTCAGTTCCTCTGCTGCCATAAAGTAGCCGTAATATCTGAAGGTAGGCGCGCATTTTTCACAGACGAAGGCATAATAACCGTTTTTAGGCGCGCTGCTTTCTTCTATGAGATCCCATGCAGCATCAAGATACTCAAATATCTTATGCTCCGCTTCCTCATATGAGCTTTCGGCTTCTGCAGCATTTGCCATATTGAGGTATGTGATCGCCTGTTCAAGCTCTCCTCCCTTTACGTTCCCCATCTCCTTTATGGCTTTTTCATAGAGTTCGAAAGCGTTGCCGAAATCTCTCAGCGCGGCATATGTCAGGGCCATATTGTTGTAAAGACCTCCTAAAAGATCATGCGACGTCTTCACGTCTTTCTCATATATATTCCTTGCTTTTATAAACAGCCCGAGCGATCTGTCTATGTCACCGAATGCCTGGAAAGCCGTCGCAGCATTCACATATGTGGTAGCTGCGCTGACGGTATCCTCAAAGCTCAGCTTATCTATCAGCTCCAGAGCAGAATCTATGCTCTTATATGCTTTTCCCTTTGCTCCTGTTTTTCTGTAAAAGCCGATCATCTCATTCTCGACAAGAAGACTGCCCCTCAGATCATTTCCCAGCCGAGCTTCATCGAGCCAGTATCTCAGATGTCTTTCGGCTCCGGCAAAATCCTTATGTGACATATATTCATCGAGCTTCTGCATTATGCGCTGCTGGGGAACCGACACTGCTGCCGCCGAATATCCGAACGGCTCTCCGCTTAAAAGGCATCTCGGTTCCACATAGTCTTCCGGCCTAAGTTCATGGTCTTCTATTTTCATATTATGCTCCGTTTCATTTCTGTCGTATTTGATTATATGTCCTCTTCATGTCTTAATCAAGGAAGAAAAAGGGCCAGAAGCTTTGACTTCCGACCCCTGATACGGCCAATCACTGATGGCTAGAATATGCTCACATTACCCTGATCTCGTCGACTTCGACCCATTCCGCAGAAAGGAGCTCAGCCGTCATGCTGCCGACTCTCTCCTGAAGCCCTGCCATGGCAGATGTATCGACCACGACGTTCTCCTTTTTCGGGGTTATATAGATCGTAAGAGGATCATTTTTCAGCCTTTCGGCCTCATTATCAACACGGATATCCCACTTTCCGCCGTTGCTGAAATTGTCGGATATCATCTCGCCGTTTATGAACGCGCTTGCTATATCACCGACATAGCCTACCCTCAGCATGACCTGCTTATGCCCCAGAAGACCTTTTTCTGGGAGATCCACGACATATCTGCCGTATCCCGTGGAATGGAAGGATGCCGGGCAGATCTTCTTCCCGCTCTTTATCCTGAACCCTTCAAACAGATCTTTCTCAAGAGGCTCGGCGTCTTCCGGTCTCTTTAGCAGGCCTGCAGGGTACATATAGAGATCGGCATCCCCTTCTTCAAACTCCACAGCCATCCTGTTCCCGTCCCAGAGAAGGGGCCTGTCGCAGAGAACAGCAGCTTTTCTCCCACATATATCTATGACATTGAATCCGAGGCTGTCTTTTCTGCTCAGGGTCATTACCGTTATGTGTCCGACAGTAAAGCTCTTTCCCGCCTCAGCCTCGATAACTCTTCCGCATATCGAATATTTAGGAGCCATTCCGTCAGGCGCAAGGAAGAACCATGTGTCCCCTACCTTCGCCATAGGCTGCGCTGTTGCCCAGTCGAGCTTCAGACCTCCGAGATCCATGTTGAACGGCAGTATGGCGTTTTCCCCGGCAGCAATATCAAATCTGAATACTATATCACCGTCAGGCAGTGAGAGGACGACTTCATCCCCTCTGCGGTCCTTCATCTCTATATGGTCCTGGAAATTATTGATGAACAGGAACCCTGAAGAATCCTTTATCCTGACACTGAATCTCAGCGGCCCGAGATCTTCGGGCTCAAGGCCTTTTAAGTGTTCGGGAAGGACTGCTTTCATATCTTCAAAACTGCCGGAGAATGTATTGCAGAAAAGATGTATAGCCCTCAGTCTGCCATAGCTTTCCCTTATCTGTCCGAACTCTCCCACAGCCGCCTGATAATCATATGAACGCTTGGTTATCTGCCCCTCATTAAGGAACGGAGTCCTCTTTCCAAGAGGATTCGTCCCTCCCTTGTAGACATAATAACCTAAAAGATTGCATCCGCTTCCGAGCTTTGTATTCGCAAGCGCGTCCACCGCACGCATGTCAAGCTGGAATCTGTACCTGTAGGAGCACATCATGCCTCCCATCATCTCGCAGCAGGCGTAAGGACGGGTACCGGGATCATAGGAAGGTTCAAAGTTATACTCCTTTGTCACGGCACTGTTATGATTGTCTCTGTAAATATATTCGGGAGTTGCAGGATGTACCCCGTCCTTTTCGTAGAACAGCCATGGCTGATAGGAATATCCACCCCAGAGCGGCAGCGCTTCCTCAACAGGTGTTACCGCGCCTCCCCATGCTGTCGTCGTATAGAAGGGAGTTATTATGCCTTCCTCGATCATTATCTTTTTCAGGGCGAGCATGTACTTCTCTCCCGAACCGCCGAGAGTTATCCATTCATTTGATATCCCGGTAGTTATCTCCCACGGTGCGCAGGAATGCTGATACTCATTCTCTATCTGGGTGCCAACGATACAGCCTCCCTGACTGTAATAATGGCCGTCCATCTGTTTATGGAGCTCGCGGAAGTACCTTCTTACAACAGCAAGAAAACCGGGATTGTCTTTTCTGACCTCATACGGTTTACCGTAAAGCCAGTCTGGCAGACCTCCGTTCCTCATCTCACCGTGATTGAAAGGTCCGACCCTCATAATCACCATCATGTTGTATTTTTCACATATCTCGAGGAATTTTCTTATATCTCTCTGGCCGTCAAATCTGAATATGCCTTCCTCCTCTTCATGGACTATCCAGAAGACATAGACTGATATTATGTTTATCCCTCCGTTCTTCATCTTTATGACAGAGTCCTCCCACTGATCGGGCGACATCCTTTCATGATGCATCTCACCGCTTATGCCGAAGAAGGGTTTTCCGTCAATAGTCATATACGCGTTTGTGAATCCCACTTCATGTCCGTCAGGATCCTTTCCTCTGAAACGGTCGTCAAGAGGATAAACAGGGGATGGGGCGACGTTAGTCAGATCTAGATTGTACATAAAACAGCCTCCGGATATTCTTTTGTATTAGCTATATTATAATTGTATACTTTGGGATACATTTGAGTCAATAAAAGGCCGCCTGCAGGCGGCCTTTCATCAGAAATGAGATCTTATTCCTACAGACTGTCAGGCGAGTATTCTCCGAACCCCTCTCCCAGGACTTCGTGCGCTTCACATACTATTATGAATGCTGTAGGATCCAGTTCATTGACTGTCGATTTTATGGCTGCTATCTGGTTGCGCTTGAACACACAGAGCACCACGTTCTTCTTCGCTCCGGTCCAGCCTCCCGTTCCGTCGAGCATCGTCACGCCCAGGTTCATATCAAGCAGCCTTTTCCTTATCTCATCACTGCTTTCACTGATGACCATGGCGAGCTTGGCACCGACAGAACCGTATATCACGGTATCCATGACCACGCTTGAGATATACATAGCGATGACACCATAAAGAGAATTGTTGATATTGCTGAAAACGGCTGTATGGAATCCGACCACAAGGATATCTATGATGAGGCACAGCCTGCCTATCGACAGATGATGGAACCTGTATTTGAGAAGTCTGGCCGCCAGCTCTGTACCTCCTGTGGTCGCCCCTTTCTTCAGCATAAGACCCATCGAGACCCCGAGGAACACTCCTCCGAACACACACCCGAGAAGGGGATCCGTTTTCGGGAATTCAAACATTGCTTCCGTGACGTCTATCAGCAGCGAGCTTACCACTATGGCGAACAGCGTGGTTATGAGCATCCTTATCCCCTGTTTTTTTATCCCTATTATGAGGAGAGGTATGTTCATGACAAGGACCATGGCACCTATAGGCAGTCCGTTGAAAAAGAAATGAATGCATTGGGCAAGTCCCGTGAATCCTCCGACTGTAAAACTGTTGGATTCAAAAAAGCAGTTGAACGCAACGGCGTATACCGCGCACGCAAATGTGATAACCGCATAATCCCATAAGCGTAAGAGTATTTTCTTCATGACTTTCATATTGGCTTTTCTCCGGTCTTCAGTTTATGGTGTCTTTACAAGAATGCCGCAGGATCAGCAGCATGGTCCGTTCCCGTATCCATGGTATCATAAAAACCGCTTCTTTGCACAGCGGCAGAACTTATGTTTTGATCCAGTATATGATAAAAGCCCTTATCTGCAGCGCAGTATAAAGGCTTTTATCATACCGGCATGGAAACAGCTGATGTCAGTATCTGTTATGGACTTTTTCGGCGAAACACATCATATCCTTTACTTCTATAACACTTCCGTCGTCAAGTACGGCTTTTCCGCTCATCCTTCCGAAGACCTGATGCTGATCGGATACGAGCACCTTGAAATCGATCTTCGCGGCCCTGTCAAGGACAGGTATGAAATCCATCTCGAATCTGCCGTCTGAAGACGTGAATCTCCACGGATCCATGTATGAGCTCTCGGGGATATGGAATTCTATATCATCGAGCTTATGCACTTTTCCTTCATAGAACAGGACATTCTCCGTTGCAGCTTCAGTGTTCCCGAAGCCGTACCCGATATTGAATCCAAAGCTCCTGCCTCCTGTATCCGTATTGCCGGAGCCCCAGAACCAGGTGTTGTCATATGTCCATACTCCTCTTCCCCAGTCCAGCGTCCCGAAATCCGTTGAAGGGTCAAATTCGTATCTCACCCCGTCAAATTCAATGTATCCTGATGCCCTCATACAGTTTATTTTCTGATTATAGTAAAACGCGTGCTTCTTATCCCACGGAGTGGCGATCACCATACTGTCCATCGGAGGCTGATCCAGAGTGATGTCACAGCTCAGCTTTTTTCCCTGGTAAAAGTTATCAAAGCAGCATTTTATGTGCCTCTTCCCGCCTCCCGCCTCAAAAGACATCTTCAGCCTTTTGTCAGCATATACGGTCTTTCCCGCTGAAGAATCGCCGGGAAGCCTCAGCTTTCCCATCGGGAATGCATTGAGGACCGTCTCTGTGTGCTCCCATGGTTTGTCCCTGAAATTTAGAAGCGATACCGACTGCAGTCCGATATATCCGTCATCGGATATCGTGAAAGCTCCTGCAAAATCTTTGGAAAGGACCAGATAATAATCCCACTCCTTTATCCTCCACTTAGGAGCCTTTATCATGCTTCTGTCATAGACCTGGATCTGGCTTCGTGACCAGCCCGGTTCCCTTAATCCGCCCTCGTCGTTCAACAGCGGCTGTACTGTCGTTACTTCATGGTTCCTGCCCATCTTCCGTCACCTCATCATCTTACCGACCGGTATTTCCATACACAGCAATAGCCTACAGTCTCTTTATATGGAATCCGCCATCCACATCGAGATAGCTCCCCGTAGTATATCTCAGCTTATCACTTAAGAACATCGATACGGCCATGGCGACATCTTCAGGTCTCCCCCATCTTCTTATCGGGAATACACCTTCCCCGATCATCCTGTCATACTTTTCCTTTACAGGCCCAGTCATATCAGTGAGTATGATCCCCGGCCTCACCTCGTTCACCGTTATGCCTTCATCCGCGAGCCTGTCCGCAAACAGTGTCGTTATCATTGATATACCGGCTTTCGATATACAGTATTCTCCCCTTGAAATGCTTGAGACTTCGGCTGAGCAGCTTGAGATATTGACGATCGCTCCTTTGTTGCGGTCTCTCATGTGTTCGTCATCGTAATAATCCTGCCTGACCATCTGTCTTGCCGCTGCCTGGGTCATGAAAAGCGTACCCTTGGTGTTAGTTCCTACCACATAGTCAAAGCTCTCCTCAGTCATTTCAAGAAGATCGTTCCTGACCTTAGGCGCGACCCCGGCATTGTTGACCAGCGCATCGATCCGTCCGAATCTTTTAACAGCCGCGGATACGACTGCTTCCCCTGTAGCTGTATCCGCAGAATCTGCCTTAATATATAGGACCTGCGCACCCAGCGACCTGATTTTTTGAACGGCATCGGCATACCTCTCCTCCGGGCTTCTCGAAGTCATGACTATATTAAAGCCGTCTTTTGCCAGCTGTACCGCCGTTGCAAGGCCTATCCCTCTCCCCGCTCCTGTCACTATAACTGTTTTTTTCATCTCCAGCTCTCTTCCTTATGCTCAAAGGCCATGCCTTTTACGGTATGCCCTCCACTGATTCTCAAACACATCGTCCGGAATGGGTATCGGTCGTGCTTCCCTCCAGACAGAACGCAGCTCTCCCCTGCTGTCGGTGCCGGTCTCCTGTATCTTCCCCTTCAGACAGTCCTGATCATTCCTGAATCTGAATTCTTCAGGGAATCCTTCTGCAGGAAGCTCCCCTGTATCATCGCGGTAAAGCCCTGATCCCCTGCTGCCTCCGCCGCGGGAGATATAATCGTCCATTGCGAAAAGATACGCTCTTCTTGCCAGCAGCATGTCATAGAGCCTGTAATAATCCCCCAGATCTTTAAGGGCCGGCTTCTTAACGGTCCCGCTAAAGTCTTCAAGTATCATTTCTGTCTTCATAAGGGCCTGTTTTATAAGCGGACCGTCCTTGAGCAGTCCCGCAGCTGCGCTCATCTCTCGCCTGAGCTCATCAGCAAGCTCCGACGCCTCCCATCGTCCGGCTGCCTTTTTATACATTCCTGAAAACGCCTCGGCTTCTGCTCTGAGTTTTTCCTTCAGGAACACATCACTGCCGTCTTCTTTTTTCTGCCGTGTTCTTAAGCTTATCGTTTCCGCAGCCCTCAGCGCTCCTGCCTGCCCGGCATTTAAAGCGCTTCCTCCCGGCCTCCTTATACCGTGGCTTCCGTTTAATTCTCCCACGGCAAACAGCCCTTTTATGTCTGTTTCCCAGTCAGCATTGCAGGAGAGCCCTCCGTTGTTATGCTGTGCGCAGACAGTGATCTCAAGTCTCTGCCGTTCCAGATCTACTCCGTGGTCTGCAAAAAAAGCTACAGCGGCGGGATTCATATGCTTAAGCCTTGTAACAGGCGTTCCGAAAAGGGCTCCCGCACCTTTCAGATAGCTGTATGCCTCAGGGGAAAGCTTTTCAAAAGAGATCTCCGATCTTCCCGGATTGTTCATAAAATCCAGGAAGACCCTTCTTCCTTTAATGACAGTCTCCAAATATACGAGAAGATCTATCACCGAAGAACCTCCCTTAAGCTTATCAACGTCAAAAGGCCACTGATAGCCTTTAAGAAAGACAAGAGACAGCAGTTCGGATGTGTCTTTACAGTATTCAAAAAGGAATTCCTTCTCGTCATTTCCGCTGCTGTCAGTGGATACGAATCTTGGAAGGACCTGCATATAAGTGCCCGAGACATTCCACCTGGGGTTTGTCGATGCTATGCCGAACTGCCATTCGGTAAGATTTTTTCCCCTTACACCGGCTTCAAAAGCCATACCGCTGGAGCCCTGCTGTGATACAGGATATACCACATCACTGTAGAGACCGGCCGGTCCTCCTGTAGCAAGGATCACATTTTCTGCCCATATCAGCGTAAATGCCGGCTCTTCCGCCCCGTTTTCGTCAAGCGAGGCGAGATCGATAAGGAGCGTCCCCATTACCCTGCCTTCCCCGCACAGTATCTTTACAGCCTGCATCCTGTCCATAACAGTTATCCCGGTATCCCTCAAGGCGCGTTCAAGAGCTTCAGTCATAAGTTTTGACGTATACGGGCCTGCGCTGGTAGCTCTCCTTCTTTTGTCATGATCTGTCTTGTAACCGGTATATTCCCCGAATTCATTCGACGGAAAAGGTACTCCGAGCTCAACGAGCTTAAAGAAGCATCTTGCAGAATAAGCCGCTTCAACAAGCGCTGTGTCACCGTCAACCGCCCCTCCGCTGTAAATATCTTCAGCCACGTCGAGGATACTGTCGGGATCCCCGCCCGAAAGAGAGAGCTTATAGTAGGTCTGCTTGTCCGAGCCTGTGTTCCTGCTGGTCCCGCTATTCATTCCTTCGGTAATAACAGCCGTATCTTTCTCGCCGAACTCCCACAGCCTTAATGCAGCCGACAGTCCTGCGGCCCCGCTGCCGATGACTATATTTTTAATCGTCAGTTCGCTGATCATATATCCTTAGCTATCCTCTGTAATTCTTGGGCAGGTCTTTTTTCTCCAGGGCGAATTCCTTCATGTATCCTCCGTAGACATCCCTGTCCCTGATAACGCATCCCGTCGGCTTATGGGCGCGTATAAGATCGCCGCAGCCTCCGCAGGTTATGCATACATTATCCCCGGCGATCCTCCCCTGTGTAATAATCTCGTTCGCAAAGTCAGGATCCGCAAAGGAAAGCCTTCCAAAAAGCATTCCGTCTATCATGCCTTCCTGTACCGCACCGGCAGTATACAGGTCAGCATACTGTCTCAGATATGACGGGCCGGAACCGTATATGATCATCTCCGGGACCGCCTTCTTTATCTCTGCAAAGCCGGTGATCATCCTCGACACTCCGGTAAGCGGATGTTCGTCAGGCTCATATTTTCCTTTATCGAAGGGCCTTGTCACATGTGTGGTAACATACGGATTGCCCATAGTAAGACATATGAATCCAATGCCCTGCTCACGCGAGAGCCTTGACACCAGTTCCTTCGGTTCGGTCAGATCAGGGTCCAGACTGCCGTCCTTAGACACTCCGAATCCGAAAGGATACCTTGCCCCGTCATAGATACCGAGCCTGCAGGTCACCATGAAATCACTGTCCTCATATGCCTTTGCTGCACCGATCCCGTTCATGAGCAGTCTCGATCTGTTCTCTAGACTGCCACCGTATCTTCCGGGCCTCTCATAAGCGCTCAGGAGCTCCATCAGGAGATACCCGTGGCACGCTTTTATATCGACCGCATCAAAGCCTGCCTTCTTTGCAAGCAGTGCAGATTCGCCGAACCTTTCCTCCAGCTGCATAAGATAGTCATCCGAGGCTATGCAGGAATCATCCGCCGCCCTGAACTCTTCATAGACCGGATTCCTGTAGGCTATGACAGGCGAAGGGACATTGCCGGGATTAGAATATCTGCCGGAATGGTTTGCCTGCATTACAAGGAACGGTGCGTATCCGTTTTTCTTCAGCCCTGCTTCCTTTATCCTCTCGCAGAACAGCTTATACCTGTCAAGGTTTTCATCATTGATAAGCAGCTGAGTGCTTCCGGATCTCCCCTCAGGGACTATCGAAATAGCCTCTGACCATATAACGGCACTCCCGCCTTCAGCGTTTCTTATATACCTTCTGAACGTCAGTTCTGAAGGTGACCCGTCGGGAAGCGAATCCGCTCCTTCCATCGGGGCGGTACCCAGCCTGTTGCAAAGTATATGATCCCCTATCCTGATCCCGGTCTTCAGTATTCCAGTATCTTCAGCAAAAGGAAGATACGCATTGAGCTCGGACGCCCTTTTTTTCAGTTCAGCTAGGTCCCCGTAATGAAATCTTTCCATGTCCTGTTTTCCTTTCGGATATGCTGCCGAATGACTGCAGCTTTAATAGAATAAAGAGCCGTCTTAAGAACAGCTCTTTTGCTCCTGTTTTATATCATCAGCCCCTGAGAGCCTTCTTTGCCTCTTCGACGTCTATGACATATATTCCCCTGAATCCCTCATGCACTGAGTCGATCGAAATCTTCTTCCCTGACGGAGACCATACAGGATGAAGATCGCATCTGATCTCGATCGTCGAATAGGGCATTATCCTGAATCTTCCCAGGATACCTCCCTTTCTGTTTATAAGGTCATACAGATAGAGCTCACGGCATCCGTCTTCCTTCGGATAGCTGTCATAAAGCACCCATGTTCTGTCCGGCGAATAGCTTACATGTCCGTCAGCCCTGAAGAATTCCGGATCGAGCGCTCTGCCTTCATGGGTAAGATCTGTCAGTTCATAGAGCTGATCTCCCATCGTTCCAAGCTCTTCCCCTCTTGAGTAGATGGACAGAACATCCCTGCTCACCCAGTAATAATGGCTTGCATATGAATAATCGGACAGCGTATAGAGATTGCCTCCGTCATAATCAGCGGTCATGGTCGCGGTCTTCCAGTCATCTCCTGCGAAATTCCTTAAAAGGAACACGAACCTGGATCCGTCAGTATTGAAATTGATATGGTTGACACATACCTTCTGATCCTGCCCGCCGAAATATCCTTTTGTAAAATTCCAAAGCTCATCAAGAGACAGTATCAGCCTGTATTCCCCTGTATCAAGATCCATGAGCCATATACCGTCATCCTGGGGATGATTGTCATCATACCAGCGGTCTCTCTGCCCTTCATATCCGTATCCGGGTCTGAAATCATAAAGCCTGTCGAAGTTTATGCTTATGGCATACTTCCCTGTGGGCGATACCGTAGCGACCGGGCGCTCAAATATCTTCTTCTCTCCAGTCACGACATCCATCATGACAGAACCGTATCCGCAGCCGCCGTCGGTCCTTATATTCCATATGACGGTATTCTTCCTTCCCGGGACCCACTGGACGAAGCAAGCCTGCTGGAAACACCACGCATAAGTATCACCCAGGAGCCTTCGCTCATTTGTCCTTATATCGATCAGATACACCTCTGCCTTGTCCTTGGACGTCGGCATCCTGTCCATAAAATCGACTTTTATGCCAAGATGATAGTTTTCATCCTGATCGAATGAAAGGATATCATAGTATCCGAAAAACCAGTGTTCATTTTCAGGCGTTATCCTTTTGATCTCTGTAGGCAATATCTGCATAGCCGTCCTCCGATTTTTTATTATTTATATTAAACAAATGATTATAATCATTATTTTACACTATATCTCCGGTGTATACCACCTCAAACCAAGAAGAAACCGAAATGTGTCTTTTTCACCGACCTATGAGAGGTCCGAGGAGAGCATCACCCTGTCAAATACCTTCCTAAGCTCTTTTTTGAGCGCTTCCATATATCTGGCGTCGGGAGCTTCGATCTCAGGCATTTTATACAGCATACCTATAGACTCATATCTAGCCTTTCCCATGCTGTGATAAGGAAGTATCCTCCATGCAGTTATGTTTCCAAGCCCGGAAAGAAATCCACCTATCCGGGAAAGGGCCGAAAGATCATCATTGAATCCCGGTACTATCGTCGTAATGAGGTTCCGAATACTGGGTGAACAGATGATCCGCAAATACGGGGCCCGACGCCGTAAACGATCTTTTTTCCATAGTCTTTACCAATGTCCCTTTTAATTTTGTCCCGTTTCGTCTTTTTCCCGGATCTTTTTATATTCCATTTTATTATATCTTATGCCTTTATGATAAATAACAGGTATGTTCAAGTCAACTGCGACACAGGTGTTTTGTATCATTCCAGAGGTAAAAAACAGCAGACGCTTTTATAGCGTCTGCTGTGATGAACGTTTGTTTTTATCTTCATCGTTGTCATGAAGTGATCTGGACTTTGACCAGGCTGTCGCCGATATACTTTTCCCTCAGTTTCGGCTTTTCTATCTTTCCGGTAGGATTCCTGAGCACCTTATCGAAGATTATCTTTCTGGGCCTCTTGTATCTCGGGAGAGCCTTGCAGAACTCGTTTATATCTTCCTCCGTGACCTCGTATCCTTCCTTTATCTCTATTATAGCTGCAGCTATCTCTCCAAGACGGGCGTCCGGGATGCCTATAACGGCAACATCCTTTACGGCCTCGTCGGTATGTATGAAGTCCTCTATCTGTACAGGATACAGGTTCTCACCGCCGGTTATGATGACGTCCTTCTTCCTGTCGACGAGATATATGAAGCCGTCACTGTCCTGCATCGCCATGTCCCCCGTGAAGAGCCATCCGTCCTGTAAGACCTCTGCCGTGGCGGCAGGATCCCTGTAATAGCATTTCATAACGCCGTTGCCTTTTACGGCAAGCTCTCCTACCGTGCCCTGCTCGACATCATTCCTTTTTTCATCGACGATCCTGGTCTCCCAGCCATATCCCGGTATGCCGATCGCTCCGACTTTGTCTATATTCTCTACGCCCAGGTGTACGCATCCGGGTCCCGTTGATTCGGAAAGCCCATAGTTCGTATCATAATCATGGTCAGGGAACACCTTTTTCCAGCGTTTTATAAGGCTCGGCGGTACAGGCTGGGCTCCTATATGCATGAGCCTCCACTGGGAAAGCTCATATTTGCTGAGATCTATCTCCTTCCTGTCGATGGCATCAAGGATATCCTGAGCCCACGGTACAAGGAGCCATACTATAGTCGCATGCTCGTTCGATACCGCTTCTATTATCCAGTTAGGCTTTATGCCTTTTAACAGTACGGCTCTTCCGCCCGAAAGAAGGCTTCCGAACCAGTGCATCTTGGCGCCTGTGTGATAGAGAGGAGGTATGCAGAGGAAAACGTCGTCCCTGGTCTGTCCGTGATGCTTCTGCTCGCAGAGGCATGCATGGACGAGAGCCCTGTGAGCGTGGAGTATCGCTTTGGGGAAACCTGTCGTGCCCGAAGAAAAATAGATCGCGGCATCGTCATCGTCTGTCAGCTCTATCCCGGGATCATCCGAGCTCATTTTCGAAATGGAAGCGACATAGTCCTTTGCGTAACCGGGGCGGTCACTTCCGATATAATAGATGAGCCTTGTCCTCGGGATCTCATTTATGACGGCATCCACCCTGTCCAGAAACTCGTTGCCGTAGATCAGCGCATCACATTCAGCAAGATCAAGACAGTATCTTATCTCGTCGGCGGTATATCTGAAGTTGAGAGGTACTGCGAGCGCGCCTGACCTCAGCACTCCGAAGTATACAGGGAGCCACTCTATGCAGTTCATGAGGAGTATCCCGACCTTATCGCCCTTCTTTATTCCGTCGGCAATAAGCGCATTTGCGAATCTGTTGGCTTCTTCGTCAAACTCCTTCCACGTTATCTGCCTGCGGTATCTCCGTGTCGGATCCATCTCAACAAGTTCATATTCAGTCCATGAACGGCCTTCGCGCTCTCTTGCTTCAGGGTTTATCTCGACAAGGCTTATGTCATCCGGATATAACGCTGCGTTTCTTGAAAGGAATTCTGTAATCGGCATCTGTTTTACCTTCTTCGTTCTTTGATGTTAAAAGTGTATAGTTATACAAAACACATTCTACAATGAAATGCATCCCTTTAAAAGCTAAAAAAGGGATGCATCAAAAATTTTCTTATATATGCGGCATACAGCAGTCTGATCAGTTGAGCAGATTCGTATCCTGTATCTCGACAGTGATCTTTATCTCGCTGTCTCCTCTTACGATCACGAGGTCCACCGAGCTGCCTATGCCCTTCTGTTTTATAAGATCGACCAGCTCATCACCTGTAACGATCTCTATTCCGTCGCATCTTATGATGGTGTCGCCTTCCTGTATCCCGGCCTTTTCAGCGCTGCTGCCCTTTTCGACCTTCTCCACATGCATTCCCGAAGTCACGTCTTTCCTTTCGGCGTATTCCTGGTCGTACATGGTGTATCTTATGCCTATGCCCGGTCTTCTTACCGCACCGTATTCAAAAAGCTGCGCTATCGCATCAAGAGCTGTGTTTATAGGTATTGCAAATCCAAGCCCTTCTGAATCTATCGCTGTACCGTAGTCATCATAGCTTGAGATCAGTGATTTAAGTGTGACTATACCAATGACCTCGCCTTTTGAATTGAATACCGGGCCGCCGCTGTTACCGGAGTTCACCGGGGCGTCTATCTGTATGAATACCTGTTTGTATCCGTTGAACTGTATCGTCCTCTGGGCAGAGCTTACATATCCCACTGTGACAGTATTTGTCAGCTCATCGCCCATCCCGGCAGGATTTCCTATCGCTATGGCCACCTCACCGGTCTTTACGTTTGAGGAATCCCCAAGCGCCACGACGGGCAGACCTTTTGCATCTATCTTGATCAGCGCTATATCGATCGTAGAATCACCGCCTATATATGCGGCGCTGTACTCGCTGTCGTCCGTCAGCTTTACCTTGATATTGTTGCCGCCGCTCACCACGTGATAATTGGTTATTATGTATCCGTCCTCAGTCACTATGAAGCCTGAGCCCTTTATCCAGCCTGATACTGAGCTCCCGCCTTCTGCTTCTTCCTTTACGACATCCACCTGTACGGAGACTACGCAGTCGTTTTCCTGCTCTACTATCTCAACTACAGGATTATATTTATCGGTGATGACCGGAGCATCTCCGCCGAACATCGGAAGGTTCCCTATCTTCTTGTACGGGGAAGAGCTGCTTCCTTCATCAGGTACTGCTGCGGACGCCTTATCGTTCACACTGTCTTCCGGCAGGATCTGCTGCTTTCCGGCCGATGCGTCCGGAAGCGCCGAAGCCGATTCTCCCGGCTTCACTTCGAAAGAAGGCTTGGGGACAAGTATCACCGTGGAAAGGAGCACTATCAGCATGACGAATACCGCTGCTGCAGCAAAGATGCCTGCAAAACGCAGGAATCTGCTGTGGTTCTTGGGCATTGCATCATACTTCGCAGCCTTCGTGCCGCTGTCCTGGCTGTAATTGGAAAGGAAGTCGGTATCGTTCCCGTTGTATTCCCCGGTCTCGATCTGCTCGAATCCCGTGAATACCTGCTGGAATCTGTCTTTCTCGAGCTCATCGTTCTTTATGAGCTCGAATCTGCGTTCAGGCTGACCGGCAGTGTCGTCCGCGCTGCTGTTCTCATCATCAGACAGAACAGGACCACCGTCCTCCGTGCTGTCAAAAGAAGGGCCGGATGATACGGCATCCGTATGTTCGGCCTGCGTTATATCCTCCTGACCGTCAATACCGCAGATGTCGTCCGCGGCATCACTTTCCGGTACGGAAGTATTCTCAAAGCCTTCACGTTTCATATCTTCGTTCATTTATATGCTCCTATATGTATCATCACGAGGCAAGTGCCAGTGTGAATGTGAATACGGTGCCGTTCTGCTTGTCGGAATTTACGAACACCTGTTCACCATGCCTGTTGATTATGGTCTTGACTAGAGACAGACCTATGCCGGTCCCGGGCTTCTTTCTGTTATGGCTCTTGTCAGCCTTGAAGAATCTGTCGAATATATACGGGATATCCTGTTCCGATATAACGGTACCCGTATTCAGTATATTCACATACACCTTTCCGTCCGATATATATGTCCAGATCTTAAGAAGACCGTCCTCATCGGCAAATTTCACGGCATTGTCAACAAGGTTCGTGATGACCTGCATTATACGGTCCGAATCGGCGACCACCATGGTCGGAACATCCGGCAGATCGACGGACATATTGAGTCTCTTCTCCTCTATCGCGCCGAGGTAATTGATGATACAGGTCCTTATCTGCTCGTTGATATCATAAGCCGTCAGATTGAGCGGGAACTGTCCGCTTTCAGCCTTGGCAAGCTCCATGAGATCTCCAATGAGCGCTGTCATCCTCTCAGTCTCGTGAAGCACTATCTCAAGATACTGCTGCCTGTCCTCTTCGGGGATGGTCCCGTCGAGCATTCCCTGGATAAACCCATGCACGGATGTGAGAGGGCTCCTGAGCTCATGCGATACATTTGCCACGAAGCTTGACCTTGTCGTCTCATATTTCTCAAGCTCCTGAGCCATATCGTTGAACGTCACAGCCAGCTCCGTCACAGCCGAATCACCGGCCTCATCTATCTGCACTCTTTCCCTGAAATTCCCCTTTGAGAGCTTCTTTGCGACTTCATTGATATCCTTTAACGGTCTCTCGACCCTGATACAGGTAAAATATATGAATGCAAGAGCGATCAGCAGGCTCAGGACCGCGGCGATACCGAATCTCAGGTATATGTTCTTCAGCATCGTCTCGTATCCGTTGAGCCTCTGCATGATGAAGATGCTCCCGACATTGTTCCCGTCCATTATGAGCGGATCAGCCGATATAAGAAGCGGGGTGTAATAGAAGGAATTCTCGTAATATGAATATGTTGAACCTCTACCGTTCCGGGTCTCCTCTCTCATGCTTTCCATCTCGGATTCGAACTTGTCAAGATAGCCTGAAAGATTGCTTCCTCCGCCCGCATTGACGAAGTCGGTCCCGAATCTGTCCTTGATTATGATATCGACATCGTAATTCTTGGCTTTTGCAAGAAGTTCCTCTTTAAATGACGCCTCATCCTGGACAGTATAATACTCAGCAAAAGCAGCCGAAACATCCGCGCTTATGAGGTTCATCATCTTAAAGCTGTTCCCGACACTGTCCTTAAGTATGACCTGGGTGGTCATGAGATTCACCAGAACGGTGAGTATAAGGATCACCAGTATGATCGAGAAAAGCATCTTGGAGAAGAGTGATTTTAGCTTGATCATTTAATCCTTTTGATACGATTATTCGTTGACTTCAAATTTGTATCCGACGCCCCAGACCGTCTTGATCTCCCAGTTCTGGTTACCTGTGAGTTTTTCCCTCAGTCTCTTTATATGGACGTCGACGGTCCTGCTGTCTCCGTAGAAATCGAATTCCCATACCTGCCTTAAAAGCTGCTCCCTGGTGAACACCTTTCCCGGATGTGATGCAAGGAAGTAAAGGAGCTCCAGCTCTTTCGGAGGCATCTCGAGCTTTTTCCCGAAATACTTAACTTCATAATTTGCGAGCGAAATCTCAAGATTGTCATACCTTACGACCTCACTGTCTTCCTCCTCCTGACCTGTCCTCCTGATAACAGCCTTGATCCTCGCGGTGAGCTCCTTCGTATCGAACGGCTTTGTGATATAGTCGTCGGCTCCGAGCTCGAGTCCCAGCACCTTGTCAAAGGTATCGGCCTTGGCTGTCAGCATTATGACAGGAGTGGTCCTGTCCTTCCTTATCTGCCTTAACACCTCGACCCCGTCCATTCCCGGCATCATTATATCAAGGAGTATAAGATCGGGGTTCTCGCGCGAGACCAGATCCAGTCCGCTCTCCCCGTCATATGCAACAAGTACCTGAAAGCCTTCTTTTTCCAGATTCAGCTTGACAAGCCTGCATATATTCTCATCATCATCGATCATAAGCACTTTGTTAGTCATGTGATTGTCCCTCCGTCTATTTCAGGGTAACTACCGTTACGCCGGTTTCTCCTTCTCCGTATTTTCCGAGCCTGTAGCTCTTTACATGCGGATGCCCTTTAAGGAACTGCTGTACTCCGCTCCTAAGAGCACCGCTGCCTTTGCCATGCACGACCGAGACCTCCTTCAGACCTGAAAGAAATGCCTCGTCAAGATACTGATTGAGCTCTATTATCGCGTCCTCCACAGTCATGCCGTTAAGATTTATCGAGAGCGATACCGTTTTGGGTATGAGCCTCACCCTTGACCCTGCCGCCGTCTTTTTCTTCTTTTCCGGCTCTCTCTTCTCCAGATCCGTCAGCTTCACATTCATCTGCATGATTCCTGCCATCACGCCGACATTGTCTTTCTGGTCCGGAAGAGAGGTAACGGTACCGTCGACCCCGAGGGACAGTATCCTTACGGTGTCGCCTACCATAACTTCATCCCTTGTAAGAGCCTTTGACGGTGTTTCGGGTCTCTGTATCCTCTTTTTTGCTTTCTCCTTTTTCTCCGAAAGATCCCTCCTAACCTCCTGCACGATCTTCGTGCTTTCGGATTCGGACATCTTTCTTGTCTTCCTTATCTCTTTTATGAGACGCTCGGATTCATCCTTTGCGTCTGATATTATCTCATAGGCTTCTTCTTTTGCCTTCCTCAGGGTGTCTTCCTTCTTCTGCTGGTATTCGGCCTCTAGCTTCTTTGCCTTTTCCTCGATCGCTCTGGCGTTTCTCTGCATCTCCTGAGCCTTTTCAAGTTCTCTAGCCGCCCTTGTCCTGGTCTTCTCGGCTTCCTGAAGGAGACTGTCGAATTCTATCCTTTCAGCGCTCATGAAGCTTCTGGCCCTGTCTATTATGCTCTGACTTAAGCCCAGACCTTTTGATATGAGGAGCGCATTCGAAGTTCCCGCCACCCCCATGATGAGCCTGAATGTAGGTTTTAAAGACTCTGCGTCAAACTCCATGCTCGCGTTGAGAAAGCCTTTCTCTCTTAACGCATACGCCTTTATCTCGCTGTAATGGGTGGTAGCGAGAGTCATCATGTTCCTGTTGCTGAGCTCTTTCAGTATGGACATGCCCAGACATGCCCCCTCTTCGGGGTCCGTACCCGCACCGAGCTCATCAAGAAGGATGAGAGCTCCTCTTTCAGCTTCCTTCACTATAGCCGATATATTGCTCATATGTGATGAGAATGTGGAAAGCGACTGTTCTATCGACTGCTCGTCTCCGATATCACAGAAAACTCCGGTGAATACCGGAAGGGAGCTTCCGTAAGCGGCAGGTATATAAAGCCCGCTCTGGGCCATCAACGCAAACAGCCCGACTATCTTTAACGTGACTGTCTTGCCTCCGGTGTTGGGGCCGGTTATGACCACAGTCCTGTAGCTTCCCGAATAATCTATCGTTACAGGTATCACCCTGTCCTTGTCTATCAGCGGATGACGGCCCTTAAGGATATGTATCCCGCCGTCTCTGCTCACCTCACAGGGAGAAGCATCCATCCTTCCTGCAAGTCTGTTCTTTGCGAATATAAGGTCGAGCGCCGTCATGATCTCCATATCCGACGATATCGCCTGGGCATACGGCCTTATCATCTCCGAAAGCATGGAGAGTATCCTCATTATCTCGCGGTTCTCTTCTTCCTCCAGCGAACGCAGACGGTTGTTCGACTCAACTACGCCCATCGGCTCTATGAAAACGGTCGCCCCGCTTGCGCTCTCGCCGTGAACGAGCCCTTTGACCTGTGACCTGTATTCCTGTTTTACGGGGACTACATATCTGCCGTTCCTCTGTGTGATAAGGGCCTCCTGCAGATACTTCCCTGTCTCCCTGCCCCTTATTATGCTGTTCAGCTTCTCGCGGATGCTGTCATTCTCGCTTCTTATCTTTCTTCTGATGCTCCTGAGCTCCGGGGAAGCGGCATCGGCCACCTCATCCTCGCTGAGTATGGACATCTCTATCTCCTGTATGACGCGGTCGTCATACACGAGCCCCTCCGTCATGGAAGGCAGCAGCTGTATATTCCTCTCATCGTCGCGGGTTATGACCGAACACGAATTCTTTACGGCCTTGAAGAACCTCATCACGTTCAGAAGATCGAGACAGTTGAGGTCGGCATATGATCCGAGCCTCCTGGCCTGGGCCGTAACATCCGGGAAAGGAAGCACCGGATCCGAAGCCTGGCTCTTTGCTATCGTCTCAGCCTCTTTCGTCTCGGCAAGCATCCGGGCGACTTCCTCCGGATCGAAGGATGCGCTTAAAGAGACTGCAGCCCTCTTTCCCGATTCGGAAACAGCACAGTCCGAAAGCATCCTAAGTATCTCATCATATCCCAGAAGGGTCTGATGCCGCTGGTTCATCCTCTCCTCCGTCAGCCGGGATGATCATTCCCGGTCCCATATTATCAATTATATAATATGCGGCAGCATCCATTCAGTAAAAAAACTATTAATAAAAACGGCCGTTCCCTTATTTTCCGAATCTTTCTTCAAACCGGGCAGTGTCGCTGCCGACATATACGAGATCTACCGTCCCGGGTCCGAATATGCCCGCCACGGCATCTGCTACATCTTTCGCACCTATGCCGCCTATCTTCTCAAGGACCATATCGGGAGTGACCGGCATGCCCTTTAACAGCATGTTCCTTCCCATAAGGCTCATAACGGCATAGCTGCTCTCAGAGGAGAGTATGAACTCGCCCTTCATCTGCTCTATGCTCCTTCTTATCTCATCCTCTTCAAGGCCTCCGTTCTTCAGCCTTTCTATCTCAGACAGGATGACCTCAGTCACCCTGATACTGTTCTCTCCCGAAGTATTCGCATATATCTGGAAAATGCCGGCACCGCGGTAAGACGACGCGAACGAATACACTGAATATGCGAGGCCCATCTCCTCCCTTACCTTCTGGAAAAGCCTCGAGCTCATGCATCCGCCGAAGGCGTTTGATACGACCGCGACCGCATACTTCATATCGTTAAGGAACGGTATCCCGGGAAGGGCTATCTCGATATGCGCCTGCTCTATCTCTTTTTTCACTGTCTCTATGCCGCACGACGGTGCCCAGCCTGAATAATCGAAACCTGTCCTAAGGCAGCTGTCATGCCTGAGTTTCGCAAAAGCTCCGTTCAGGAGATCTGTGATCGTATCCACGTCAAAGTTCCCTGCTGCGCTTATAACTATATTATCCGGCCTGTAATGGCTGTTCCTGAACGCGAGGAGATCCTCTCTGCTCACGTTCCTGATGGTCTCCCTGTCACCAAGTATCCTTTTTTCGAGCGGTGTCCCTTTGAAATACAGCGAAGTGACCGTTTCATTTGCAACGTCGTCAGGAGTATCTTCCGCCATGGCGAGCTCTTCAATGACGACGTTCTTTTCCCTTTCCAGCTCGTCTTCCGGATATACCGAACAGATGAAAATGTCTGCAAGACAGTCTACAGCCTCCTTGAGATGGCTGTCTATGACACTGACATAAAAGCAGGTGATCTCCTTAGATGTATATGCGTTTATCTGTGCGCCTATATCGTCCATATCGACCGAGATCTTCCTTGCGTCCCTTCTGTTCGTCCCCTTGAAATTCATATGCTCAAGGAAATGGGACAGGCCTGACTCGCCTTTTCCCTCATCGACCGAGCCGTTCCTTACGAATATCCCTATGCTGACGGCCCTTGTAAGGCTGTTCCTTATGCCTGCGAATCTTATACCGCCCGCAAGCTCTCTTAAGATCACGTCCATCCTATATCACTCCGAAACGACAAGCGCACCGAATTCTGCGGCAGCTTTCTCCTGCCCGGCATTCACGGGGACAGCCCCCGCCCTGCCGGGATAATCTCTCAGTACTGCCTCGAACACCTTATCATCAGCAGCCTTGATCACCACGGGGTCCTTGTAGATGACCGAGAGATCGAGCATGAATGAAGAAGCCTCTTCAGGTCCGATATCACTGAAGCAAAGCAATACCGCTTCATCCCCGGCCTCATCCATAACGTCATACGGATCGTCTCCGCCGGTCACGTTTACAGATAAAAGCTCATCCGGGACCCTTCCCGCCTTATACGGGGAAGCTATGAGCTCTTCCTTTTCTTCTATGGCGGGAGCTGTTATACCGCCAAGCTCTTCACTCAGAGCCTTTATGAACGCAGCGTCCGTACCGCAGCATCCCCCTATCAGCCTCACTCCGTTGTTTATGAATCCAACAGCGTCTTTTCTGAAGTCCTCCGGACCCATGCTGTAGACGAGCCTGTCGCCTTCCTTTCTCGGAAGGCCGGCATTGGGCTTTACTATGAGGGGGATCCCGGCGACCGAGTTCATCCTCTTTATGGGATCCATAAGCGAATCCGGTCCTCCCGAGCAGTTTGCCCCGACAGCCCTGGCTCCAAGAGCCTTAAGAGTCACCGCACATGCCTCGGGGGTATTTCCCGCAAGCGTCCTCCCCTGATCGAACGACAGCGTGGCTATTGCGGTGATGCCGGTATTCCTTGCAGCGATAAGAGCCGCTCTCATCATGGCAAGGTCCGTGAACGTCTCAAAATGTACGGTCTCGATCCCCGCGCTCATAAGAGCCCTTAGCTGTCTTTCATATACCTTTACGGCATCCCTTACGGAAAGATCCCCGTACGGTCTCATAAGCTTAGGCAGCGGTCCGACCGAAGCCGCAACATCGGCTTTATCACCTGCCGCCTCAAGTGCGAGCCTTGCTCCCGCCCTGTTTATCTCCTCTGTCCTTTCAGACAGCCCGTATTCCTTTAATGACATCTCGTTCGCCATGAAAGTATTCGTCTGTATCGCGCCGGAACCTGCCTTTATATAGTCTTCATGGAGCTTCCTTACCACATCCGGATGATCCACGCACCAGATGTCTGCGTCCTCGCCGCTCATAAGCCCGTGGGCCATTAGAACCGAGCCCTTGGACCCGTCATATATCACGATCTCTTTTTCTATCCTGTCAGTAAGCCTGCTCATTTTGCACCTGTTCGCCTTTCCGCTGTTCTTTTGCCCATTATATCCTATTTGATGACTAAAATCCAACCTGCGGCATCTGTCATCAGGCCGCCCGGAAATGAGCTCATCTGATTGTTTTTAAAAAGCCCTTAATGTATAATGATATCAATAATCCAAAGGGAACAGGGCGATCGCCAGGAGGCATCACACCGGCCTCACTGAAATGCGGATAACAGTGTCCCTGCGAAATGCCGGCGGACAAACACGATGATTAATGATCATATATATCTATTCTTATGAAGGAGATCGAAAATGAGAGATTTTGAATTCTACAACCCGACTACCACATTCTTCGGTAACGGCGTCATAGATCAGATCGGAGAAAAACTCAACGGGATCTATAAGAGCTGCCTGCTCGTCTCTGCAAAAGGACCCTTCCGCGAGAGCGGACTCTATGACAGGGTAAAGACCCAGCTTGAAAAGGCCGGCATGGAAGTGTTCGGCATGAGCGATATCGATTCCAACCCCAAGATGTACAGCGTATATGAAGGCGTCAAGGTCGCAAGGGACAACGGTGTCGAATGCATAGTTGCTCTCGGCGGCGGTTCAGCCATGGACTGCTCAAAGATCATCGCCATGTCCGCAAAGACCGGTCTTGATCCGTATGAATATGTCTGGGGTTCAAGGCCCGGCGTGATCGGCTCGCTTGATACGGTCATGATACCCACTATCGCGGCTACCGGTACCGAGCTCAACAACACGGCAGTAATAGTCGACGCCGATACCAAGGACAAATCATGGTGTCTCGTTGAATATCCCAAGTACTGCTTCATGGATCCTGTAGTGACCAGCACTCTTCCGAGAAGGCTCACAATCTGGGGCGCCATGGATATACTCAGCCATTCGTTCGAATACTACTTCAACGGATGCAGGGACGCCGAATTCCAGCTCTGCTTCTCAGAAGCACTCATAAAGGCAACCATGAGCGCGCTCGAGAGACTTCACGCTGATATGGGCGACCTCAATGCAAGGGGCGAGATAATGTGGATATCCACGATGACATGGGGCACCGGTCTTACCAAGATAGGAAGAGGTCCTTCCGATCATGCGTGCCACAACATCGAAGAGAGGATAAGCGGGCACTTCGATACCCATCACGGCGGCGGAATGGGCGTCGTGACTCCCAGATGGATGAGGGTCGCAATGCTTCGCCAGCCCTGGATATTTGCAAGATTCGCAAGGAACATCATGGGCATAGACTGTGATGACGATGAGAAGGCCGCGGTCCTCGGCGTCGACGCTTTCATAGAGTGGCTCAAGAAGATGGACGCTCCGCAGACGCTTTACGATCTGTCCCAGACCATCGACTTCTCGGATTCGGAGCTCGATATAGTAGCCGACAAGATCTGGAAGATATGCGACGGGGAACACGGAAACATCGGAAAGCTCACCGTCATGTCCTACGAAGATATAAAGAATATCCTTTACGCCTGCAGGGAAGAACTCACGACCCCCTACAAAGGCTGAGAGGACCGTTAACTGCAAAAAGGCTCCCCCGGGAGCCTTTTTTGTGTCTTGCCCCGGGCGCATTCACACGTCTTTTGAGGTTGTCAAATGTTTACAAAAATGATACAATCTCCAATAAGTATAGCATCGGGATCTTTGCATCAGAGCATACGCGCTGCTCTTGAATAAAACAGGTTTAAAAGGGAGATATTTCATGATCACTTGGCAGGATATCCTAAAAAGAGTCGCTTCCGATCCTTCATACAGGACACTTTTCGGTATACTTGAAGATTACGGCGACAGAGTTGCAGGAGAGTTCACTCCCGTGCCCGGCGGCGAAACAGTTATAAGGACATATAAGGAAAACGCCGTCCTTGCAAGAAAAGGGGCCGGAAATCTGCAGAGGAGCATCCTAATAAACAAAGGCGATGTGATAGGACTCGCAGCTGATACCGATATCAACTGGACAGTACTGTTCTGGAGCATCATGATGAGCGGCGGCATACCGCTTCTGCTCAATCCGCAGACTGCGCCTCAGACTCTGTCCAAGCTCTTAAAGGAATCCGGAGCAAAATGCTATATCTCAAACGAGCTGATACAGGATGCTGACCGTCCCATGATCCCTGTCAAAGCCGTCCTTCTCGACGGTCCCGAAGGGAAAGAGGTATGGTCCGATGAGGCTGCCCTGTGCACTTCGGGCACGACCGGGGACAGCAGGATCTTCATTTACGACGGCAGGGCTATATCGAGCCAGCTCACAAACACCGGCGAGATAATCCCACAGAACGATGATATCGCATACGACGAGGATAAAGGCGAGCTCAAGCAGCTGGCATTCCTCCCCTTCTATCACATATTCGGGTTCATAGTCCTCAACATATGGTATTCATGTCTCGGGAAGACCATAGTGTATTTAAGGGACCGCGATCCCAATACCATATTTGAAACATCAATAAAGCACGGAGTCACGCATATCTGCGCGGTCCCCGTGTTCTTCAATTCCATCGCCAGCTCTCTTGTAAGAAAGATAAGGGCCCAGTACAAAGAGAAAGCCGAGCCCATACTTTCACTCATCATGAGCGGCAGGGGGCAGGATCATCCCATGATCAGGGAGATCAGGAACAGTCTTCTTGGAAGCAGGATAAGATTCCTTATCTCAGGCGGAGGCCATATCCCGCAGGATACGCTTAAGATCATAAACGGTATAGGATACCCCCTCTATAACGGCTTCGGCATGACCGAGAGCGGCATAACGTCGGTCGAGCTCGATCCTGACATCACCGAAAGAGAGAAAGGCAGCGTAGGAAGGCCTTTCTCATCGGTCACATATACCGTTCTTGAAAACGGTGAGCTCAGCATAAAAGGAAGCTCTCTGCATTCATCAAGACTTGTTGACGGGAAAAAGGTCATAAGGGATCCCGAAAGCTGGTTCGCGACTGGCGATATAGCACGGCTCGACGACGGCAAGCTCTATATCGAAGGCAGGATAAAGGACGTTATCATCAACAGCTCCGGAGAGAACATATACCCGGATGAGCTTGAGGAATCATTCGAAGATGTGGAAGGCATCGCAAGGCTGTGCGTAACAGGAGTAAAGAACGGGGAATATGAGGATGTCGTCCTTGTAGTCGAACCTCAGGAAAAGACTCCAGACGCGATAAGTGGCTTAGAGGAAAGCATCAGCCGCGTAAATCAGGAGCTCCCGACGTACAGGCAGATAAGACGGGTCATTTTTGCAGCTGATCCTTTGCCGTTGTCAGGAAGCATGAAGGTCCGCCGGCAGATAATAAGACAGATGCTTAATGAAGGCTCATTTAAGGAGCTTACAGTAAGCGATGACACACAGGAAGCGGATATTCCCGCGAGGAGCGAGGGATTTGAAGCCGATCCCAGATTCAAGGGCATACTGGATGATATCCTTCAGATCTTTGCGGACACTCTTTCTATAGAGAAAAGCTCGGTATCCGACAGCGCACACTTCATTTTCGACCTCGGAGGGGACAGTCTTTCGATCATAGGCATCATGGCACAGCTCGAAGAGAAATACGGGCTCGTGATATCCGATTCGGAACTCTCCTCAGCAATAAACGCATACGAGATCGCAAAGATCATATACGGCAAGAAATACGGCATAGATCTTTCGGGCGGGACCTCTGAGACCCACATAGGGACTTCAAGGATAACCGATTTCAGGGACAGCGAGGAGTATAAAGCGCTTGAGGAAAGAAAAGCCAATGTCGTCAAAGACCAGTCGATGAATCCGTACTTCGTTCCTCATGACAGCCTTATAAGGGATACGAGCATAATAAACGGATCAAAGGTCATCAACCTCGGATCGTATAACTACCTTGGCATGTCCGGCAATCCTGAGACCATGGAGGCAGCCATCGAAGCTGTGAAGATCTACGGCACTTCAGCAAGCGGCAGCAGGACACTGGCGGGAGAAAAGACTCTTTACCAGAAGCTCGAAAAGACGATTGCCGACTGGAAGCATACCGAAGACTCCATAGTCTGCACCGGAGGCTGGTCCACCAATCTTACATTCATAAGCTGCTTCGCAAAGAAGGGCGATTTCATACTCTATGACGCTCTGTCCCACAACTCCATAACGGAAGGCGTCGCCCTGTCGAAGGCGGACAGCAAGGCGTTCACGCATAACGACCTCAACGCTCTTGAAGCTACCCTTAAGAATATAGAAGGGAAATACAACAAGGTCCTCATCGTAGTTGAGGGGGTCTACAGTATGGACGGCGACATCGCCCCCATTCCTGAATTCGTAAAGCTCAAAAAGAGATACGGATGCTTCCTTATGGTCGACGAAGCACATTCAAGCGGTGTCATAGGCGATCACGGAGGTGGTGTGGACGATTACTTCCATCTTGAGCCTCACGACGTTGATATAAAGATGGGTACTCTGAGCAAGGCTTTAGGTACCTGCGGAGGCTATATAGCCGCAGACAGATCGATAGTCGAATACTTAAGATACTCGATGAACGGATTCGTGTTCACGGCAGGCATAAGTCCGCCGCTTGCAGCAGCATGCATGAAGGCGATAGAGATAATCCAGAGGGACAATACCACAGTATCCGCTCTTCACAGGAACATCGAGTATTTCATAAGACGTGCCAACGAGGAAGGCCTTAATACCGGTCTCGCGAAGGAAAGCGCCATAGTCCCTGTGCTCGTCGGCTCCGACGAGGATGCTGCGATGCTCTCGCATTTCATGCTGAAGAACGGCGTATTCGTCCCGCCTGCAATGTATCCCGCAGTCCCGAGAGGACAGAGCCGTCTAAGGTTCTCACTGTCGGCGGCCCATTCTATAGAACAGCTTGAGACGGCAGTCTCGCTCTGTTCAAGGCTCATGCGCGAATACGGATTCATTAAATAGAAAAAGCTTACACGACAGTCATCATTGCTTGGAAAGGTTTCCTTATAATGATGACTGTCGCCTTTTACAGGGAAGGAATATCTGATGAGATATGACTGTGCCGTGGTCCCGTGCGTCAGCTATGATGAGGAAACGGTAACAAAAGCCATTTACGAAGCTGTTGAGAACACCGTCGGATTCAGTTTTGCCGTGCCGGGAAAAAAGATAGCCATCAAGGCGAATCTTCTTCTTTTGAAAAAGCCGGAGGCGGCAGCCACTACCCATCCCATAATGCTTTACTGCCTTTCAAAGATACTTACGGAAAAGGGATGCAGTGTAGTTATAGGCGACAGTCCTGGAGGTCTCTATACCTATCCTTACGTAGCCGCCATTTACAAGGGAACAGGGATAGATCTGGCGGAAAAGGGCGGTGCCGAGCTAAACCGGGATATGCGCGTATCTCATTCCGGATTTGACGGGAAGGTCGTAAAAGAACTCAATTATACAGGATATCTCGATGATGCCGACTATATAATAGACTTTGCCAAGCTGAAGACCCACGGCATGCTCCTTATGACCGGAGCTACGAAAAACATGTTCGGGATCATACCCGGCGTCGAAAAGCCCGAATATCACTACAAATATCCGAGGACCGAGGATTTTGCCGACATGCTGGTAGACATAACCATATTTAAAAAGCCTGTCCTGTCTCTCATAGACGCATGCATGGCGATGGAGGGCAACGGACCTTCAGGAGGAAAGCCACGTCACGTCGGCGCGCTTATCGCATCCTCTTCTCCCTATTACGCCGATGTTGAGGGAGCAAGGATCATGGGGCTGGACCCTATGGCGATACCTTACCTTAAAGCGGCTTATGACAGAGGCCTCATGCCTCAATACCCTGACAGCATAAACCTTTACGGAAGTACCGAACCATATTCCGCAGGCAGCTTTGAGCTTATTGACAGAGTCAACACTCATTTCGATATCGGCATCGCTTCAGCTGTCTTCGAGAGAAAGCCTGTTTTAAAAAAGGATCTGTGCATCAGATGCGGGGAATGTGAAAGGATCTGCCCTAAAAAGGCTATAAAGCTTGCTCCTTACCCTGAAATAGACAGGAAGGCCTGCATAAGGTGCTTCTGCTGCCAGGAATTCTGCCCCAGATCAGCTCTTATCGCAAAAAGGCCTCTTATCGCAAGGATCATAAACGGAAGGATCTAGACCTGAAGATATGGAAGAAAAAAAGATCATAAACCGCTACAGGCTGGACAGAAACATAACGAGGGAATTCCTGAGGAAGAGGATGTTCCTCTCCCCTTTCTTCATCATCATCGAATCGTTTCTGGTGCTGAATCTTCTGATAGACGTATATCATCTCATCTTCGACAGCGAAAAGGATGTCAAGAATTTCCTTCTCTGTCTCGCGTATGTCATAGGCATACTTATACTGCGCGCAGTGCAGTATGTCATCGCACTGAAAAAGAACAGCCATGACAGCGAAGAAGAAGAGATAATAACGTACGAGTTCAAAGGAGATATCGTCTCTGCAAGCAACAGCCGTACCGGCTCAAGGATGATATATCCCCTTAAAGACATGACGAGGCTGGGGCAGACCAGAAATCTCTATCTTCTGTATACCGATAGGAGAGACTGCCTGATACTTAAAAAAGATGCCTTTTCCGGGGACGGACTGAAGGATTTCATAGAGTTGATGAAAAAAACGATCCCGGGCAGGATCCCGGGGTCGCTTGAAAAACAGATCTGAAAAGGAAGACTGAACACTTAAAAACAGAGCAGATACC
Organism: Christensenellaceae bacterium; assembly: GCA_017523755.1. Classification (GTDB taxonomy): domain Bacteria; phylum Bacillota; class Clostridia; order Christensenellales; family Christensenellaceae; genus SIG371. The sequence continues at coordinate 6,834 of JAFWWA010000046.1, read as the reverse complement.
CGTCAAATGATATCCGCTCTGTTTTTGTATGACGCCAGGAAACATATGAGGTCATGCACCTTTCCGTGCCCGTCCACTGCTTCCGATCTCATAATCCCTTTCTCACGAAATCCGCATTTCCTTAAAAAAGCGGCAGCAGCCCCGTTTTCGGGAAAGCAGTAAGCTGTGACCGTTTGCCGTTCTCTAAAAAGCCTTTCCGTGACCTTTCTTAACGCTTCAGTTCCGAGACCCTTTCCCCTCATGCCGGGGATCAGTGCAAATGAGACCATCTTAACGGAGGGATCCTCTCTCCTCCCGTCATCCGATATCCCTATAAAACCGATGTATTCCCCGGTATCCTTCATGAACAGGCTGAACAGCTCTCCCCTGATAAGAAGGTCCTCCGCGAGCTCGCGCGCTTCACTTCTCCCCGAGAACTCCCTTATCCCAAGAAGCATGGCGGTATGCTTATCGGATCCGATCCTGTAGAATCCGTCAAGATCATTCATATCATATCGCTTTATGTGCAGATTATCGGTAAAAAAGCCCGCAGTATCCATATATCCTGCCCCTTTCATGCCCCTTCCCTTCAATTGACACTGATATGCCCCGATGATATAATCAAGGCAAGTTGAAAAGATGTTTTCAGTTTGTTTCACCGGTATTATATCATCCCCGACTGCGTACGGTCACAGCTGTTCACAGGCTTACGGCACGAAGGCTCCAGGAGGGATAAAGGAAAGGACAGGGATCAGGTATGAGCGTTTTCAAAGGATCCGGAGTTGCTCTGGTCACACCCTTTAACGATAAAGGCATAGACTACGATTCTCTTAAGAAGATCATCGATTTTCAGATCGACAACAAGACCGATTCGATACTGATCTGCGGCACTACAGGCGAACCCGCCACCATGTCGGAAACTGAAAAAAGAGAGCTGATCAGGTTCTCCATCGATTATATAGATAAAAGAGTGCCCGTAATGATAGGCGTAGGCAGCAACAATACCGCTCAGGTGATAGAAAATGCGCATTATGCCGAGGAATGCGGTGCCGATTCCCTGCTTATAGTGACACCTTATTATAACAAGGCTTCACAGGAAGGTCTGTACAGGCACTACAGGACCATATCGGAAAATGTCGATACCCCGGTGATAATATACAATGTTCCCGGCAGGACCGGAGTCAATATACTTCCGGATACGGTAAAGCGTCTGTGCGGCATAAGGAACATTTCAGGCATAAAAGAGGCATCAGGCAATATATCCCAGATCACGGAGCTGATCTTAAAGACTGGAGGAGAGATCGACGTCTATTCCGGGGACGACAGCCTTACCTACCCCATCATGTCTGTAGGCGGTATCGGGGTGATCTCGGTAGCCGCAAATATAATCCCTCTTCAGATGCACGAACTGACACAGGCATGCCTTGATGAGGATATGGCAGAAGCCAAAAAGATACACCTTGAGTATTACGATCTCTTTAAAGGTCTTTTCACCGATGTCAGCCCCATACCCGTCAAGACCGCAATGGGCATGATGGGTCTTTGCGGAAGCGATGTAAGGCTCCCGCTGTGTGAGATGGACAGTGAAAAAGCCTCCCAGCTAAGAAGCATTCTTAAGAAGCATTCTCTTATTTAAAACGGAAGGTAGATATATAATGAATATTCTTTTATCCGGCTGCTCCGGGAAAATGGGTATGAACGTCCGTGAGTCCGCACAGGATTTCGAAGGCGCCGTGATAGCTGCCGGCGTGGACATAAAGGATGACCCTCAAGCGGGTTTCCCCGTATATGACGACTTCAGCAAAATCCAGGAAAGGATCGATGTAATCATCGATTTTTCTCATTTCAGCAATCTTGAGAACGTTCTCGGCTATGCCGTTGAACACAGAATACCGGCAGTGCTCTGCACTACGGGGTACTCGGAAGAACAGAAGTCTCTCATAAGGGATTCTGCCGCCCTGATCCCCGTTTTCTATTCAGCGAACATGTCTCTCGGAGTCAATCTGCAGATAAAGCTCGCCAAGATAGCCCGTGAGTTTTTTGGCAATGATGCCGATATAGAGATAATCGAGATGCATCATAACAGAAAGCTGGACGCTCCTTCCGGTACCGCTCTTGCGATAGCGGATGCCCTGAACCAGGACGGCAGTTATGAGTATACATATGACAGACAGTCGCTGCACAGAAAAAGGAAAAAGTCTGAGATAGGCATAAGCTCAGTACGCGGCGGGAATATCGTGGGCGAACACGATGTCATGTTCATATGTGAAAACGAAAGGATAGAGATCAAGCACATAGCCGAGAGCAGAAAGGTATTTGCTGACGGTGCGCTCAAGGCCGCAGCATTCCTTAAGGGTAAATGCCCGGGACTTTATGACATGAACAGCCTGATCGGCTGATGCAAAATATTATTACATGCAAAGGTGGATATATGGATAAGAATTATTTAGGTTCTGATATCAAAAATCTCGGATTCGGTCTGATGCGTCTCCCTATGAAGGATGATGTGATCGATATCGAGCAGACCAAAAATATGGTCGATGCTTTCATGGCAAAAGGATTCAACTATTTCGATACAGCGTATGTTTATATCGGTGGCACATCCGAGGTAGCCGCAAGGGAAGCTATCGTCAAGAGATATCCCCGTGACAGTTTCTATCTTGCCACAAAGCTTGCCATGTGGGAAGTCAAGGAACCCGGTGATATGGAAAAGCAGCTTGAGACTTCGCTCAGCCGTGCGGGAGTCGACTATTTCGACTTCTATCTGATCCACAGTCTTCAGACAGGCATCAATATTGAAAACACCGACAAATTCAACGCCTGGGATTTCGTTTTAAATGCCAAGAAGGAAGGAAAAGTGAAGCACGTCGGATTCTCGTTCCATGATACTCCTGAGATGCTCGATGATCTTTTAACAAAGCATCCCGAGATGGAATTCGTCCAGCTTCAGATAAACTATGCTGACTGGGATAATGAGGATGTCCAGTCAAGGAAATGCTACGAAGTGTGCATGAAGCATGATAAGCCTGTAGTCATCATGGAACCGGTAAAAGGCGGTTCACTTGCCATGATGCATCCTTCTATCGCAAAACCCATGACTGATTACGCACCTGACAAATCACTTGCTTCATGGGCCATAAGATACGCTGCTTCGCTTCCGGGGCTTATAACGGTGCTCTCCGGAATGTCAAAAGAAGATCAGATGCAGGACAATCTTACGACCATGGAGAATTTCGTTCCGATATCCGACGAGGAAAAGGAAGTTATAGCAAAGGTCGTTGACGGCATACGGAATACAAAATCGATCCCGTGCACAGCCTGCAAATACTGTGTGGACGACTGCCCCATGCAGATCAATATCCCGGAATTGTTCTCCATATACAACAGCTATATGGTATACAACAACATGCATGCTGCAAAATGGGCATATAATGAAGCTACCAAAGAGAGAGGAAAGGCAAGCGAATGCCTGCATTGCGGTATGTGCGAGAGCCATTGTCCGCAGCATATCTCCATAATCGAGAATCTTGAAAAGATCGCCGAGCTCTTTGAGTGATAACTGAAATCTACAGCAACGCCTGCAGTTCATAAGACTGCAGGCTTTTTTTCTGACCGGTGTATGCTAAGAAAAGGCCCCGGCATTATCTGTTTTTCGCCTCAAGTATAAGGTCATCGACCGACGCATAGATCCTGCCCACTACCGCGCGCCCGTCATCTGCCGACGCCACAGCGAGGTCACCTTCCTCAGTAAAACCGATATTGTCCAGTTTGTGCCCCTCGGGTGCCGTGAATCTGTACAAAAGCTTCCCTGTCTCAACATCGTATACATAGGCAGTATCCCTTGAATAACCGGAAAGTATGATTATCTTCGAACCATCAGGTGAGAATTCACATCCCCAAGCATACCCTTCAACAGTCAGCACGTGCAGTATCTTACCGTTCTTAAGATCGGTAATAACACATCTGGGATCGAATCCTCCGCAGGAAGCCATGAAATCTCCGTGGAAAATAAGGTCTGTGACAGACTGCCAGCAATGCTCAGCCATACACATCGTCTCTTTCACATTACCGGGATCCGAAATGTCAAACACTTCTATGAAACCGTCATAATGAGTCTGGGCAGCATATTTTGCATCAGGGCTGGAATAGATGAGCTGCTGTCTGTTTGCGTTCCCAGGAGGCTGCGAATATATCTCCCCTGCACTGTGTCTTAACCTGATATTGACCGGAGTGCCCGGATCAGTGAACCGATTGACTTCATAAAGCTTGCCGTCAAACTTTTTCTCGATCCAGGATGTCGCTGCCTCCGGTGTCACCAGAAGCTGTGGCTCTGTCCCATAGGTACCGCACAGGACCTTGGAAGAATCATTGGAAAATGCAGTGCCTGCCCGGTCGCACAGTGTCTCACCGGTCAAAATGTCAAAGACTCCGCTTATCCCTCCCGAAGTACAAACATATCTTCCATTCGGGGAAATATACGCTTCTGTGACCACGTTGGAATCAGCTCTTTTCTCCCAAAGGATCTTTCCCCCGCCTGTTTCGACTGCCCCGAGATAATCAGATGACATTATGAGCAGTACATCACCGTCATGATTTATCTGTACGAACACATCTCCCGTATACTCTTCAGACACGGTACCCTCAAGCTGAAGCTTTCCTGTCGCCGCTTCCCACACATAATATCTGTTGCCCGAGCACCCTGCCACATATCTTCCGTCACCGCTGAACATTATCTGGGGATACCCGCGTTCAGGATCATATTCAAGAGAGACTAGTTCCTTTCCATCAAGCGACTTGATCTTCATGCCTGTCCCGTAGCCGTGCGAACCTATAACGACCGAACTTTCATCAGGAGACAGGTCCAGTGTGAATGGCTGAGGATACCCGGGCTGCAGATATCCGTCAAACGCTCCGTCAGTAGTCACCGGGAGTATCTCTTCGGTTGTGTTTTCTTTATAGTTCCACAGGATGACTATCCTGTCCTTTACGATCATCAGCCTGTTGTCCGTCATCGGTATGACGTCCCCGCCTATATTCCATGTATGCTCAGCTGAACCGTCAAATTCCCTGAAAAGAGTTCCGTCAGACACATCATAAAGGGAAACGTATCCGAACCATGAATCCACCATATAGAAATATCTGTCATCAAGCGTGAATCCCACACTGTCGAGCTGTCCTATATCGCTTCTGGAAACGGTATTGAGTATCTCACCGGTCTCAGCATCTATGAGACATGCGGAATTAAGGTTGGTTATCGCAAGCAGGTACCTGTCTGAGTGAGAGAATACTATCGAGTCAAACTGTCTGTTGTCATTGTCTATCGTGAGCACCGTGTCAAACTGGGAGTTATACAGGGCGTATTCCAGCGCTGACTTGAGTTCTTCGTCATGGCCCTTGCCTACCTGTTCCCTGAGCTCAGCAGCCCGGGAAAGCAGTCCTGCCGCTATGATCTTATCTCCTCCGTCAGAGGATATGTTGGCCTGTTCGATAAGGAGCTGCAGCTGATTATCGAGCGCGATATCCCTTTGTTCGGAGGCGATCGCCCTCTGTTCCTCCGCTATCTGCCTTTGTCCTTCAGCTATATCTCTCTGCTCTGACGCGATGTTTCTCTGTTCTTCAGCTATCTGTCTCTGTTCCTCGGCATAGTCCCTCTGCTCTTCAGCGATGTCTCTTTGCTCGGCTATCTGGCTGTTTTTTATAAGAGCATAGGTAAGGAAGCCTGCCAGCAGTACTACAGAAGCTGCCGCAGTACCTGCAGCAAGCCTCAGCTTTCTTCTTCTGTCTCTCTGCCTTAATGAGTCGAAAGACACCCCGAGCATAGGAGCAAGTATACGAAGCTTTTCAGTACCCAGTTTTTTTATCATCCCGCTGACCGATGTATCCCTTATATCGGCGGCTAACGGCTCTACTTCGGTCTCCATGCCGTTTATGGTCTTATGTCTCAGCTGAGGAGGAAATGCTTCCCCGGGCTCCCCGTCTACCAGAACAGCAAGGATGCGGTCACGTCTTCCGATGGAAATATAATAATCGAGCTCAGCCCTGCACCACTTCGACTGAAGATAAGCAGGCGAACACATCACTATCAGCCATTCCGATGCGTCGAGCGCTTTATATATATCAGCGCCGAGATCCGTCGAGAGAGGAAGCTCCTCCTGATCCCTGAACACTCTTCCCATCTTTTTCATCCCGAGAGACTTCTTAAGCTCCCCAGGGATACCGTATGTCTCGATCAGAGTATGCAGTCTCTTTGCTGCGATCTCATCGGGTTCAGTATGCCTGTATGATATAAAGGCCTTATAGGTATAGTTTTCCATAATCACACCGTCTTCAAAATCTTATTGATATATCGTCATTCTTCAGAGGAAATCCTTTACTTAATATATACTATAGCTTCCTTACCCGTGTAAAGAAAGGTTCTACAATAAATGTTGGGGTGCGAAAGCACTTCAACATTTTTTGTTGCAAAAAAATCGAGCATAAAGTGCGACATTAGTTTAGAATTTAATCACCACAAAAAATACAAACAAGGAGGCACAAGTCATGCTCGACAATAATAATTGTATACAAGAAATCATAGGAATAAAAGGTCTTGAGATAAAAAAGGTAATAAATGTCTTGGGAGAGATACATATCTATTTCAGGTTAAAGCAGGAAGAAACGATATGCCCAAGGTGCGGATCGAAAGTAAAACATGTGCACGATTACCGGGAACAGCAGCTGAAAGATGAAGAGATCACAGGACAAAAGACGATACTGCACTACAATAAAAGGCGGTACAGATGCCCGGAATGCGGAAAGAGATTCGCGGAAGAAAATGAAATAGCAGGCCGGTATCAGAGAATAACAAGAAGGCTG
>JAFWWA010000045.1 GCA_017523755.1 Christensenellaceae bacterium | reverse complement strand
TGTTTTACGCGATTTTGCAACTATTTCACACATGTAAAATAATTGTTATCTGCTTGAATACAGGTATCCAGTCAGTATAATGTAATTAGGTATCCTTATTTTCTGGAGGAGATATGAGAAAGATTTCGGACAGATCCGTTTCCGATGATTTTATAAATGATCCCATAGAAGAAAAGAAACTGCAGGAAGAAATAAGGCCGGCCGAACAGGATGAGGCCGACATATCTTTGCATGTTTCGGAGAGAAGGGAAAGAAGAGAAAGAAGAAGATCCGGGCATGGCAGTAAAAAAGCGCCTGCCGGTTTTTTTGAAGCGGCAAAGGAAAAGGCGAAAGGTCTTGCATTAAGGATAAAAGAGCTTTTCAGGAAAAAAGATCATGCTGATACGGATGAGGAGCAGTTTAATGAGGAGACGGTCTTTACCGGCTCAGAGACAGAGGTATCAGAAAAGACCGATGATCTAAATACCTCTTTGGTTCAGGACCAGCTCTACCCTGATGAGCCCGCTTACCGTGATGATGAAAGCTTTACCGAAGAGGAGATCCCGTCCAATGGCAAAAAGCCTGAAAAGAAGAAGGTCTCTTTTCTTACAAAACTCAGATCCTTCAGCATCAAAGATACTGCTTTAGAGATATTTAATAATGTCAAGAAAGGAAATGTCAGGACGATCGCTGCGCTTGCTGCTGCAGTGCTCGTGATAGGAAGCATCCCGGTGATCATATCCGTAGCCGGAAGGAGCAAGGTGCCCGATGACGAGATAATAACCCTTGACGATTTTCAGGATATACCTACGCCGACGGAATGGGCGGAAGAGACCGTTCCTTCAGCGGTGACTGTTACTACCGCGCCTTCCCCCGACAGCACCAAGGTGCTGAGACTTGAACCGGGGATGAACGATGAATCTGTCATAGAGCTCCAGCAGAAGCTTATGGAGCTCGGATACATGGACTATGACGAGCCTACCGATTATTACGGCCCCGCAACGACGTCCGCGGTGAAGCTGTTCCAGAAGAAGAACGATCTTGAGGTCGACGGCGTGGCGGGAGAGATCACGCTGAACCTCATGTTCTCGGAGAACGCGAAGGAATATGTCGCGACGAACGGTGACAGCGGTACGGACATAAAAGAGCTTCAGATAAGGCTTTATGAGCTCGGATATCTTGAGAAAAAGAGTGAAGCCGACGGTTCTTTCGGAGACAATACCGAAGCCGCCGTCAAAAAATTCCAGGAGAAGAACGGGCTTACAGCCGACGGAAAGATCGGCTGGATGACAAGAGAGAAGCTTTACTCGGAAGAAGTCAAAGCGAACTCCTATACATTGGGCGATCAGAGCGATGCAATAAAAACATATCAGCAGAAACTGCAGAAACTGGGATATCTCACTACACAGCCTGACGGGAAATACGGAAAGGATACTCTTGCTGCAGTCAAGAGGTTCCAGGCAGACAACGGTATAATCGTTGACGGATACATAGGGCCTAATACGAGAGAGATCCTCATGTCTTCCTCAGCCCAGTCGAGCTCCTTCAAGATAGGCGACAGTGGGGCGCAGGTCACGAAGATACAGGAAAAGCTGAAAAAGCTCGGATACATGAAGAAGACCACCGGCTATTTCGGGAGCGATACCGACAATGCCGTCAAGGCCTTCCAGAAGAGGAACGGGCTTACGATAGACGGAAAAGTAGGTCCCATAACGCTTTCGAAGCTCAATTCCAACAATGCGAAAAAAGCGTCGGGAGGCAGCAGCGGGAGCAGTGGAGGAAGCCGTAACAGCTCGGGCATCGACAGGCTCATAGCAGCAGCCGAATCGAAACTTGGATGTCCGTATATCCTCGGAGCAAAAGGGCCCAACAAGTTCGACTGTTCGGGACTCGCATACTGGTGCATCAACCAGGCAGGAATAAAGCAGAGCTATCTCACTTCCTATTCGTGGAGATCATACTCAAAGTATACGAGGATCAAGGACATCGATAACGTGAGAAGAGGAGATATCATCATATATAAGATGAGCGCTTCCAAGGGACACGTTGCCATAGCCGTGAGCAGTTCAACTATGATAGACGCGTCATCCAGGAATAAGAAGGTCGTAAAGAGGACGTTCAAGACCGCATACTGGAGAAAGGTGTTCTACTGCGCATACAGGATATTCTGATATATGAAACAACGGGCACAGTCAAAAACTGTGCTCTTTTTCCTTTGATCAGACAGATAGTAAAAGGGATTATTTCTTTACATAAAGTGTAAAATGATTTATCCTTTTTATTGTGTCAGACAGATGTCATATAAAGACATGATTATACGGCTCTTATATTCAGGGAGCGTGTAACAGCATCTTTTTTCGGGAGGAAACATAATGATCTCTGTTCCACAAGGCATGGATCCAAAGACTGCACAGAAGCTTTTGAGGATAGGGGAAGCTTTCAATATCCCAGGTCCGTTTTTTTCCTATGAGGAAGTAAGCCACGGAAACGTCAATCTTACATATAAGGTAAATTACATAAGAGACGACGGTACCGGAATGGCACGGATAAAACCCTATCTTTTTCAGAGAGTTAATACATATGCATTCAAAAATCCTGTCCAGCTGATGGAAAATATAGATAAGGTGACCGAGTATTTCAGGAATCAGCGCCCCGATCAGGTGAATCTGCACTTCCATCATTCCGAAGTGTCGGGAGAGAGAAGGAATTATCTCATGGATGACGGCGGATTCTGGAGAGTCTGCAATTACGTTCCGTCGCTTACGTTCGATACCTGTGACGATATCGAGATAGTACGGAATGCGGGCGAAGCTTTCGGTGATTTCCAGATGGTGCTGAAGGACTTCGATGCCAGCAAGCTCTATTACACGATCGAGGATTTCCATAACACCAGAAAGAGATATGAGACGTTATTAAAGGATGTAAAGGCCGATCCCGTGGGAAGGGTGCATGAGGTAAGGGATGAACTGGATTATCTTATCCAGGTGCAGGACAGGGCCTGCAGGCTGACCGACATGTATGATCAGGGAAAGCTGCCCTTAAGGGTCACGCATAATGATACCAAGATCAATAATGTCCTTTTCGATGAGGTCACGAGGAAAGCGCTGGTCGTTATAGACCTTGATACGGTGATGCCGGGTCTTGTCGGACACGACTTCGGCGATGCCATAAGGTTTGCGGCCAATTTCGTCGAGGAGGATTCGAGAGAGCCTGAAAAGGCAGGGATAAACCTTAATATATTCTGGGCGTTCGCTGAAGGCTTCTTAAGCAAGACCGCATCGATCCTGACTGATGCCGAGATCGATACCCTTGGACTGTCCTGTTATGTGCTGGCATGCGAGCTGGCTACCAGATTCCTTGATGACTATATACTGGGTGACCCGTATTTCAAGATCAATTACACCGACCATAATCTCGTAAGGACAAGATGCCAGATCGCTCTTGCGAAGGATATGGAGAGAAAGCTCGGAGCTATGAGCGCAATAGTAAAGGGCTGTGCGGAGAAATACCGCAGATAGAGCCGGATCAGAAAGGAAATAACGATGTCTGAATATCTAGGGATCAAGTTTGATATATTGAACTCTCCCCTTCTGGACCCTGATTTCATACCTATGGGGAAATGGATGGAGGAATATCTGAAGGGTGCAGACAGGCCTGTGTCTATTGCAGTCGAAAGGGAGGAAGGCAAGGTCTCCGTTTTTAAGACTTTCCTTCGCGGACATGAGTTTGAGAGCGCGAACATAAGGTATCTTGAGAGATACATCAAGTTCCTTCTCTGGAGCGTCGGAGGCTGGAAGGTCTCGGTCACGGGCTGTGAGGAAGAAGCGGAAAAAGTAAAGGCGGACTATAAGCTTGGCAGCAGGAGGGATTTCGACGTCGTGTTCATGCAGAACACATACGAAAGACCTTTTGAATTCGTGATATGCAATAAAGAGGATATGCCCGAGGCAAATGAGCAGTCGGTATCCGTAGGCGGTCATCTTGAAGGATGCAGGATAGGGTTCGATGCGGGTGGCTCAGACAGGAAGGTCTCCGCGGTGATAGACGGAAAGACCGTTTATTCTGAAGAGGTAGTATGGCATCCGAAACTGTCCGAGGATATATCGTATCAGTATAACGGCATAGTTGAGTCCTTCAAAACAGCGGCTTCAAAAATGCCTAGGGTAGACGCTATCGGAGTAAGCTCCGCAGGAGTCTTCATAGGCAACGCTCCCATGGTCTCCACCATATTCCTCAAGATCCCCCGTGAAAGATGGGATGAAGTAAAGACAGTCTATGACAGGGCGGCGGCAGAGATAGGTGACGTTCCCATAGTCGTGGCAAATGACGGTGACGTGACCGCGCTTGCAGGTGCCATGAGCATGAATGTTGCACCGGTGATGGGTATCGCAATGGGGACAAGCGAAGCCGGCGGATACGTAAATGCAGACAGGAACGTTCTCGGATGGTTCAATGAGCTGGCCTTTGCCCCGGTAGATCTGAATGAGGATACGATGGCCGATCCCTGGTCTCTTGATGTCGGAGTAGGCGCAACGTATTTCTCACAGGACAGCGTGATAAAGCTTGCCCCCAGGACAGGGATACTGCTCGACGGTGCTCTGACGCCTGCCGAAAAGCTCCAGTATGTCCAGACACTTTTGGAAAAAGGAGACGACAGGGCAAGGAAGATATTCACCACTATAGGAGGATACCTGGGTCACTCTATAAAGACTTACAGCCTGTTCTACGATCTGAAATATGTGCTCATACTGGGCAGAGTCGCTTCCGGTACCGGCGGAGAGATCATGATAGAGGAATGCAGGCGAGTGCTAAGGGAGGATTATCCGGAGCTTAGCGAAGCCGTGACTGTCATGCTCCCCGATGAGAAAATGAGGAGGGTCGGCCAGTCCGTGGCAGCTGCAAGCCTTCCCGAACTTAAGAACAGAGGATAGGATGGAAAAGATAACATATATAAACGCAAATATATTCTGTGACGGTGAGTTCAGATACGGCTCATTTGCCGTCAGCAAAGGACGTTTTGAGGATGTTCTGAACGAAGGATCCATAGAGGGCAGGACTGTGGACCTTGACGGTGCTTTTGTTATACCGGGACTTATAGATATACATACGCACGGAAATTCAGGAGAGGACTTCTCGGACGGAAGCTATGAGGGAATAGAGAAGATGGCCGGATATCTGGCCCGTGAAGGGATCACCTCCTTTGCACCGGCATCCATGACGCTCCCCTATGAGACCCTTGAAAAAGCATACAGGGCCGGAAGAGAGTTCCACGAAAAAATGCCCGAAGGACATTCGAGACTGATGGGGATCAATATGGAAGGCCCGTTTTTCAGCATGAAAAGAAAAGGAGCTCAGAACGGGGCATATCTGAAGGATCCCGACATAGAGGCATTTAAAAGGCTTTTTGAGATATCTGGAGGCCTTATAAGGATAGTCGATATAGCCGCGGAGCTTAACGGGGCAGAAGCCTTTGCCAAAGAAGCTTCCGGGATGTGCACAGTTTCCATAGCACATTCGGATGCCGGATATGAGGATGCAAAAAAAGTCATTGAAGCGGGAGCGACCCATATAACCCACCTCTTCAACGCAATGCCGGGGATCCATCACAGGAATCCGGGCATAATCGGAGCTGCATCGGAAAATGAAAACGTAACCGCAGAGCTCATCTGCGACGGGTATCATGTCCATGAGAGCGCTGTAAGGATGGCTTTAAAGTTGTTCCCGGGAAGGATATGCATTATATCCGACTCGCTGAGATGCTGCGGGATGCCGGACGGTGAATATGAGCTTGGAGGACAGACGGTATATCTCAAGGGGAGCCTGGCAAGGCTTGAAGACGGGACTATAGCCGGATCTGCTACAAATCTTTATGCCTGCATGCTGAATGCGGTCAGATTCGGTATGTCAAGAGAAGAGGCTGTAAGGGCAGTTACCGAGATCCCGGCAAGGGAGATAGGAAGATCGGACGAGATCGGTTCGGTAAAGGACGGCCTGTATGCAGATTTTGTAGTCTGCGATAAGGACCTCACAAAAAAGAAGGTCTTTATCGGAGGAAAAGAGATCTGACAGATCATATGGCATCGCAAAAGGTCCGCGGCAGTATTGTGAACTGCAGTGGACCTTTTCGGTTATTGCCCTTCGTTTGACAGTGGATTGATGATATGATAACATCAATTTGCTTAAAAGAAGTGGTCACTCCGTCATATCTGAAGGAATGCCGGGGACGGCGGAATATAGTAAATATTTTAGGAGAATGATCATGAAGGCCAGGAAAAAGCTGCTGGTGGAGATAATTGCGGGAGGTATAATAGCTGCGATCTACGCGGTCATAACCATACTTCTGGCGCCTATCAGCTACGGACCTGTTCAGGTAAGGATAGCGGAAGGGCTCAACGTGATGCCCCTGTATCTGGCTTCAGGGGTTCCGGGGCTGACAGTCGGGTGCCTTATCGCAAACATTTTCGGCGGTTACGGACTGCCGGATATAATCTTCGGTACACTGGCGACACTCCTGGCTTCCCTGTCAGTCAGATTTATCAGGAAGACAGGCAACAGGACGTTAAGGTACATACTGACGGTGCTCAGTGTCACCCTTTTCAATGCGGTCATCGTAGGAGCTGAGCTCAGCATGCTGGAAGGCATCCCGTTCTTTATGGTAGCGGCTGAAGTCGGCCTTGGAGAACTTGTATCCATGCTTACGGCCGGAACGGTCATAATGCTGGTGATGGACAGGATAAAGGGCAAACTGAACGATTTGGAGGAATGATATGGCAGTAAGCATAGCAGTTTTCGGAGCAGCCAGCGATAAGATCAATAAGGATTTCCTTGATGCGGGATACAGGCTCGGCGAGCTTTTTGCAAAAAATGATATAAGGCTGGTCTTCGGCGGAGGAGCGACCGGAATGATGGGTGCCGTCGCAAGAGGCAGCCATGACGCCGGAGGAAGGCAGATAGGGATAGCGCCCAGGTTCTTCGATACGCCCGGGATACTTTTCAAAGAATCGACGGAATTCATTTACACCGAGAACATGCGCGAAAGGAAAGCGATCCTGGATGATATACCGGATGCATTCATAATAGTGCCCGGCGGGATCGGAACATATGACGAGTTTTTCGAGATACTTACCTTAAAACAGCTGGAGAGGACGGACAAACCGATCCTGCTGCTCAACACTAACGGTTACTTTTCGGAACTGTTCGGAGTGATAAAGAAGGCTGTAGACGAGGGCTTTACCGAGCACAATGTTTTCGGGCTTTTCAGCCTTGTGGCTACGCCTGAGGAAGCAATATCGAAACTGAAGGAAGTTAGACTGATCTGACCCTTATAACGGAAGCAGAGAACTTGTTCCGAAGCTGTAAGTCAAATGGCTTATGGCTTCGGTTTGTCTATGGGAGAGAAATGGAGGAAGCCCGGAATGCTTTTTCTGGCCGACAATCTTAAGGATTATGTGATACTGGATACAGGGGACGGCATGAAGCTCGAAAAATGGGGAGGGTATATCCTTTCCCGTCCGGATCCACAGATAATATGGGAAAAACAGGAGCCGGGGCTCTGGGAACAGGCTGACGCTGAATACATAAGATCCAGCAGCGGCGGAGGGAAATGGAGATTCAGAAAAGAACTTCCGGAAAGATGGACCTTCGGATACGGAAAGCTGAGGTTCTATGTGAGACCTACGGGATTCAAACACACGGGACTTTTTCCCGAGCAGTCTGTGAACTGGGATTTTATGGCTTCCAAGATACGCGGTTCAGCAAAAAAGGACATCAGGGTGCTAAATCTGTTTGCGTATACCGGAGCAGCAACATGCGCGTGCGCTGCGGAAGGAGCGGCAGTCGTACATGTGGATGCCGCGAAAAGCATGAATCAGTGGGCAAAGGAGAATGCTCTGCATTCCGGTCTCGGTGACGCCAATATACGCTATCTTCAGGACGACTGCTTAAAGTTCGTTCAAAGAGAGATAAGAAGAGGCAACAGATATGACGGTATAGTCATGGATCCGCCGAGCTACGGCAGGGGCAGCGGAGGTCAGATATGGAAGGTCGAAGACGACCTTTTCGCCCTGATAAAGGAAACGGTAAAACTGCTGTCGGATTCTCCGCTTTTCTTCATAGTCAATTCATACACGACCGGACTATCGTCTGTGGTGACCGGAAACATGCTCAGGATCCTTCTGAGATCAGGTTCCGTTACTTCCAGCGATGTTGCCATACCTACAGCCAACAGGAAGGTGTACCTGCCCTGCGGGACTACCGCCCGCTGGGAGGTATGAAGCTGACCCTATGGATCTTAACGTTATCTATGAGGACAATCACATAATTGTTGTAAATAAGCCGCCCATGGTGCTCTCGCAGGGTGACGGGACGGGCGATCCGGATATGCTCTCATGTGTAAAGGAGTATATCAGGAAAAAATACAGCAAACCGGGCAATGTGTATGCGGGGCTCGTGCACAGACTGGACCGGCCTGTGGGCGGAGTTATGGTCTTCGCAAAGACGTCGAAAGCGGCATCAAGACTGTCAGAACAGATCAGAAATGACGGGTTCATAAAGGAATATTGCGCGGTGATCCACGGTGAACCGGAAAGACAGGGCGTATTTGAAGACTGGCTCGTAAGAGATCCCCTCTACAACAATACCAGACCTGCAGCAAAAGATGTCCCGGGAGCAAAGTATGCCAGACTGGAATATAAAGTCAAAAGGACAGTCGAAGGTCTGTCCGAAGTCAGAATACTTCTTCTGACGGGGAGGCATCATCAGATAAGGGTGCAGTTCGCATCGAGAGGGTTTCCGCTCTTTGGTGATGTCAGATACGGCGACCCTCTTGAAAAAGGCGGTATCGCTCTTTACGCGTGCCGGCTCTCCTTCATGCATCCCGTGAGGAAAGAGGAACTGAGCTTTGAAGCCGACCCACCCTGGAACATCGAAAAATTCATAGATATGTCAAAAGACCGTAACAAAAGGGATATAAGATAACATTGGATGACTATATCCGATCCGCATAAGCAAGGCAGGACAGAAGATTTGATAAAAGATCTCTTAGAAAAGATATCGCTATATATAAGAAAAAAGGATGACAGCGAAGCAGCGACGCCTGAAAAAACAGGAGAAAAGCAGGACCGAATAAAGGAAAAGCTCTCCTCTGTTCTTTTGAGTGCAGCAGGAGCTGTTAAAAGTGCTTTTACGGGCATGACTGACAGATTAAAGGAAGTCTTCGCCGGACAGGGACAGAAAAAAGAGAGGAAAAAACTCAGTATTGACCGTTTCTATCTTCTTGTTCCCATAATATCGCTTTCAGTGATAGCGCTGGCAGTGCTCTATGCGGGAGGGGCGTTTGAAAAACGCATGACCAGAGTCGTGGTCAATGATAACGGAAGAGAGGTCAGTCTTCTTACTGCGGATCAAAGCGTGGGTGAACTCATAAGCAACAACGGGTTCGGTATGAGAGAGGAAGACAAGACGGATATCCCTCTGACGGAAAATCTTTCAGACGGAATGACCATCACCATATTCCGCTCATCCAACGCTACCATCAACAAGAACGGGAAGATCCAGGACGTGAGGGTCCTGGCAGGCACGGTCGGGGACGCGATAGAAAAAAGCGGCATCCGGATAGGCGAGCATGACGAGATTTATCCCTCGATAGATACGTATATAACCGAAGACACTTCGATAGACATAATCGAGGTGGATTTTGAGGAAGTCCAGGAAGTAGTCACCCTTTACTATGCGGAGATAAAAGAAGACGATCCCGCTCTGAAAAAAGGGAAGACCGTAGTCGTCCAGAAGGGCGAGGACGGATATAAGGAAAGGATCGAAAGAGTCACATACAAGAACGGACAGGAGTTTGACAGGAGAGTGATCTCGGAGACAGTCTTAAAGGAGCCCGTAAACCAGATAACGAAGGTAGGGACCTATGTCGAGCCGAAAGCGACACCGAAGCCGTCTTCTATAGCGAGCGCAAGCGCAAAGGGCTCTGCAAAGGCGACAAAGACAGCTAAGGCAAGCTCGAAAGCAAGTTCAAGCTCCAAATCCTCATCCAAGGCTACCCAGACGAAGAAATCCACGGCTACCGCTACTCCGAAATCATCTTCTTCATCATCATGGAAGACCAACAGCAGCGGCAAGCTCATAGTCGTGCCGACTGTTGCCCAGATACACAGCTCAAGTACTCTCGCACAGCACAAGAGCGCTCCGCCTCCGGACGAGTCGATCATAAAGGAGACCGTAGTCCTTGATGACGTGACAGCCTATGTTGATACCAGCACTTCGACAGGAGCCTATCCCAGGATAGGTACCGTAGCGGCCGATCCGAAACGTTTCCCGTACGGGACGAAAGTCTATGTTCCGGGATACGGATACGGAAGGATAGAGGACACCGGAAGCATGAGGCACAGGGAAGAGACATTGTGGGATCTCTTCATGCCTACCGAATCCCAGTGCAAGAGCTGGGGCAGAAAGCATAATGTCAAATGCTATATATTAAAGGACAGCTGACATAATGACTGAAGTGTATTCTTCAAGGGCTGTCCAGGACATCCTTTCAAGGGAAGGACTGGCGCCGTTAAAAAAACTCGGGCAGAATTTTCTGTGCGACATAAACATAGTGAACAAGATCGCCGAAGCGGGAACGCCTGAAGGCGGCAGCGTGATAGAGATCGGGCCCGGGCTCGGAGCTCTTACTTCAGCTCTTTTAAAAAGAACTGAAAAGGTGCTTGCTATAGAGATAGATGCAGGCATGGTAAAAGCATTAGGAACGATACTTGACGGATATGACAACATAGAGATCATACATGAGGATGTTTTAAAATGTGATATGGATGAGCTTGCGGAGAGGTATTTTCAAGGCGGCCGTTATGAGGTATGTGCGAATCTGCCCTACTATATCACAGGTCCTGTCATAATGAAGATCCTGAATCTGAAAAAGCTCCCGGACACGATCACCGTTATGGTCCAGAAAGAGGTAGCCCTAAGGATGGCCGCAAGACCCGGAGATACGGAATACAGCGGCTTTTCGGCGTCGGTACAGTATTTCGGTACGCCAAAGCTTCTTTTCACCGTCGGTCCGTCTTCATTCTATCCCAGCCCTGACGTCGACTCAGCCGTGGTGAAGCTTGAACTTAAAAGACAGTTCGATATAGCCTTTGACTGCTATGACAGAGTGGTAAAAGGGCTTTTCGGCATGAGAAGAAAGACAGTGCTGAACAATATGGTAAAGGCGTTCGGCCTTGATCCGGCACAGGCAAGGGAGCTGCTTGAGAAAGCGGGGATCCTGTCCGGGAAAAGAGCTGAGGAGCTTTCGCCCGCTGATTTTGCCGGACTTGCTGGCGCCATGGCCGATGCAGGGATCCTGTGACAGAGATCCCGAAGGAACGGTATTTTTTTAAAAGTAATATATTGCGCTGTACATATCAAATATGTATAATAGATGCTAGTCGGTTTTATCCTTGCTCTGTTTTATAAGCAGGGCCATTAGTCCAGGAGGAGGTGAAAATTAATGAACAAGTATGAGACCATGTACATCCTTAATCCGTCACTTGAAGATGAGCGCAGAGAGGCACTTATCCAGAGATTTGCGGACATAGTAAAAGCGGATGGCGGTGAGGTTGAGAGCATTGATGAGTGGGGAAAGAGAAAGCTCGCTTATCCTATCAACTACATCCCGGAAGGTTATTACGTACTCATGAACTTCAGCGCTGACAGTAACGTTCCGGCGGAGCTCGAGCGTAACTACAGGATCGTTGAAGATGTTATGCGTCATGTGATAATCAGGAAAGATGCATAATAAGGCGGTAGATTTATGAATAAGATTTTTTTGCTTGGAAGAGTATCTCAGCCACCTGAACAGAGGACTACGGGAAGCGGTGTGTCGGTAACGACGTTTACAGTCGCCTGCAACAGACGATTCAACCGTGATGAGACTGATTTCATCCGTGTAGTCACATGGAGGGCTCTGGCTGACAATTGTGCAAAATATCTGGTAAAGGGACAGCAGGTCTCCGTAATAGGAGAACTTCACATAAGGAATTACGATGATGCCAACGGGCAGAGACGTTCCATAACTGAAGTAGTCGCAGACGAAGTCGAATTCCTGCAGAGGCCCCAGGGGACATCATCAGGCACTTCTTATTCGCAAAACAACGCTGCTCAGGCAGTCCCGGCTCCACCTGCAAATGAAGAGGATCTGTTTGCCTCTGAGATGGGCGGAGTGCTGATGGATGAAGAAGAACTGCCGTTCTAATTTACAAGGAGAAAGAAATGGAAGACAGAAACGCAAAAAGGCCCCGTAACATAAGGAGACCTAAAAAGAAAGTATGTGCATTCTGTGCTGAAAAAGGATCTGTCATAGATTATAAAGATACAGCCAAACTCCGCAAGTTCATTACGGAGAGAGGAAAGATAAGTCCGAGAAGAGCAACAGGAACATGCGCAAAGCATCAGAGAGAGCTTGCAGTAGCTATCAAGCGTGCAAGACAGATGGCGCTTCTTCCCTATATCGCAGAGTAATAGCTGCTTAAGGGAAACGATGAAAGGACCGCTTTTAAAAAGGCGGTTCTTTTCAATTGTTGACAATCGCGATGCATTGTGTATAATTTAATTGGGCACAATTGAATTTGGAGGCACAGTATATGAACATCTATGATTTTAAAGTCAGGACACAGGACGGGACAGAGAAATCCCTTGCCGATTACAAAGAAAAGGTGCTGATGGTAGTCAACACCGCGACGGAGTGCGGGTTTACCCCTCAGTATGAAGAACTCCAGAAGCTGTATGATGAATATAAAGATCAGGGGCTGGAGATACTTGATTTCCCATGCAATCAGTTCGGAAATCAGGCTCCCGGATCCGATGAGGCTATACATACGTTCTGCACCGGAAGGTTCGGAGTCACTTTCCCTCAGTTCTCGAAAATCGATGTAAACGGGGAAAACGCTGATCCGCTTTACAAATGGCTCACTTCAAACACCAGATTTGAAGGGTTTGGAAAATCCGTGGGAGCCATGGCCCTTGCCCTTGTTGCAAAAAAGAACGATAAGGATTATAAAAAGAACGGGAACATCAAATGGAACTTTACAAAGTTCATAATCGACAGGGAAGGAAATATAGCAGCAAGGTTCGAGCCGACAATAATGGCAGGCCTTGAGGATAAAATTAAGGAGTATCTGTAATGCGTCACGAATATATAACGAACGGTACATGTTCAAGCATGATCTCTTTTGATCTGAACGGCAATGTTGTAAGCAATATACAGTTCTTAAATGGGTGCAACGGCAACCTGAAAGCAGTATCGAAACTCTGCGATGGAATGACCGTTGAATACATCGAGGAAAAACTCAAAGGGAATCTTTGTGGAAGCAAGGGCACGTCGTGTGCGGACCAGCTGGCTATAGCTGTAAGGAAAGCATATGATGAGCAGAACGGCTGACGACGATATGACTAAAGGAACAGGCAGCTACGAACAGCTGAAACTTGGAAATCAACTCTGCTTCCCTCTTTATGCGGTCTCCAGGGAGATCATTAAAAAGTACAGGCCGATACTAAGGAAGATAGATCTCACTTATACACAGTATCTTGTCATGATGGTGCTGTGGGAAGAGGATACGGTAAATGTAAAGAAACTCGGGGAAATGCTTTTTCTTGACTCAGGAACACTGAGCCCTGTTCTAAAGAGCCTCGAGACAAAGGGACTGGTGTCAAGATCGAGGTCTGATGAAGATGAGAGAATTCTTCTCATAAGCCTGACAGACAGGGGATGCGCTCTTAGGGAAAAGGCTAAGGATATCCCTTTTGAGATATCGAAGTGCGTGGAACTGAGCCCTGAGGAGACTTATGAGCTCGGAACAATTTTAAGGAAACTGCTGAAACAAACACGGTAATAATAAAAGAAAGCATCGCTCGGTGATGCTTTCTTCATATCTTCAGATTTTTATTTTTCGGATTTCTTTTCACGGCCGAATTTCAGGTCATAAGCCTCAATCGATTTTCTTATGATAGCGATCGCCTCAGTCTCTCCCATCACTTCATCTATGGCGGTCTCTTTTCCTTCAAGGTTCTTATATACAGTGAAGAAGTGGCCCATCTCGTCATATACATGCCTTGGAAGAGCAAAGATGCTCCTGTAAACGTTATATGTCGGATCGGCAAAAGGAACAGCGATGATCTTTTCGTCGTTTCTTCCGTTGTCAAGCATCTTTATCACGCCGATCGGATAACATCTGACCAGCGTGCGGGGATCGATAGCTTCCGAGCAGAGGACCAGGACGTCAAGAGGGTCAAGGTCATCCGCATATGTGTGGGGTATGAATCCGTAGTTGGCAGGGTAATGTGTGGATGTGTAGAGGACGCGGTCAAGTATAAGAAGACCGGTATCCTTGTCCAGCTCATACTTGTTCTTGCTTCCCTTTGAGATCTCGATGAGTGCGACGAAATCCTGCGCTGATATGCGTTTAGGGTCAATATCATGCCAAATATTGCTCATCATATATTCCTTTCATGAATGGATCTTCGTGTTAAAAGTATAATATAGAGGACATATCAAGTCAATTTGTTCTTTTCAAACCATTTGTTTTTTTGGATGCATATTATATAATAATTACTGTCAGACCAAATAATAATAAATAAGGAAAATGAAACATGAAAGTTATTACATTCGGTGAGATCATGATGAGACTTAAGTCTCCCGGACATGAGAGACTTCTTCAGACCGGGACTCTTGAGGCATCATTTGGCGGCGCTGAAGCCAATGTAGCGGTATCCCTTGCCAACTACGGTATGGAGCCCGTATATATAACGGTCCTGCCCGACAACGCGATAGGCGATGCATGCATCAGGGAATTGAGAGGATTGGGCGTGAACACGACCAGGATCAAGAGAGCAAAGGGAAGGATGGGTCTTATATTTCTTGAAGCCGGCGCAAATCAGAGACCCAGCAAAAATATCTATGACAGGGAAGGCTCGTGTATTGCCAATGCCGGGCCCGGCGACATCGACTGGGCAGATGAATTCAAAGATGCGGACTGGTTCCATATTACCGGAATAACTCCCGCCATTTCGAGAAGCGCCATGGAATTGTCGCTTGAAGCAGTAAAGGAAGCAAAAAAGAACGGCCTTACCGTCTCGTGCGACCTTAATTACAGAAAGAATCTCTGGAAATACGGAGTAGAATGCAGGACGGTCATGAGAGAACTTGTTAAGTACGTCGACATCATCTCCGCAAATGAAAGCGATTTTCAGGACTGCCTGGGCATCAAGATAGACGCAGATATCACGAGCGGAGCGATCGACAAGGAGAAATACAGGGAACTCTCGGTAAAAGCCAAGGAAGAATTTGATAATCTGAAAATGATCGCCATAACCTTAAGGGAGAGCTACAGCGCGGATATAAACGGCTGGTCGGCATGCCTGTTCGACGGCAACGAATTCATAGAGAGCAAGCATTATGAGATACGTGATATAGTCGACAGGGTCGGAGGAGGAGATTCTTTCTCCAGCGGACTCATTTACGGACTTGCCAACTTTGGTACAAAAAAGGAAGCTCTCGATTTCGCTGTTGCCGCGTCCTGCCTTAAGCACTCTATCGTCGGCGATTTCAACAGGGTCTCGCTCGATGAGGTGATGAAACTGATGAAGGGAGACGGTTCAGGAAGGATACAGAGATAGTACTGAAAGGATTATGACATAAAGAAGAATCCCGGATCATACAGATCCGGGATTCTCTGTTAATACTGAAATTATTCGACGATATCACCGAAATCAGGATTGATCTCATAATCAAATCCGGGACCGTCTGTAACGTTGATGAAACCGTCCTTCGGCTTGGGCTGGTTCGTGAATACGCTGGTGTCAGGATTGCGCATGAGCACTTCTGCGAAAGGAGAGTTCACGCTGTTGAGAGTGATGTGGAGAGCTGCAGGGCCTGCACCGCCGTGGTCATGAGGAATGACCTTCATGTGATGAGCGGATGCATATGCCGTTATGTTCTTGAGCTCTGTTACGCCGCCTGCTCTCCAGATATCTGTCTGTATGATGTCAACGCATCCTTTTTCGATGAGATCGCGTACACCGTACAGAGTGAATTCATGCTCTCCGCCGGTAACGAGGATTCCCATGGGGTTAAGGATGTCGCGCAGCCTTCTGTAGTCATCGTAATCGTCAGCGATGAACGGCTCTTCGATCCATCTGATGTCAAGAGGCTCGATTGCCCTTGCAAGCTTGATGGCATATTCGAGGTCAAGGCTCATCCAGCAGTCGATCATGATATCTGCATCAGGTCCTAAGATCTCACGGACCTTTGTGATGTACTCAACGTTTTTCTTAAGTCCGTCGGGTCCTGCGATAGCTCCGTAGGGCAGAGGTATCTTTGTGTTCGGGCAGCCGATCTTCTTATGATACTCATAGTCTGAACCGGTGCAGTATACGGGGATGGCATCACGGACTCTGCCGCCAAGCAGCTGATATACAGGCTGTCCGGCAAGTTTTCCGAAAAGGTCCCAGAGAGCTATATCTACAGCAGAGATAGCTTCGATAGCAGCGCCTTTCCTGCCTACAGGGATCGTGGTCTGGAACATTGCATCCCAGAGCTTTGTGATCTGCAGGGGGTTCTTTCCCATTATGAGGGGTTTTAACTGACGCTCGATTATATCGCCGGGTACCAGCTTGTATCCGCCGACGCTTCCGAGACCGTAAACGCCTTCATCACAGGTGATCTTTACGACGACTTCTCCGGCTCCTATAGCCATCCAGTTTTCCTTATCATAAAGGGATTCCGGATATTTGTCATACGGCCTTGCAACAGGCTGATCCCAGACATAATTCGGTGAACTGGGCTGTTTTGCCTTCAGCCTTATAACTTCTACATTCGTGATCTTTGTCATAAATAGCCTCCGATTGTTTTTCGTTCCAAAATATATATGTTTTTTATATATCTGTTGATTTATCTAAAATATACTATGAGGCGGCAACGCGTGTCAAATCGGTGTATGAGGAATATCAGCAAAAATCGGCAAAAACGTGACATATGAAAAATGCCGTAACTGTGGGAAAAAGCGATGTAAAAGAGGAGGATGACATGCCACAGGTCAAAAATATATATAAAAAAAGTATAGTTTATATCTGCTGTGAAAGTACTCGGGTTTATTCGGGATCTTTCCTCCTGCCGTCATGCAGGAGTGTGATGATGACAGGCAATAATGTATATTATTCATATGATATATTGTAAAAAAACGATTCTTTGTATATAATGTTGGAGTTGTCGGGTATTCAGCTAAAGGTCAAAGACCTTGTCTAAAGACATACTTTAAATGTGATCCCGGGAGGGTATCTCGTGCTCTACCCATTGAGCGGTCACATAGGAAACATGCTTTTGATATGAAACCCGAACAGGAGGAAAAAATGAATAAAAAAACAGCTCGATTCACTGTGACTGCGATGCTCGCAGCACTGACCTTTGTGCTTGGCATGACACCGATAGGTATAATACCGATACCGCCCGCAAACGTTACCATAATGCACATACCTGTGATAGTGGGGACGCTGGTATGCGGACTGGGCACCGGACTTATACTGGGCGGTGTTTTTGGACTTACGAGCACCATAAGGGCTTTCATGTCCCCGTCGGCATTGGTCTCTCCCCTTATGGGAGTATCACCGCTCATGGTGATCTTCATGTCCGTGGCGTCAAGGCTTATGATACCCGTTGTGACATATCTCGTAGAGAAAGCCATTAAGAACAGATATCCCAAGACCGCGGTAGCCATTGCCTCCGCATGCGGGACTATCACGAACACGGTCCTGTATCTCGGGATCATGCTCCTGTTCTATGTCATTTCAGGCATCGATTCATCGACTGTTATATCCGTTATCGCAGGCGTGGGTGCATTAAACGGCTCATGCGAGGCTGTCGCAGCCGTCATAATCTGCACGCCAGTGGTAATAGCGCTTAGAAAAATGCTGAAAGATAAGATCTGAGAAAATGCTTAATGAAAACATCATAATGGTCCTGGATGTAGGGAACTCAAATATCAAATGCGGTCTTTTCGGAGGAGGAGAGCTTCTCCATTCATGGAGGATGTCTACCGACAGGCTTAAATCTTCTGATGAGTACGGGATAATGATAGGCTCTTTTTTCCGGCATCTTGAGATATCGACGAAACAGGTGGGCGGGATAATGATCTCATCTGTCATACCGTCGATAAATTACACGCTTGAGCATATGTGCCATATCTACTTTGATATCACTCCCATCTTCGTAGGGCCGGGGATCAAGACGGGCATCAATATCCTCTATGACAATCCTGGCTCGCTGGGAGCTGACAGGATCGTGAATGCCGTTGCGGCATATGAACTTTACGGCGGGGACACTCCTGTCATAACCGTAGACTTCGGGACCGCGACGACTTTCGGAGCCATATCCCAGAAGGGGGAATTCGTGGGAGGCCTCATATGTCCGGGTATCAAGATATCCGCGGACACTCTTACGGAGAGCACGGCCAAACTTCCGAGGATAGAGCTTGTAAAACCTAAGAACGTCATTAACCGCAATACGATAGGATGCATGCAGGCCGGCATCATTTACGGATATGTCGGTCAGGTGGATTATATTATCAGAAAGATGAAAGTCGAACTTGGCGGAGTGGCAAAGGTAATAGCTACAGGAGGTCTGTCAGGACTTATAGCATCGGAAACGGGAGCGATCGATCTGATCAACCCGACGCTGACGCTTCAGGGATTGTATTATCTATATCAGAAGAACGTCGCATAAAAAGGAGATAAAACAATGAAGATATACGACATAGCGATTCTCGGCTTAGGTACCGTCGGCGGCGGAACATACAGAGTTATTGAGAAAGAACAGGAACAGATAATAAAAAAAGAAGGCTTCGGCATCAATGTGAAGAAAGTGCTGGCGCTTGATTATTCAGTGGATATCCCTGAGGAAAAGAAAGCGCACAGTATCGATGAGATAATAGAAGATCCCGATATAAAGGTGGTATGTGAGCTTATCGGCGGAAAGACCATAGCGAAAGATTTCATCATCAAATGCCTTAAAGCCGGTAAGACCGTTGTGTCCGCAAACAAAGAACTCATAGCACATTCATGGGGAGAGATACAGAATGCTGCAAAAGAGTCCGGAGCCGGATTCTATTTCGAGGCGTCCGTAGGCGGCGGGATCCCTATCCTGAGAGCTGTACAGGAGTCGCTGCAGGCCAACACCATAAACTCCATCTATGCGATAATAAACGGAACGACAAACTATATACTTTCGGATATGGAAGATCATAACAGGGACTTCGACGAGGTGCTGAAAGAGGCTCAGGCTCTTGGATATGCAGAAGCAGATCCTACGAGCGACATAGAGGCTTTCGACAGCACATATAAACTGTCCATACTCTCCTCGATGGCTTTCGGAGTACATATCCCGATCGAAAAAATATACAGGGAAGGGATAACAAGGATCACGGGGCAGGATATGCAGATCGCCCATGAGCTCGGAATGACGATAAAGCTTTTGGCCATCGCAAAGAAGAATGGAAACGAAGTCGAGGCGAGGGTACATCCTACGATGATACCGCTTTCCCATCCTATCGCCAGCGTAAAGGGTGTGTTCAACAGCATATACCTTAACGGATCCGCTGTAGGCGAGCTGATGTTCTACGGTAAAGGCGCAGGTGCTTTCCCGACTGCAAGCTCCGTCGTCTCCGACATCATATATGCGATCAATATGGACAGGCAGCACAAATATGCCGACTACCTTGACTCGGACAATACCGATGTAAGGTTCAGCACCAACTGGGTAAGCGGCTATTATCTGAGATTTTCCGTTGCTGACAGGCCCGGCGTACTGGCCAAGATAGCAGGACTTATGGGCAAGCATAACGTAGGCATCGCTTCTGTCATACAGAAAGGTACTGCAGGGGATGATGTACCGCTCATATTCGTCACATACGATACCGCTGAAGAAGACCTCAATGCAGCGCTAACAGAGATATGCCTGCTTGATGAAGTGAATGAAGTATCCGCAAGCATAAGAGTGGAACAGTAAACGTCAGTAAAAGCCAAAAGGGCTGTGTCATTATCGACACAGCTCTTTTCTGATCTCTCTTACAGTATCTTTTTGAGGAATTCCCCGGTATAGCTCTTTTCACACTTTGCCAGCTGTTCGGGAGTTCCGGTCGCGACGACGGTACCGCCGTCATCTCCGCCCTCGGGGCCGAGATCAACGATATAGTCAGCCCTCTTGATCACATCCATATTGTGCTCGATTATGATGACGGTGTTGCCTTTATCGGTAAGCCTGTCGATTATATCCACCAGTCTCTGCACATCTGCGCTGTGAAGTCCGGTCGTAGGTTCATCGAGGATGAACAGGGTCTTGCCTGTCTGTTTTTTTGAAAGATATGTCGCAAGCTTTATGCGCTGGGCTTCTCCTCCTGAGAGCGTAGTCGACGGCTGACCGAGCTTTATATATCCGAGACCTACATCATAGAGTGTCTGGATGATCTGAAGTATCTTTGAGTGTCCCTTGAAATATTCAAGGGCATCCTCCACCGTCATGTCGAGGACTTCGAATATGTTCTTTCCCTTATATCTTACTTCAAGGGTCTCCTTCGTATATCTCATGCCTCCGCAGACATCGCACTGTACATATACGTCGGGAAGGAAGTTCATCTCTATCTTGATTATACCGTCACCCTTGCAGGCCTCACAGCGGCCGCCCTTG
>JAFWWA010000044.1 GCA_017523755.1 Christensenellaceae bacterium | reverse complement strand
GAAACCCGCTACCGAGTAGCTCGTTTTCTTTCCTTCGGTCTCCATCTGTGAGACCTTTATGTCGGGCATCTGGTAGGTGCCGTATTCCGATGTATATGAATTCGTGTTTTGCTTGTTCTCTTCAGTCTCGTACATCCTGAACGCTCCTTATATCATCTTTATGGTACTTATGATTGTATCACAGAAGGGGAACAAAATACATATGCGTGTATAAGACGGAAGAGGGCAGCCGGGGTATGCCGCGGCAGTACGAAAAAATACCGATTTTTATTGTATTTGTGAAAGATACATGATATCATACAAAGGATGACGCACTTTTGCGGATGTATACGCCTGTGCCTTATACGGGTGGCGGATGCAGATGATGCAAAGGGAGGTTATAACAAATAAGGAGGACATTAGAATGTCAGTAATCTCAATGAAACAGCTTCTTGAAGCTGGTGTACACTTCGGCCATCAGACACGCAGATGGAACCCCAAGATGAAGAAGTTCATCTTCACAGAGCGTTCAGGCATCCATATCATCGACCTTCAGCAGACGATGAAGAAAATGGATGACGCCTACATGTTCATACGCGACGTCGCTATGGAGAACAAGCCCATACTGTTCGTAGGAACGAAGAAGCAGGCTCAGGAATCCGTCGAGCAGGAAGCAAAGCGCTGCAACATGCACTATGTATCCAACAGATGGCTGGGCGGAATGCTCACGAACTTCAAGACCATCAGGGGCAGAGTAAACCGTCTCGCTTATATCGAGAACCTTGTCGAGTCAGGCGAATCCGATCTTCTTCCCAAGAAGGAAGTCATCAAGCTCATGCATGAGAAGGAAAAGCTCGAGACCAATATCGGCGGTATCCGCAACATGACCGAGCTCCCCGGCGCACTCTTCATAGTTGACCCGAGGAAGGAAAGGATCGCTGTTGCAGAAGCACGCGCTCTGGGCATCCCGATCGTTGCTATAGCAGACACCAACTGTGACCCCGATGAGATCGATTACCCCATCCCCGGAAACGATGACGCTATCCGTGCCGTGAAGCTCATCGCCGGCAAGATCGCCGATGCAGTCCTTGAAGGAAAACAGGGCGAGCAGGTAGAGGAATTCGAGGAAGTCGAAGTGAAGACAGACGACGAGACCGAGGCTGAGATCGCTGAAGAGATCGCCGAGGAAGTCGAAGCTGAGATCACCGAAGCTCAGCCAGAAGCTTAAAACGAATACGGTATAGGAGAATAAAAATGGCAGATATCACAGTAACTGCAAGTGCAGTAAAAGAATTACGTGAAAGAAGCGGCGCCGGCATGATGGACTGCAAGAAAGCTCTTGTAGAGTGCGGCGGTGACATAGAAAGAGCAAGCGACTATCTCCGTGAGAAGGGACTTGCAAAAGCAGTGAAGAAGTCCGGAAGGATCGCGGCTGAAGGTATCGTCGACAGCTACATCCACATGGGCGGCAAGATCGGCGTCATGCTCGAAGTGAACTGCGAGACAGACTTCGTCGCGAGGACCGATGAGTTCAAGGAACTGGTACATGACATAGCTCTCCATATCGCAGCTTCGAACCCGATGTTCGTACGCGAAGAGGACGTTGATCCCCAGGTCGTGGCAAAAGAGAGAGAGATCCAGATAGCTGCTGCAAAGGAAGAGAACAGCAAGGCTGCAAAGCCGAAGCCGGACGCAATCCTTGAGAAGATGGTAGACGGAAGGATGAACAAATTCCTTAAGGACATCTGCCTCCTCGATCAGCCGTTCGTCAAGAACCCCGATCAGACAGTCGGCGATCTCGTAAAAGAGAAGGTCGCAAAGATCGGCGAGAACATCCAGGTAAGACGTTTCGTACGCTGGGAGATGGGCGAAGGCCTCACCAAGAGAGTCAATGACCTCGCTGCTGAGGTAGCTGAGCAGATCGCAAAGAACTGACAGCCGTCATAAAAGGTATATATGAAAAAGCGGACCCGCAGGTCCGCTTTTTTTCATGCCTTCAGCATTCTTTTTCAAGCTCGAGTATCTTATCCTTGATGAAGCCGATCGTATCGCTGAACACCTTCTCATCGAAGGGGATCCCGAGGTCAGCTGACCTTAAGGTCTCGAAGTATCCGAGGCTGCCGCCTCTCTTGCAGAGCTCGAGATAATCGTGCCATGCCTTTTTACTGTCTTCACACATGCGCTTATACAGCATGAAAGCGCAGGTCTGTGCCAGAGCGTAGTCGACATAGTAGAACGGATAGATGAATATGTGCTGCTTCTGCATCCAGAATCCGCCGCTCATGAGGAACTCATTGCCGTCGTAATCCCTCCAGGGCATATATCTGTTCTCGATCTCTTTCCAGCATGCCCTGCGTTCTTCGTGGGTCATGTCCGGCTTCTCATAGACCCTGTGCTGGAACTCGTCGACTGAGACAAGGTAGGGGATTGAGCCCAGAGCGTCAAGAAGGTGGGTGAAGACTCTCCTGCCCGCGTCCTTTCCGAAGAAGAGGTCCATCCAGGGATACGTGAAGTGCTCCATGGTCATGGAGTGGATCTCGTTGATCTCACTCGTGGAATACGTATAGTCGCTCAGCACCTGGGTGCGGTAAGCCATATACGCCTCGAAGGCGTGGCCGGCTTCATGCGTAAGAACGTCGACGTCGGCTGCCGTGCCGTTGAAATTGCTGAATATGAAAGGCGCCTTATATGAGTCGAGCGAAGTGGTATAGCCTCCCATGCGCTTGTTGGGCTTTGTCTCGAGATCGAACAGCTCATATCTGCTCATGAAGCGGAAGAATTCACCGGTCTCGGGAGACAGCTCCTCATACATCTTAAGGGTAGCGTCTATCATATCCTGAGTACTCCCGTGAGGCGTGGGGTTGCCTTCGGGGAAGGACAGTTTCTCGTCATACCAGTGGAGCTTATCAATGCCTAAAAGCTTCCTCTGCTTTTCGAACATATCATTTATGAACGGGGTCACGTATTTTTCGACATATCCGCGGAACCTGGCGGTATCACCGGGCTTATAGTCGAATCTTCTGCGCTTGAGATATGCCATTTCGGTAAATGAGCCAAAACCGAGGTTCTCTGCCTGCTTCACCCTGTTCTTTATAAGCTTGTCATATATGCCGTCGAGCCTGTCCGAGATGTCCTCATAAAGGCGGGCCCATTCCTCAAAAGCCGCTTTCCTCTCGTTTCTGTCGGTCGATTCCATGTGCTTCAGGAGCCCGTAGAAATTGTTCTTCTCGCCCATGAACTCGCATGAGCATGAAGCCGTTAAGAGCTTATACTCGTCGCAGAGTTCCGACTCTTCTATCGAAAGAGGGATATTCTCCTCGGCTATGACCCGTTCCCCGGCATCAAGCAGGCGGAATATCTGTTCGCCGTATTTTGCCTTAAGGGCGTCCTTAAACGGAGTATTGAGGATAGCATGGTTTATCATCTTGTTAAGAGGCATGAGCATTGCCATCTCTGCGTTTATGTATTTCATCTCACCGGCATAGAACGGGTCCGAAAGATCGACCGAGTTCCTTATGCTGGCTACGGTGCACATGGTGTTCACATCGCTCATCGAGCTGTCGAGCTCGAGGAACAGCCTGTCGGCTTCCTCGAAAGTTTCCGCTGCCTTGAATCTCTCAAGGACTTCAGTAAGTTCCTGCGCTGCCTTTTTAAGGTCAGGCCTTCTGTATTCGATATCCGAAAATCGTATCATATGATGTTTCCTTTCTGTCGATCCGTTTATGCTAAAAGCGGCTCCTGCCGCATTTTGTCATATCCTTTCAAGTATCCAGTTTACCGCCTTTAAATGGCGTTCCGTGACCTCGAAGCCGTGGCCCCCGTTGTTCCATTCGAAGACAGAACTGTCCTCTCCCAGGACCTCAGAGAAGCGCTTTAACGCCTCTTCATAGTATTCCCCGTTCTGCTTCATCAGGGGATGGCGCGTCTTTATCTCCTTTTTCCCGAGCGACAGATACATGAGACGCCCGTTTCCAGACTCTATTTCAGTCTCTTTAATATAACTCACGGTGCCAGGGAACCAGAGGGATCCCGAAAGGCAGGCGCAGGCACGAAAGAAACTGTCCTTGGTAAAGAAATAGAGCGAAGCCAGGGCTCCAAGGGAATATCCCATCGTGATACGTTTCATTGGATCCGTCCCGTACAGCTCCTCGGCTGCGGGAGCGACTTTTTCCTTTATCCTTTCAAGGACCCTGTCCGCCTCCCCGTCATAGACGCGGCCTGATACCTCCGCCTTCCACGGCGAATAGTCCCTGTCCCAGTCCGATGTGCAGGGGCTTATCATGACGAAAGGGGGGCCAAGGGAACTGTTCTTTTTATAGTAGAGACGCTCTATGTCATTAAAAAGCTCAGATGAGTCGGATCCCCCGTTCACATAGAAGCAGGGGAGGCCCGGAGCGTTCCATCTGTCAGGCGGTATGAGGAGAGTACAGGCGGCTCCGCCTATATCTGTATTTATAACGGGCATGGACATCCCTCCATAAGGTCGATAAAGTTCAGGTACATATAAAAGTATAATCTTTTTAAGGCCTCAAAACAACGGCAGGCTTCGCTATTGATGACTTAGGCAAGGTAATGTATAATATTTTATATCACCAAAACAAAAAACATAAAGGATGGGATACGATGGAGAACGACCGCTATCTTGTTAGGAAAGAAAACATTTCAAGAGCTAAAAAAGCGCTCCTTGCCATGCAGAGATACAGCTGGGAGCAGGGCACGGCAACACAGGCTTTTCTTGAGCAGGGAGATATGGACATAGTCCTGCTCATGGTTAAAGAGGGGATATACAGGGCCATTCCTGACGGAAGGGTAGCGGAGATGGGTATACCGAACGCCGTGACCGATCCGTGCAGCATGGGAGAGTCTCTCATCAGGTGCTGGGAGCTCACTAAGGACCCGTATTTCAAGAAGGGGCTCGACGATCTTCTTGAGTGGATACTGAATAAGGCTCCGAGGAACGCCGACGGCATCATATATCATTTCGACGACATGAACCAGATGTGGGTCGACTCATTCTACATGGCGCCTCCGTTCCTTGCGGCGGCGGGATACTATGACGAGGCATTAAAGCAGATCTACGGATGGTGGGATCTTCTGTTCCTGCCCGAGACAGGGCTCCTTGCCCACATGTGGGATGACGACAAAAAGGATTTTGCCAGGAAGGCCAACTGGGGTACAGGAAACGGCTGGGCCATGGCGGGGCTCGCAAGAGTCATCGCGTTCCTTCCCGACAGCTATGCCGATGAGAAGAAGGATCTTATAAAGAAGGTCCATATCTTAATGGACAGCGCCTTAAAGTATATGAGGGAGGACGGGCTCTTCCATGACGTTATAAACGACCCTTCGACATTCAGGGAGACCAACTTCCCGCAGATGTTCGCATACACGATCTACAGGGGAGTAAAGGCGGGCTGGATAGATGAGAAATATATCGCGTATGCTGATAAGATGAGGAAGGCGGCCGAAGCCCAGGAAGACGATTACGGTCTCATAAGGGAATGCTGTGGTGCACCGACCTTTGACAAATCGGGAGTTTCCCCCGAAGGGCAGTCATTCTTCCTGCTCATGGAGAAGGCTTACGAGGACTATCTTGCCTGATTTGGTATTAGTTATAAAAAACCGGAACGGACTGCATCAGCAGCCCGTTCTTTGATTACCGGGGCGGATTGATAATACGCTACCCTTGATGATATAATCAAAGGCGCGGATATAGTTTTTTTGGCCGTATATCGATGTTTTCAAAGCTCAAAGGAGAGATCATGAAACTTGATAATCTTATAAGAATGTGGGACGGATTTTTCTTCGTTCTGCTGTCAGCAGCGGTGCTCCTTGTCGTTATGTTTCTTTTTGCGCTCCGCAATAATCTCTTGAAGGGATTCCTTAAGACAGTGATAACGCTGATACTCGGTGTACTCGTCGTAGCGTATATACTGCTTTTTATCCATTCCGCTATGGTACTGCTTATTGAAAACCCCACACCGATCCCATTCCTGCTCTGTCTTGCGATACTTGTACTTGGCGGTATATATTTCGGACGCAGTTATAAAAAGTCGCGTACTGCAGAGGCTATCAATGCAGCCAGACTGAATAAAAACCCGATCGTAAGGGAAATGACCGCGCTTATAAGGAAGGAAAGGCCGGAGATGGCCGTGATCTATATAAACGGCGCCGCGCTTGGCGATATCAGCTCGCTTAAGGTGGATGAGTTACGTATGGGTGCAGGCTCATCAATGCTTCCTTTAGGGATTAAAGCCGGAAACGGTATATCACATGTAATAGATTTCAATGAGCGGGGCTATAAGGATATGGATTACCTGACCCGGAAGAGCTTAGCGGATATGTTGGTTAAGGCAACGGATAACGGTTATCAGATAAAAGAAATAGAGCACACACATACTGAGACCGTGTATTCATCCGGCCTTTCCGAAGGGGCTTCGGGATTTGTATCATCCACAGGTGAGATAACGATAAGCGGAGGCCATGATGGATACACAACGATGGATGTTGTTGACATCATTTTTGAACTAACCAGGAATGATCTGGTAAAGAAAGGACCCGAGCCTCAAAAGCCTCAAAAACTAAAGAATTGGTAAAAGAACAGGGAAATTGTCTAAAAGGCACTGCGAAAAATTTCCGCAGTGCCTTTTCATAACAGTCAGAAGAAGGGGTTGCAATATTAAGTACCCTCTTTTCTGTTTTCATTTCATACTCCGTACAGTTCCCCGTATTTCTTTTCGAGATATTCGGTGAAGTAGGACGGGTCGAACGGCTTTCCGACCGCCGCCTCGAAGAGAGGCTTGGGATCTATCATCGAGCCGTGCTTATAGATCTTATCGGTGAGCCAGCCTATAACAGGCGAGAGATCGCCCTTTGCGACCGAACCGAACACGTCGATATCCTTCTGCATGCTGTCAAGGAACTGTGCGCCGTAAGCGCTCCCAAGCGCGTATGTCGGGAAGTATCCCAGCATGCCGCCGCCCCAGTGGCTGTCCTGAAGCACGCCGCGGGTGTCATCGGGGACTTCGATGCCAAGGTATTCATCCATCTTTTCCGCCCATACCCTTGGGAGCTCGTCGACATCGATCTTTCCTGTGAGCAGGAGCTTTTCGATCTCGTATCTTACCATTATATGGAGAGGGTAGGTGAGCTCGTCAGCCTGTGTGCGGATGAGCGAGGGCTCGGATTTGTTGACACCTCTGTAGAAGTCCTCCGCGGTCTTTCCCTTCATCTGCTCCGGGAACAGCTCGCATACCTTAGGGAATATGAGACTGCAGAACTCACGGCTCCTGCCGATATAGTTCTCGAAGAATCTCGACTGGCTCTCATGTATACCCATGGAGACTCCGCCGGCAAGACAGGTGTATTCGTACTGGTCGCCGCTGTTGAGCTCGTATGTGGCGTGTCCGCTCTCGTGTATGACGGAGTACATGGAGTTCGTAAGGTCGTTCATATAGTAATGGGTCGTGATCCTGACGTCGTTCTTGTTGAAATTGGTCGTGAACGGATGCTCAGTCTCGCCTATGGTACAGTGCGATCTGTCTATCCTCATCACTTCCATAAGGTAATCGGAGAATTCCTCCTGCTTATCCTTGGGGAAATACTGATGAAGGAAGGCGTCGTCGATCTGAGGCACTTCCTTTATCTTCTTAAGGAGCGGCACGATCCTTGCACGGAGAGAACCGAAGAAACTGTCGAGCTCCTTAGTAGTTAAGCCTTTCTCGTAACGGCCTAAAAGGGTATCCATCACGTCCTGATCCGGACGGTAGTACTTTGCAAATCTTATGTTCGTCTCTACTATCTTTTTAAGATAGGGTGCGAAAGATGCGAAGTCGTTAGCGCTCTTGGCATTCTTCCAGACTTCCTGGGATTTGTTGAGGAGCATCTCGTACTCGGTATATTCACCTGCGGGTATGCTCGAGACATATTCGCTTCCCTCATTGAATTTTTCCGCTTCTCTTTTTGCCTGCGGGTCAAGCTCATCCCTGTGCTCAAGAAGGAAGGATACGAGGTCCTTCGTCTCTTTGCAGGTCTCGAGCTCATAGGCTGCCTCGGACAGTATGCCGAGCGTCACGCCTCTGCCTTCGGAAGCATCCGAAGGGCCTGTGGTCATGGTATCATAGCTTATAAGCCCCATCGCGTGGTAATAGGCATGGAGCTTTCTCTGAACGTCGCGGAAAGCTTTAACAGCATTCTCTGTAGTCATAGCTGACCTCCTGTTATTTATCTTTATTTAGTATAGCATCATGAAAATATGCTGAAAAGAAAAAAGCATGCCTGTGCATGCTTTTAAATATGTCGGTTCTACAATAAATGTTGGGGTGCGAAAGCACTTCAACATTTTTTGTTGCAAAAAAATCGAGCATAAAGTGCGACATTAGTTTAAAATTAAATCACCACAAATAACTCAAACAAGGAGGCACAAGTCATGCTCGACAATAATAATTGTATACAAGAAATCATAGGAATAAAAGGTCTGGAGATAAAAAAGGTAATAAATGTCTATGGAGAGATACATATCTATTTCAGGTTAAAGCAGGAAGAAATGATATGTCCAAAGTGCGGATCGAAAGTAAATCACGTACACGATTACCGGGAACAGCAGCTGAAAGATGAGGAAATATCAGGACAAAAGACGATACTGCACTACAATAAAAGGCGGTACAGATGCCCGGAATGCGGAAAGAGATTCGCGGAAGAAAATGAAATAGCAGGCCGGTATCAGAGAATAACAAGAAGGCTGATGAAAAGGATAATCAAAG
>JAFWWA010000043.1 GCA_017523755.1 Christensenellaceae bacterium | reverse complement strand
CAAAGAAACCTAGGCATCCTGACGCCGATGGAAGTGCGGGCGATGAAACTCGCTGCCTAACGAAACAAGAGCACCCACGAGGGATGCTCTTGCACGAAAACCTTATGATATTTTACTGTCTGCTTGACGGAGAGCACACCAAGGTACGGGCGCCTTTTCCCAAAAAGGAGAACTGATATGACAGAAAGACAGATTTTTGACAGACTTTCCATAGGCACATGCTACTATCCTGAGCACTGGCCTAAGGAACTGTGGAAAGATGATATCGAGCGTATGCTGAGCCACGGGATACACACTATAAGGATAGCTGAATTCGCGTGGTCGAAGTGTGAGCTGACTGAAGGGACCTTCGATTTCTCATTCTTCGACGAATTCATGGACCTTGTCGAAACGACTCCCATGAAGGTCATATTCTGTACGCCTACGGCCACTCCCCCGGCATGGCTCACAGAGAAATATCCCGAGGTGCTTAACGCCAGGAAGGACGGAGTCCTTATAAGGCACGGCATGAGGCGGCAGTACAACTACAACTCACCGGTCTACAAAAAGCTGACGGAAAGGATAGTAGAAAAGATCGCGTCACATTACGGGAAACGGAAGAGCATAATAGGCTGGCAGATAGACAACGAGCTCAACTGTGAGAACGATATGTTCTATTCAGCTTCCGACAGCATCGCGTTCAGATCCTTCCTTAAGGAAAAGTACGGGACTTTGGACGCGCTTAACGACGCCTGGGGAACGGTTTTCTGGAACCAGACATATACGGATTGGGACGAGATATTCGTTCCGAGGACCACCAATAACGATTTCATAAATCCGCACCAGCATCTCGATTACATAAGGTTCATCTCAGAAAGCGCTCTTTCCTACTGCTCCCTTCAGGCTGAGATCATAAGGAAGTATAAAAAGGAGAACGATTTCATCACTACTAACGGCATGTTCGGCAATATGGACAATCATCTGATGACAGACAGCTCCCTTGACATCTATATGTACGACTCATATTCAAACTTCGCGACTAACGAAGTGAACGAATGGTCAGGGCTTAGGGACAGGAGATGGAGCAGAAGCCTTTCCCTTGTAAGATCCATCTGCCCGCATTTCGGAGTCATGGAGCAGCAGTCAGGCTCGAACGGATGGGTCCACAACATACCGGCTCCCCTTCCGAAACCCGGCCAGATGACGCTCTGGGCAATGCAGAGCATAGCTCACGGAGCCGATTATATAAGCTTCTTCAGGTGGCGCACATGCACCTTCGGCACCGAGATATACTGGAACGGGCTGCTTCCCTGGTCAAACAGGGACAACAGGGTGCTTGATGAAGCAGCGGCATTGTCAAAAAAGCTCGACAGCCTTAAGGATATAGCCGGCAGCAGGTATATCGCTGATATCGCCATAGTCCGTGACTATGACAACGACTGGGACGCTAAGATAGATATGACCCACGGAAAACTGCTCGATATAAGCGACATGGGGATATTCAGGGCTTCAGAGCTCACCCACTCCCCTGTAGATTACCTTGATCTCAAAGATGACACCAAAATGGAAAGCCTCTTAAGATATAAGGCCCTCTTCTATCCGCATCCCTATATAATAACGGAAAAACGCGCCGGGCTCCTGAGGGATTACGTGAAAGAAGGTGGCACGCTTATATTAGGCGCCAGGACAGGCGTGAAGGATATAAGCGGCAGATGCCCGATGCGGCTGCTCCCGGGTCTTTTGAGGGATGTTGCCGGAGTCGATGTGTTCGAATACTCCAATATTGGTCCAAACGAGGAAGACATACGCTTCACATTAAACGGAACAGAGCTTAGAGCCGAAGGCTTCACTGATTATATCAGGGCTGAAGGAGATACTGATGTGCTTTCGGTGTTTGAGACAGGAGATGTGAAGGGCCTGCCGGCAGTGACGGCTCACCGTCTTGGCAGCGGAAGATGCATCTATGTTGCCGTTGCGATAAATGCCGGTACAGCAGAAGCTCTCCTTAAGTATCTTGGCATGGCAGAGCCTTTTAGGGGCATAATAGACACGGATCCCGAAACGGAGCTTGCGGTAAGAGAGCTTGGAAACGGCAGAAAAGCCGCCTTCCTTCTCAATTTCGACTGCTCACAGCACAGAGCCGAAATAAAAGGAGAGATGAAAGATATGATAACAGGAGATGCCGTAAAGGGAGAGATCACGCTCGAGCCATACGGGACAAGAGTGCTCATTTTCTGATTATGTGGTATCATATCATATATCCAGTCAGGAATAATTAAAGTATCTGAAAGGAGCGATACAGATGGCATTTGACAATAACGTACCTTCCATAAGGAATTTCGCAGTCGACGGAATGAGAGAGATCAGCGGAAGGAGAGCCGATACGATCGGAAATATGATCGATGAGGCAAAGCAGGAAGGTATCAGCGATGATTTCGCAAGAAGAGCCATAGGGAAATACGGTTCCGACAACGGCAAGAGGATGAGGGACTGCATGGATGATCCTGACAGCTTTGATGAATTCAGAAGGATCTTCGGAACGGATCACAATCATGACGTGTACGAGATGGAGACGGTAAAAAACACCGAGGATGAGCTTGAGATCCATTTCCATTACTGCCCCTATGTAGCTGCATGGGAAAAACAGGGAAGGAGCCCTGAGGAGATAGCGCATCTCTGCGACGTCACCATGGAAGGCGACAGAGAGCTCGCGAAGGTCTTCCCGTTCCTGAGTTTCGAATTAAGAGGCACCATAGCTGAGGGATGTCCTGTATGCTGCCTGCACTTCGACAGGGTGAGATAGACTGCTTTGAGATAGATATCGTCCTTTGACAATAAAAAAGGCATTGCCTGAAGTTTTTTCGGGCGATGCCTTTTTGTCTCTTTCACATAAGTCAGTCTATTATGTTCGGACCCATTGTCTGTAACTCGACGGACTTTACGGTAAAATCGGCGATATTGCCATATTCGAATGAATCCCACTCGGATTCAGGTACGCTCCCCTCAAAGGTAACGCTGTACAGGAAATGTCCATGGCTTAGATAGAACACCATGCTTTCAAGCATATATCCCTGCTCTTCCCAGTCTTCGTCAAAGAACACCTGGCCCTTCTTCCCCTTATACTGAGCCATCTCATCTTTTGTAAGCAGGTCGTCCGTGATATCTTCGACATTGCCTATCTCGATCGCGGAGACCATCTTTTCCGATTCTTTCATATCTTCTTCGTTGCCGAAGGTGAGTTCCAGTATCTTGTCTGCCGTCTCCTCATCGATCTCAGACAGTGCCCTGTAGTATTTGCCGTTCAGCTCGAACATGTATCCGACCGTTGTTCCGTTCAGCTGCCAGGTCCATTTTTCTTCCGGCAGGGCTGATGAAATATCGGCGAATGTCTTGAAACTGTCGGGAGATAACTGCTCTTCACTTTCCTTTGCCGGCTTGCAAGAAGCAAAAACAAGCATCGCTGCAAGAACAGCAAGTATGAGAACTATGCTCTTTCTTATCATTTTGATCCTCCTTTAACCTGTAACAGGTTCTGATGCCTTTATTTGCAGTACACATGCAAATATATATCAACATCGGAAGCGGTTCAACTCTTTTGGTGTTTCACCGTCCAGTTTTCTTCTGTATCGGCCGATATGCAGGCCATTCCTATATGAATCTGCCGGTGACACTGTCTTTGCATGCTCTGATCTCATCAGGAGTACCGCAGGCAACGATCCTGCCGCCCTCATCCCCGCCCCCGGGGCCCATGTCTATCACATGATCGGCATTCCGTATCACATCAAGGTCATGCTCTATCACCACTACCGTGGCTCCGTTGTCTATAAGTGTCCTGAAGACCCTGAGCAGAGTCATAACATCGAGAGGATGCAGGCCTATCGTCGGTTCGTCAAAAACGAACAGACTGTCTTCCTGTATCCTTCCCATCTCGCTCGCGAGCTTGAGCCTCTGCGCTTCTCCTCCCGAAAGGCTCGGTGTCTCCTCTCCAAGCGTAAGATATGAAAGACCCAGTTCTTTTAACACGGACAGCTTCGGTGCGACGCTCTTCATATCATTAAGGAAATCTGCAGCTGTGCCGACATCCATCGACATGAGCTCAGGCATGGATCTTTCCTCCCCTGCCCTGTTCCTGATCTTTACCGTATACGCAGCCTTAGAATATCTCGAGCCTCTGCATTCGGGACACGGTATATCGACATCCGGCAGAAACTGCACGTCAAGGCTCACAGACCCGGTCCCGTCGCATACGGGACACCTGAGCGAGCCCGTATTGTATGAGAAATCTCCTGCCCTGTATCCTTTCTCCCTTGCGTCCCTGCTCCTGGCAAATATCTTCCGCAGTTCATCATGGATATTTGCATAGGTCGCTACCGTGGAGCGGATGTTTATGCCTATGGGAGATGCGTCTATCAGCTTTACATGGTTTATACCCTCAGCCTCTATCATCTCAACATGTTCAGGAAGTGCCGTTCCGCTTATCAGTGATTCAAGCCCCGGTACAAGGCTCTCAAGCACCATCGTGGTCTTTCCGGATCCTGAAACGCCGGTGATCACAGTCAGCTGTCCCTTAGGTATCATAACGTCTAGTGCTTTTACAGTATGCACAGGGCGTGTCTTCATACGGATATATCCGGCATTTTTAAGACTGTGAAGAGAAGGTCCGCTTATAATACTGCTGTTTCCCTTAAGGAACGGTGCGATAACGGAAGCACCGTTTGCCATGATCTCGTCAAGAGTCCCTTCCGCCAGTATCCTGCCTCCGTCAGCGCCGGCTCCCGGCCCCATCTCTATCAGCCAGTCGGATTCCTTAAGTATCTGGACGTCATGATCTACGAGCAGGACAGTATTTCCATCAGCTACAAGATCATGCATCACACCGGTAAGTCCTTCGATATTTGCGGGATGAAGCCCTACAGACGGTTCGTCAAGCACATAAAGCACCCCTGTGGTCCTGTTTCTTACCGCTCTTGCAAGCTGCATTCTCTGCCTTTCACCGGTAGAGAGCGTTGACGCCGCCCGGTCAATAGTCAGATAGGACAGCCCCAGATCCATGAGTCTTTTTGATACCGAAAGATATGACTCACATATGCTCCTTGCCATGGGCTTCATCTCTTCAGGCATGGAATCCGGAACTTCCGACACCCATTTGACTGATTCCCTTAACGTCATTTTACAGGCTTCCGCAAGGTTTATTCCCATTATCCTGGGCTCCCTTGCTTTTTCCGAGAGTCTGGTCCCTCCGCATTCCGGGCATACCGACAGTCTTAGGAATTTTTCGACGCGCTTCATGCCCTTCTCATCCTTTACTCTGGAAAGAGCATTCTGAACGGTATACGTTGCGTTGAAGTATGTGAAATCCATCTCTCCGGCAGCTCCGCTCGTCTGAT
This sequence comes from Christensenellaceae bacterium, assembly GCA_017523755.1. Classification (GTDB taxonomy): domain Bacteria; phylum Bacillota; class Clostridia; order Christensenellales; family Christensenellaceae; genus SIG371. The sequence goes on along the minus strand of JAFWWA010000043.1, from coordinate 35,234 downwards.
TCTGATAGACGATGTGTCTTTTTACCGCGGGTCCGTGGAAAACGATCTCTCTTTCCTTTTCCGTCAGCTCCCTGAAAGGAACGTCGGTACGTACTCCAAGGTCTCTTGCAATATCCTTCATAAGAGACCACATCAGAGTCTGCCACGGAAGGACCGCCCCCTCATCGATGGAAAGGGATTCATCAGGCACAAGGGTGGGTTCATCCACGACACGCACGATCCCGGTACCGTCGCAGTTAGGGCACGCGCCCTGGCTGTTGAAGGCGAGCTCCTCGGCCCCGGGCCCGTAAAAATGATCGCCGCATTCCGGACATATGAGCTCCTGCTCGGCGGCGACCGCCATGGACGGAGAGAGATAATGTCCGTTTTTGCATCTGTGGCTTCCAAGCCTTGAGAACATGAGACGCAGGCTGTTGAGAAGCTCAGTCCCTGTCCCGAAGGTCGAACGGATGCCTGGTACGGCCGGCCGCTGATGAAGCGCAAGTGATGCAGGCACATAGAGGACTTCATCGACATCGGCCTTCGCGGCCTGTGTCATCCTCCGCCTTGTGTACGTGGAAAGCGATTCAAGGTATCTTCTTGAGCCTTCCGCATAAAGCACTCCAAGAGCAAGCGATGATTTTCCGGAGCCCGAGACTCCTGCTATCCCTACGATTCCGCCAAGCGGGATATCCGCGTCGATATTCTTCAGGTTATGGACCCTCGCCCCTCTTATCCTGATCTTATCGGGTCTTTCTTTTTTTACGTCCAAATCTTATGACCTTTCTGTTTTTATTTCCCGGCTGTTTTATAAAAATGAAACGCCTGTATATTCTGCCGGGCTATTCATATACAGGACCTCCCCATGATATAATCATTTTATCAGGTGACTATCATGGATATGACCAAGACCGTTCTAACAGTCATATATTCTATTACCATAATCCTGACGCTTGTGGGATACTTGAAACGCAGAAGCGCGATGCGGATCATGGGAAAGACGCTCCTCATGCCCGTGCTTGCCGTGATATATGCGACTTTCTCGGAGCATCCGAACGTCTTCATACTTGCTGCGCTCTTTTTCGGATGGGCAGGAGACGTGATCCTTTTAGGAGACAGGGACATAAACAGCATCGGAGGGATCATCTTCTTTGCAATGGGCCATATAAGCTATTCGCTTGGCATGATCCTTTCAGTTAGGGAATGGCTTCCTGCAGGATATCTGTCCATCCTTTACATGCTACTCACGGTCTTTATCGCATGGAAGGCAGCCGTTTCCCACTGCAGCGGCAGATTCAGGCCTCTGGGCATCATATACTCCGTATTCCTCTCATCCACCGGGGCAGCTTCCCTGTACCTTTTTTTCGCTTCAGGCTTTGCCCTGCCCTATCTTATATGTCTTATCGGATCAGTTTTCTTTGTTGTCTCAGACTGCATCCTTTCGCGCGAGATCTTCCTTAAAAGAACAGATCACGGTGGATTCGCCGTGATGCTGACCTATATCATAGCCCAGTCATACCTTATCGCAGGCTTCATCCTTCGCGGAGGTATCTGACGGGACAGCACTTTCGCAGGGTATGCCGACAAGGCATTTCCCGCACATCGCTCCGTCATATTTTTCACGCAGAGCCCCTGCATGCTTGCTGCATATCTTAAGATTCCGTAAATGCTCTTTCGTTATGGCGTTTACGGGGCATCTGCTAATGCATCTCCCGCATTTATCGCAGTATCCGTATATTTCTTTATACTGCCTTTTTGTAGGCTCTATCTCAAGGTCCATGACTATCGACCCGAGCGTCCCGCAGCATCCCTTCTCTGTTATGATATGCCTGTGTATGCCGAAAGTACCGAGCCCCGCGGCATAGCAGATATGCCTGTTTGACCATGAGACCGAATAATGCAGGTCTTCAGCTTCCCCGTTTACCGTCATTATAACGTTCCTTCTGAAATCGGGTGACCTTACCGGAGCGCAGGCTCTTATCCCCTCTTTTTCAAGACGCGCGATAAGGGAATCGGTGAACTGATTCACGAGATAATTGTTCCTGCCGTAGCAGATATTCCATGCCGCGCTTACAGGTCCCTTTTTCTCCCTGACCCTTCTTTTCACTTCTTCGGTGAACGGGAAGAAAAAAGCGACTGCCGTCCTTGCTCCCTTAAGCCATTCCCCTGGGGATCTCCATTCGGGTCCTATCACGTTCTCATCGCTGAAAAGCTCAAACACGGGATCGTCCGCCGAAGCGAATCCCACAAGCGGCTCCTCAAGCACTGGTATCTCGGTATCCTCAAGGGGAAGATAGCCGGTATTCCCTTCTATCTCATCAAAACACTGCCTTACAAGCGCAAGAAAGCTGTTCTTATCCATAGTATGCCCACCTTAAAACGCCTTAAGCTATCTTACATGATATCAGATCTTTAGCACGAGACCTCGAGCACGATATCCTCAAATGTCACCGCTCTTAATTCGTTCCCGCCTACGGTCGCGGGCTCATAGAAGAACTTATACCCAGCTTCGTGGAAACGGGCAGCTATCTCATCCAGCTTTTCACGGCTGTCTACGTTTATCCCAATATGAGCGTAACCTGTTCTGTTCGGGTCCTTTTTCTCGTCCACTATCTCAGGCTTGGTCATAAGCTCCAGAAGACTTTCCCCGACATTCATTATGTAGGAGTAATACTGCTTCTGTTCGTTATTGTATTCGAAGGCGAGAGTTGCGCCGAAATAGTCCTCAAAGAACTTCCTTGCCCCCTCAAGATCCTTCACGAAAATACCTACTATACCTATCTTCATTACTGCCCTCCGATGATACTGTTCACACAGCAAATGTATTAAGGGATCACCCATAATTATAGAATTCTGCCCTGCTTCCGGATTTCCTTTAATAAAAACAGTGTGTTGGTACTAACGCGTAACTGATGGTAAAATCAATATGAATAAAGTACGAGGGCAGTAAATGCCCCCGGGCAAAAAAGCATATAAAGGAGAAGGCATATGGATTTTCAGCAGCTCATAAAGGAAAGAAGGAGCGTACGGGCGTATAAGGAAAAGGCTGTACCGCACGAGCTCCTGGTGAAGATAGTAAAAGACGCACAGCAGGCTCCATCATGGGCAAACCTGCAGGCATCAAGGACCTACGTGATAGAAGACAGGGAAAAGGTCGAGGAGTTCCGGAGAACAGCCCTTCCCGAGGGAAACGCAAAACGGACTATGAACTCGGCCCTTATAGTCACCACGTTCGTGAAGGATACCGTAGCCTTCAGGGACGGGAAGCCCATGACAGAGCTTGGAAACAAATGGGGAGCATATGACCTAGGTCTCCATGACGCATACCTCGTGCTCGCTGCCAGCGACCTTGGGCTCGATACTCTCATAATGGGGATCCGTTATCCTGATGCCATAAGAGAATATCTCTCAATACCTGACGGGGAAATCATAGTTTCGGTCATTGCGGTCGGCTACAGAGATGAGGAACCTGTAATGAGGCCAAGAAAGCCTCTCGATGATGTGGTAAAGTTCATATAAAGCGAAAAAAGCCTGCAGTGCAGGCTTTTCATTTATCCTTTTTAGAGCTTATACAGACGTAAAGCGTTCTTGTACAGTATCTGCTCGGCAGTCTCTATCGCCTGCTCCTTCGAGAGATATCCGGCTTTCACTTTTTTCTCAAGCACGTTGGCAAGCGCCTTCTTTATTATCTTTGAGGCTGCCCAGACTATCTCGGCATGATCATGCTGGCCGGAACCCAGCATTATCTTGCTGTGCGGCGCCACCGAAATGACCTCCTCAAGTATGTTCTCTATGTTTAAAGAGAGCCACGGAAGCGACCATCCGAGGTCCACCCAGACGTTCGGATAGCTGTGCGTCAGCCATGCAGCATGCCCGAAATCAGGCGGATTGCCGTGAAGAAGGACTATCCTTGCGTCAGCGAACCTGTCATCGCGCATGAGCGGAGCCATGACATATGGGTCGGTGGGAGTCTGAAGGTCGTTCGGGTTTCCCGTGCAGCCGGTATGCACATGGACTGAGAACCCAAGCTCCTGCGTAAGTATCAGCACTTCCTGGAATATGGCCAGATATACATCTTCAAATGCCTTTTTCTCACCTTCCTGCGCTGCCTTGTACTGCGCCTTTGCACAGTCTTCCGATATGGGAACTATAGGCTGTCCCCTTAATTCGAATATATGGGATTTTATACCTATGAAGCCTTCACCGAGCCTTTCCTTTACTTCCTTTATGAAAGCTTCCTTCAGCTCGTCATAGCTTCCGCACTTCTTTAAAAGCCCTCTGACACAGGGATCCATCTGGAACAGCCTGTATATCTTTCCCGGGAAGCAGCTCAGCTCAGGATCGCCGAAGGGGGCACCGTCATCCACGACCTCGCCTATCACGTTCGCTTCCCTGTAAAGCTCCTGTGCATAGCCGTAGCCGTCCTTTTCAGTCCTCCTGTTCCTTTCGGCTATCACGGCTTCAGGCGTCGCCTCGCAGCCAAACTTCTCAGCCATGAGGCATATCATCGTCTTAACGACGCCCATGTTCATTATGTTGTACTGTCTCTCACGGACATCTTCGTCCGTCATCGGTCTTACGGGAGCCCTTCCGTGCACGAAGGCGTTCGCAAGATCGATAGGCTCTATCGTCCTGTTGCTTACGTCTATCTTGTGGGTGTGGTTGTCGAAAAACGGCATGTCTGTAAAATCGAACATCATGGTCTAATATCTCCTTATCTAATGTATTCGGTGCTCTTTCTCTGATGGAGCTCGGTGGTATCGTAGTATTCTCCGAAAGCTCCGTATGTATAGTTTTCCGGCACTCCGTCGTCGTTATGCCCGAAAGCCCTTCCTACGTCATGCATCCTGTCAAGGTTCATGAGGAAGAACAGGTTGCTCCCGAATCTTCCCTCCCTGCAGGCCATCTCCTCGTTAGCGTTGAACGCGTATATCCCGTCCTTGATCTTTATATAGTCTCCGGGTTCTTCATACAGGGTCTCCCCGTTGCGCTTCCTTAATTCCTCATAGCGCTCGGGGTTCTCCCTCTTGAGCCTCTCGAAGGCTTCATCGGGTATCGTAAGACGGTAATAGCGCTCGCTCGAATATACATGCACTACCGCAAAGGTACCGTAAGACCATTTTATAGATCTTCCGACAAGATCCTCTGTATAGCCGTGCCTGATATGCGGGACCGTGCCGTCTTCTTTTCTTATCGCTCCGAAGATGATCTTAGGCTTTGGCATCTGCGGATATCTCGGATTCTCGCCTACCGTGCAGTAATTCTCCGTCACAAGGCTCTGTTCCATATCAAGTATGAATGCTATGCCTGCCCTCGGAGATGATCCCGTGTACTCAAAATTCACGAGATATGTATCATCGTCGGCTTTTAAGCAGTCATATTCATATGATGCCGTGCTGCCTCCCAGCACTCCGTATTCAAGGGTCTTCCTGTCCTTAAAGCTCAACAGGTATTCATACCCGTCATCCATCACGAGCTCGAATCTCTTTCCGACCAGCTCAAAGCACAGGGGCGGCCTGTACTGGGACATGCCTTCATATGTCTTCGGCTTAGGCAATCCTTTCACACTGTTTCTCATATTTTTACTCCCTATTTATTTTTATCTGTACCTATTCCTGCCATGGCATAACCGAGGTATGCACTTCTTTTCCGGTCCTTATGGCTTCGTCCATCATAAGGAAAAGATATGTGTCCTGAAAGGCTTCCCTCAACGGATATATCTCCTCCCCTGTTTTTATAAGGCGCTCCATTCCAAGTAGCAGCGAGCCCATCGCGATCTCGTCGTCGGTGAGCCTTGCCTCCTTGAACTCAGCGAAGGGGCACTCGTAAATAAATTCCCCGTTCCATGTGAATCCCCTGTGGAAATATCCCTCGAGATTCGAGTCCTTTCCCATATCCTGCCTCTCGAGGCGGGCTGCAACGGGAGCGTGGCCATTCCAGTAGACGACATCATAGTCGTTTATCTCGCCATGTGTGCCCTGCACGTTTAAGTGACGGCTCCTGAAGTAATTGAAATACTGCTCGTTTGCGAAATCGAAGAATCCGACATTCCCGTTATCGAAGCTGAAAGCGGCGACCTTTCTCATGTCGTCCTTTACCTCATTGGAGCCCATAGCAAGCCCGTTCCTTCCTATATGATTAAGGACCGGGAAGCTGTACTTATGAGCCGTTATGGTGCAGGGAAGCTCCCCTGCGCTAAGGAGCCTTCTCATGAGGCTTATCCCGTGATAGTCATGAGCCATGCTTATCCTCAGATTACTTACCTTCCCCAGGACGCCCCTGTCGGCAAGAGCCCTTACGGCCTTATGATACGGCTGGAGGAAATACTGTTCGGCTACCTGTATCTTTGCGTTATAGCGTTTGTTAAGCTCCCAGACTTTAAGCATCTGCTCAAGCCCGTTTCCGGGAGGAGTCTCGCACAACATCGGAAAACCGGCAGCGAGTATCTTTTCCGTATATTCGGGAACGACTTCCCTCGGAAGCAGCAGGAATACCATATCGTGATCCTGCTGTAGGAATTCGTCGATATCAGTAAATGCCCTGCCGATACCCTCTTTCTCAAACTCCCTTGCCTTCTCCTGGTTTCTGAAAAGCACACCCGATACCTCGAACTTCTCGGGCACCTGTTTTACTATCCTCAGATATCCTCTCGTACGCCATCCGTTGCCGATAAAGCCTATCTTCATGATATAGACCTGCCTTTGCCTGTACTGTTCCATGCCGCTCTTACCCGCGGCTGAAAAAAGATGTTAAGATGTTTTCCCTATGTATATAATATACACCAAAAGCGGTCCTTTTTATATACCAAACACCAAAAACGGTCATGTGTTCAGGCAGATCATTCGTTGACCGTTCTTTTTAGATGATTGTTTATAAAGAATTCACTTCCCTTTCACATGAGTTTATTGAAGCTTATTTTCTCTAAGGTTATACTTTTTTAAAACAGTATAACGGACACGGATATGGATCTAAGAAGATTTAAAAAAACTGCACTTATAGTCTTAGTACTCCTGGCACTCTGTTCCTGCGGGAAAAAGAAAAAGGTGTCTTCTCTTCCCGCGTCTTCGCTCAATGCTGCCGGCCCTGCAGTTTCAGCCTTCGATCCTGAAAGCGGAAGCGCTGAAAACAGAAGAGTCAGTATAGTATTCACACAGGACAGCAGATACCCCCTTCCGGAAAACGGCGAGGTCTTAAGCCTCGGTGAGAAAAGGCTCATGGGCGGCATCATCGAATCGAACCGTCCGCTCAAGTCCGTTAAGGTGACCGTCACCTGTATGTATAACAGGATGCCGGTCTATCCCTATGAGAAGGAAGTCAGCTTCGACAGCGGTGATGTATATCTTTACGACATGTCAAAAGATGAACACGGTACTCCCCTTACCGATATGATAGATACGGCCGAGCTCTCTGTCGGCGTACATACGGTGACCGTGTCCGCCTTGGCGGAGGGGCAGAAACGCCATAAGGAGCTGTTTAAGGGAAGATTCTATATCGCGGGCGATCAGTGGGAGCAGATAGACGAGAATGATTTCCCCGATTCATATCCCGAAGCCCTGGCCTTTTTCGGGAGCACGGACAAATTCCTCTACAGATACCAGTGGGTATATGACAGGTATATCATGGCAGATCCCGACTGGGAAAAAAGCAACATAACCGAGATATCAGCCTATCCCTCAATGGAGAAATGGAAGGTGCATAAAGACGCTTTGCCCTATATGAAAGAAGCGCTGAGGTTCCTTGAGACGAGTTACGTAAGGGTGAGCGGCACGAACGGTGACACAGGCGTTATACGGGCGTCAGAGCTCATAGACGACTATAACGGCTGCTATGTGGCAAGATTCACGTCATCCCTCGTTTCCATAAGCCACCATGCGTTCGGTACCGCAGTCGATATAAACGCCGACATGGAGCCCAATACGAACAGCCTTGATAACAAACAGCTGATCGACGACGACGTTAATAATAATCTCATATATAACGGGATAAAGGAAGAAAACGGTATCCCCTACTATGACTATACATACACTGGGGAATGGGAAACGGAAAAGAACGGTGTACCCATGACTGTGATCAACTATCTGCTCTACGAGCTCGGATTCTATAGGGCGGGTTTCGACTGGGGACATTACTATAAGGGGACCAGCGACGCAATGCACTTCTGCCTTACGGAACATGTAACGTTTAATCATGACGGCGAGTCAGGATTAAGGAAAGTCTTCGAATATGCCGACCCTGTAGACTGAAAGCTTTCTAATTAAAGAAGACTAAACAAAAGAGGAACGCGCTTTTCTGACGGAACGTTCCTCTTCGTTCTTATTCCCTCTTACCCTACAAGTTCAGCTATCTTCTTCATGAGCTCGGGGATATCTATGTGCTGGGGGCATTCGGCCTTGCATGCGCCGCAGCCTATGCACTGATCCGCCCATCTTGCGGGATCTATCTGCTGTTTCGCGCGTTTGAGACCGTTCAGGTCTCCGAAGCGCAGATAATCGTTGTATCTCGTAAATATATCGGGTATAGCAATCTGCTGCGGGCATACGTCACAGTAATTGCAGCCCGTGCACGGAACTACCGGCACAGCCAGGATCTCTTCCCTTACCGCAGCTATAGCCTCATGCTCTTCCTTTGTAAGCGGAGCTATGGGAGAGAACGTTTCGATATTCTCCTTTAACTGTTCCATATTGCTCATGCCGCTTAAGATCACGCTTACAGCGGGAAGATCGGCAACGAACCTTAAAGCCCATTTGGCAAGCGAGGCGGAAGGATCAAGAGCCTTCAAGGCGTCAACTTTTGGGCCTTCGATAGTCATCAGACGTCCCCCGCGAACGGGTTCCATGACTATTATCGGTATCTCATGCTCCGCGAGATATGCGTACAGCGTCTTGGCGTCCTGCATCTCCCAGTCGAGATAGTTGAGCTGCATCTGGCAGAATTCGAACGGGAACTCATCGAGTATCTTTATAACGTTCGCAGGCGTATCGTGCGTCGAGAAGCATATGTGCTTTATTATCCCCTTCGCCTTGAGCTCCACCATCCAGTCGAGGACTCCCATCCCCTTCGCGCGTTTGAACGCCTCATAGCTTATGCCGTGCAGGAGATAGAAATCTATATATGATGTCTGAAGCCTGTTAAGAGCCGTCTCAAGGGCTTCCTTGCACTCTTCAAGAGTATTGAACCTGCCGACAGGCAGCTTTGTGGCTATCGTATAGCTGTCCCTCTTATGACGCGAGCAGAGCACCTTTCCGAGGAATGTCTCGCTTTCCCCGCCGTGATATACCAGAGCCGTATCGAAATACGTGATCCCGTGCTCGAGAGCATAATCAATCATCCTCTGGCCGTGCTCATAATCGATGCTGCCGTCAGAAAGCGTAGGCAGACGCATGCAGCCAAGTCCCAAAAGGGAATTCGTGATCCCCAGTTTTTTCATTATCCTTGTATCCATAAATATCCTCCTGATCAGATAGATGCCCGGTGGCTCTATGAAGCCCTGCCGGTACCGGGTAAGCTCTTACGCACAAACAACAGGCATCCAAAAACATCAGAGAAAGTTTCTGAACATAAAAAACATGTTATAAAGCTAAAGAACCTACATGTGAATTGTAGTTTAATACGCCTCACATGTCAAGCCGTCTTATCGTTTTGACCCGCTAAGAGCCGTTCCGAAGCGCAAACTTTCGTTGACTCAGGAGCATCACGATGATAAAATTTTAAATAAGTGATCTGATCTATTTAATAAAAAGCACAGACAGGAGACTCATATATGGAAGCTTTCAAAAACTTCAAAGTCGCAGCATACGTATATGCGTATTACGTAAACAAGGCCAGCGAGGAAGAAATCCAGCGTGGGATCGACTTCTTCAAGAGATACATCCACCTTGACAAGGTCTATATCGAGAACCACCGCGGAGTAGTCGATATCCCCGTTGAAAAGCTCAGAAGAGTAAAAGAGATATTCGAGAAAAACGGCATCAAAGCCTCCGGCGGCATCACGGCCACTGCCCTAATAAACGGGGAACGCAAGCCGTCATATTATGACACTTTCTGCTATACAGACCCGGCCCACCGCGAAAAATTCCTTCAGATAGTCCGCGACATAGCTTCCGTATTCGACGAGATCATCCTTGACGACTTCTTCTTCACGGCATGCCGCTGTGAGATGTGCATCGAGGCCAAGGGAGACCGCTCCTGGAAGGAATACCGCTTAAAGCTCATGGAGGACTTCTCAAAGGAGATCGTCGACCTCGCGAGATCCATAAATCCCGATATCAATTTCATAATCAAATATCCCAACTGGTACGAGAGCTATCAGGAGACCGGCTACAATCCCGGTAAGCAGAAGGATATATTCGATATGATCTATACCGGCACCGAGACCCGCGAGCCACACTACTCGGCGCAGCATCTTCAGCGCTACGAATCCTACTCCATCATAAGGCTGCTTGAGAATACCGCTCCCGGCAGGAACGGCGGCCGATGGATAGACCAGGGCGGCTCAAGGGACAACCTCAACCGCTGGTTCGAACAGGCCAATCTCACGATGCTTGCCAAGGCACGCGAGCTGATGCTCTTCAACTTTGAGGAACTGATAGATTGCATCGCTCTGCCTCCGCTCGGCTTTGAGCTCTACCGTATAGACGATCTTATAGGCAAGGCCGGAGAACCCATAGGCGTACATGCCTGGGAGCCCTTCGACGCCGACGGGGAGGATCAGCTGTACAACTACCTCGGCATGACGGGCATCGCGTTCGAGCCCACGCCTTTCTTCAACGACAAGGCTGAGACGACTTTCTTCGCCCAGAGCGCCGCTTGCGCGCCCGACGCCATGGAGAAGCTCGAGGCCTATGTCCGCAGGGGAGGAAATGCCGTCGTTACGGTAGGATTCTTAAGACAGGTCTACAACAAGGGCATAAAGGAGATGACATCGGTAAGGCTCACGAATAGGCATGTTATAAGCAACGAGTATATGATCAACCATGCGAACTACGGTGCCACCGAGGTAGCAGAGGGACCTGAAAAGGTCATGTTCGAGATCATCGACTACAAGACGAATGCTACCCACTGCGACATAACGCTCCTTGCAGGCGACGATAACTTCCCGATAATGACGGAGGACAATTACGGAAAAGGCAGGCTCTTCATATTAAACGTGCCCGAGAACTTCTCGGATCTTTACAAGCTGCCTAAAGCCGTGCTTCAGGGCATCGCAAAGCATATGAGCATGGGACAGAGACTGTACCTCGGATGCAACGCGAAGGTCAATCTGTTCACATACGACAACGGTGTGTTCGCCATCCAGTCCTACAGGCCCGCACAAGACACCGTGAGCGTCATCGTCCGCGGGGAATCGAATGGGATAGAGAACATCGAGACCGGCAGGGTATACACTGAAAAGACGACGCTGCCCAAGCCGGAGATGAAGTCTGACGCCACGACGGTAATACCCGAGCCTACGGAATACGCGTACAGCATAGGCATAGAGCCGGGACAGCTGTATTTCTTCAGACTTATCTGACAACATCATAAAAACGGTCACCTGCCCCGGATCAGCGGATCACGGGGCTTTCTTCTTTCAGTCATGTTGTGAAGAACAGCGGCAGATGATATGATTTAATCATGAAGAAAGGCATTTCTGAGATCAAAAGAAAAATAGGTGCAGGCGTTACGGCTGCGGTCATGGGCATGGGCATGCTTGTAAACAGGATCATAAAAGACCCCCATGAACTGACGACGAAGGAGGCATACCGCGATCCCGAAGCCCATATATATGTGGAAGACAGCCCGGAAAGCATGAGACGCATCGTCGAGACTGATGAATACGAGCCCCTGACAGTAAGGGAGACTATCTGTGCATGGATGATGGGGCAGCCTCTTTTAGTCCGCGCTCTCGTGCTACTGCCTCTATGGGGCATCGGAGAGATACTTTCCGTCCTTGTCTCCTCCATTTTTGCCATTCCCGCGGTACAGGCAGTGATCCATTTTATTATCGGGATCATAATGCTTGCCCTTCTTTTCATTCTCGTTATAAAACTGCTGTTCCCTGGGATAAAGCTAAGGGATATCTTTAGGCCCCGGAACATTCTGATTATAGTGCTCGCGTCCGTTCTGATAACGGCTATAGACAGGCTTTTAGGGCTTTACTTTGAAAGGTGGAAGATATGGAGGATAGTCATAAAGGCCGTAGCAGGTCTTGGCATCCTCATAGTCCTTATACATAAGCTCATGGGGAAGCTTAAAGCTCCGGAAAGAAGAAAAAAGAAGGTAGAGATAATAATCGACTGAACAAAAAAGAGGCTCTTATAAGCCTCATGATCATATCAGACCGCTAAAGGTCCCTAACGCCTCAGGCTTTAAGGATCTTTTTTATCGCCAGGCATTTGAGTCTTGCAGGCATCAAACCGTAAAGCTTAAGAAGAGGATTCCTGTTTATGTTATATACATACCTGGGACGTTTTGCCTCAGCCGCCTTAAGGACGATGTCCGCTATCCTTTCGGGAGGGATCTTCTTTGATTCAACGGATCCGACTATTCGCCTGAACCTTTCGGCATTGGGCGAAAAGAGTTTCGTGTTTTCCATGAACCTGTCAAGACGTCTGACAGACTCTCCGATAAATCCCGTATCGACTGCCCCGGGTCTCACCACTGAGACACGCCTGCCCAGAAGCTGCATCTCCATCCTGAGCGAGAAGGCATACTTTTCAAGAGCTGTCTTGGTAACGGCATAAAGACCGGTGAAAGGCATGGGATCCATAGCCGCAAGCTCGCTGGAAATAATGACCACTCTTGCCCCTTCATCCATAAGCGGAAGGAAAGCCCGTACCGTCCTGAAGGCAGCGAAAAGGTTGACATCGAATATCCTTTTGAAGGACTCTTCATCTATCTCTATAAGTGAATCGAGATCATATATGCCCTGGCAAAGGACTATGAGATCTATCTTCTCTTCTATTTCCGAAACTGTTTCAAAGGCTTTTCTGACGGACCCCTCATCAGTAAGATCCGTCCTTATAAACGTCATGCCGTCCCTGATCTCAGGGTCCCTTATGTCGAGCCCATAGACCCGATAGCCTTCCTTTATAAGCCTTTCCGACACGGCCCGTCCCATGCCGCCAGCAGCCCCTGTTATAAGCGCTGTCCTCATTTCCGCTCCTTTATATAGAGCCCTCCCGTATAAGTCGTTCCTTAAGGGAGGGCTATTCTCATTACCTTTATCTCTTATACATCATCTCATGAATACAAGGATATCACCCATGACCTGATCCCTATCATTCTCGTGTAATATCTCATGCCTCATTCCTTCATAGGTGATGACGGTTATGTTCCTAAATCCGGCTCTCTCAAGAAGAGCCTTGCTCGCTTCCCTTCCCTTTTCTCCTCCGGTACAGGGATCATCGATCCCTGATATTAAAAGGATCGGCATATCCGCATTTACATCCCGGTATTCACCCGTCTTCCCCATTCCCGAAAGAAGGCTGAAAAGAGCGCAATAGCTGCCGGTACTGAATTCGACACCGCTGAGCGGGTCATCTATATATTCCTTCACGTTCTCCTCATTATATGAGAGCCAGTCGAGATCGGTCTTCCTTTCCTTTACTGCCTTGGCGAACGGGCCCATGGCAAGTGTCGTAAGAAGCTTCGAATGGCTCTTAGGTCCCCTGAAAGCCTTTACGGTATTCCCCAGCGCAACGGCGACACCACCCGCCGGATTCGGGGCCACATATCCCGAAAGAACGGCCTTGACATATTCTTTGGAATCGGTCTTCAAAAGCACCCTCGAAATTATGGTCCCCATCGAATGCCCGAAGAGTATCAATGGGAGTCCGGGGAAGTTTTCTTTTATCCATGACGTGACCTTCTGCTGGTCATTTATAAGGAGCTCATCTCCTTTCCTGTCAGCGATGTGCGAAAGGACCGGTGCGCTGCTTCCGTGGCCTCTCAGATCTGTAACGACCACGTTGAATCCGTTCATAGACAGAAAAGATGCAAATTCAAAGTAGCGTTCCTTATGCTCCTCCATTCCGTGCACTATCTGGACGGTCGCAGCCGCATCATTTCCTCTGAAGACAGCTGCCGAAAGCTTGTATCCGTCCGATCCTGTGATAGTTAATAATTCCATCAGTCACCTATCCCCTTCCTGAACAACAGAATCATATGCTGAAATGTTTTAGTGGTTTTTCTTAGTACCAATATATCCCTTTTATACATCATTAGTCAATGCCGGTTGAACTTTATTAAAACATGATGGCATAATATGGGTAGATGCTGACAGAAGGAGAAAAAGCATGATACGACTGGCTGAAGTAACAGAGGAAAACTGGATGGAAGTCGCTTCTCTTAAGGTAAAAGACTGCCAGAAGGGATTCCTTGCCCCCGCATTGGGTATCCTTGCAAGAGGCTATGTATACCGGGATTCTAACGCAAAGGTCTTCGTCATAAAGAATGATGATACGACGGTAGGAGTCGCTATGGTAAGGGATTTCACCGATGAGCCCCTGGGATATGATCTTCAGCAGTTCATGATAGATGAGCGCTATCAGGGAAGAGGATTCGGTTCCAGGGCACTTTCACTCATACTTGACACTTTAAGGGAAGAAGGGCGTTTCGACCGTGTGGAGGTATGTGTGAAGAAAGATGATGAAGCTGCCATAAGGATGTATAAAAAACATGGCTTTTCAGACTCGGGATATGTAAGTGATGAAGTACCCGATTCATATAATCTGCTTCTTAACCTTACCTGATATGATGTATCTTTGGCGAGCTCCATGTCTGCTTTTAAGATATCTTTACTGTTTATATAGTTTAAAACACAAAATCTTTACTTTTAGCACAAGGATAATGCATTAAAGTAAAGATTTTGCAGTCATAAATAATAAGATAGATCAAATACAGTATACGGTATCACCGTTCCTGTTTTATTTTGTGAATCTTAAAGTGATACTTCCGTCCTCGCCGTAAAGCACAGCCTCCTGATCCATATCGAAGGCTTTGATATCTTCAAAGAAATCCTTTATGGAAGCATATCTGGGCTTATACTGCGCTACTATCTCCTTTGCCTTTTCAGCACCATCCTTAAGTAGTCTGTCAGCCACTAAAAGCTGAGCCTTGACTGCATTCATGCACAGTCTTTCAGGATCTGAAAGATAAAGGTCTATACCGTGCATCGTTCCCGTTGCTCCGTTCGTGCTGAACTGCACTCCGGGCATCACACAGGTGATATCGCCGAAATCGGAAGAACCGGTGCTGTAGCTGTCATATTCGAAATTGACCCTGTCCTCCCCCACCAGGTCCCTGCACACATCCTCTACGAGTTCCATGAACATGCCGTCCTCTATCTCCGGAGAATAACCGGGCTTGTCATTTATATGGAGCCTGCAACCTATAGCCGCCGCCGCTCCCGCAAGAGCCCTGTTGAACTTTACGTTCTCGCGTTTCATCGCCTCTATCGTCCTGCCCCTTACATAGCTCTCTATCACCATCTCATCGGGGATGATGTTGACGGCGCAGTTGGCTCCTTTGAGTATCGGATGGAAGCGTATGTGATCCTTCTCCTGAAGCGTTTCCCTTAAGTCATTGCACGCCTGTATGCCCAGAGTCGCCGCGTACTGTGCATTTATGCCGAGATGAGGAGCTCCGCCTGCATGTGAGGACTTTCCCTTATATGTTATGGTCTTTGCCATGCATCCGTTGTTCCCCCTGCCGCATACGAAATCATACCGGTCCCCGCCGGAGCTCTGATGGACCATCATCGCCAGGTCGACGCCATCGAAATACCCTCTGTGCATGAATTCGACCTTGCCTCCCATATAGCTCACTGTACCCTGTTTTATAAGATCGTTCCTGAACGCGAGCTGTATCATCTCCTCCGCAGGAACGAGCATGAGCCTTATGGTACCCGACAGACCGTCGAGCATCCCGGGCTCCTTAAGGGCTGCAGCGATCCCTAACACTGTCGCTGCCTGCGCGTTGTGCCCGCAGGAGTGGCACATGCCGTTTACCGATTCCGGATGATTAGCGATGTCAAGCGCGTCGAGCTCTCCCATTATGCAGAGAGTGGGACCCGGCCTTCCGGTCTTGATATCAGTATAGAATCCGGGGATCTTTCCGTATCCGGGATCCCGGTCCGCCCTTATGAGCTCATACCCAAGGGTCTCGAACCTTTCTATAAGATACTCGTTAGCGAGCCATTCCGTATACCCGGTCTGCGGATGCTTCCAGATATATCTCTCGGCATCGAAAGTGAGCTGTCTGTGTTTTTCAGCCGCCTTTATTATAAGTTCCTTCCTGTTATCCATAATACACCTCTTGTATTCACTGCTTATAAAAGGATTTTAACACATACACATATATACAGAAAATCAAAAAGAGGATAAGACACAATGAAAACATGCCATTTCACAGGTCATGTGATGTATAATAAAAACACAGAATAACCGGAGGAAAATAATATGAGGAGCTTTCTTATAGCGACCATGCCGTATGTGCTGTGGCTGATGGTCATATCTGATGTTTTTACCATAATAAGGATGTTCAGGGAATTCTTTAAGGACAGGAGCAATACGATACCTCTCATAATAGGTCTTTTATGCATAGGCCTTTTATATGACTCGCTCATCCTTGCTCTTGGCGTATTCATGAAGGAGGGCGCTCTTCTTAAAACGCTGAGTCAGTTCAGATACATATTCCACTGTCTCCTTGTGCCTCTGATCTTCCCGATATGCGCCAACGCGCTTTCCCTTGATAAAAAGATAACGAGGATCGTCTGGATAGTTACCGCCGTAATAATGATCCTGGGGACCGCTGCCGGCATAGTTATAACCACGGAAGCAAGGACAGTAGGTGACGTTACGAGATACGCCCAGAGCGAGAGTGCTCCTAAGTGGGCAGCCATGTTGGAAGAACTGATGAACTACATACCGGTCTTCCTCATGATGGGAACAGGAATATATCTCATGATAAGGAAAAAGGATCCGTACATGTTCCTTGCCGGCTTCTCCATGTTCCTTTTCTCGGTGCTTGGTGTGTTCATAGGGCGGGATCCCTCGGGCGACAGGAAACAGAGCCTCATGTTCTATATAAGCATGTTCGGCGAGGCGCTGATGGTGCTCTTCCTCTGGTTCCACACTAAGTGTCAGCTTAGAAAAGCTGAAAAATGATCTGAAGCCGAGTCTGTGCTATGGAACTGTGGGACGCGTACAGCAGTAAATTTGAAAAGATCGAGGGGATGACCCTTGTAAGAGGCGAACCTATCCCTGAGGGAATTCACCATCTTGTCTGCGATGTTCTTGTTAAGCATACCGACGGAACATATCTCCTCATGAAGAGAGCCAATGGCAAGCTTTTCGGCGGGATGTGGGAGGCCAGCGCGGGAGGTTCCGCGCTCTCAGGGGAGGATCCTCTTCAATGTGCGAAGCGCGAGCTTTTTGAAGAGACCGGGATCGTCTCTTCAGAGCTTAAGGAAGTGGGGAGGCTCAGCAACAGGGACACTGTCTTTGTTGAATACCTCCTGATCACATCCTGTGCTAAGCATGAGATCGTGCTTCAGGAGGGAGAGACCACAGCCTACAGATGGGTGCGCCGTGAAGAGCTTTTAAGCATGAGGAAGGATGAGCTTGCAACTGACAGGATACAGTGCTTCATCCCAGAGCTCAGTATACCCATTAAGTGACCTTCTAAACTCTAATCACATTTTACATAAGTTAAAAGGCTTCTTCCGCGAAGAAGAAGCCTTTTCCTTTTACCGGCAATGGATCCTCAGATATCCATGATCGGCTCTATTGCTGCCCTCAGGCTGGTGGCCAGACATCTTATATCATTGTTGCAGGCTATCCAGTTGACGCCCTTTTCCTTCAGGACCTTAACGTCTTCCCTGTCAGTCCCGCAGGCTACTCCGAGCGGGATGCCCCTTGCCTTTACTCTTTTACATATATCGTCATATACCTCGTCAAGATCGTACTGCTTTCCGCCCTTCATATTGAATGCTTCGATAGAGCGGGAAAGATCCGCGGCACCGATGAATATCGAATCGACCCCGTCGACGTCCATTATCTCGTCAAGATTCTCATATCCTTCGACGGTCTCTATCTGCATTATCTTGAACACCCTGTCACGTGATGATTCTATATAATCCATCTCACCCGTAAGGCCGTAGTTTATAGCTCTCTGGGGTCCCTGTCCTCTCACTCCCCCGTCTCTTGGATAACGGCATCCGTTGACAGCAAGCTCTGCAGCTGCCCTGTTGTTGGTGAACGGGAATATGAGCCCGTCCGGTCCCATATCGAGTATTGCCTTCATGTATGCCGGGTCAGCTATCGGGATGCGGATGAACGAACAGCACCCGCTGCTCTTTGCGGCTATTATATGGTATAGGATCTCCTGGCGGTCGAGCGGTCCGTGCTCGGCATCGATCCACACGAAATCATATCCCGCCATGCCGGTCATCTCTGACACGATGCTGTCTCCGAAATAAACGAATACGCCCTTAGCGAGCTTTCCGTCTGCCATTTTCTTTTTGAAGTTCTCAATGTTGCTCATTTCTGTCTCCTTATCTGATCTTCATTATACTGTAATGATACACTGTCATGGGGCTGTCATTCAACCCTGACGTTTCCTGTTTGAAGTAAAAAGTAAAAATATCGGCTTTAAAGCAATAGACATTGCCTTCATTCAGTTTTTATTACTCGTCCTTCCAGTCAGCGAGCCTGACCTCAGCTGCCCGTACGGCGAAACAGTTCCATGAGTCGAAGCTGCGCCTTTCTATCTCATCGAGTATCTTCTTAGCCTTTTCCTTTTCTCCCTTAAGCTCATACCAGTACGATATCCCGTACGTTTCGGTAGCGTAATCGAGATCTCCTCTGGTCTCAGCGTCCTTAACGACTTCATCGGCAGAGAGCACTCCCTTGTATACCAGCAGCCTGTTGAAATACTGGAAGTTCTCGGAAACGTCTTCCCATGAAGGATCTATTACCTCAAGCGCCTTTGCCGCAAGCTCATCCTCTCCTAAGTGCATGAGAGTGAGCCAGTACCAGTCAAGCACTGCCGCAAGATGCTCATGATCCTCAGGCTTTGTCCTTTCAAGACACCCCTCATAGGCTTTCCTTGCGCGCTCATAATCCTTAAGAAGATAATACGCAAGACCGCTGTGATACCATGTATCCCAGTTGCCGGGATCCAGCCTCAGTGAAAGCTCAAGGTCCGCAGCGCCTTCGGCATACCTGCCTATATTGATGCAGTAATGTCCGCGGTATCTGTAAAGCAGTGGATTGAACGGGTCATATGTGAGCGCCATCGACTGGCTCTCCACTCCTTCCCTGCAAAGCAGCTGCTTTTTTCTTAAAAGGATGCCTTTTTCTATCCAGAGATCGCTCTGTCTCGGGTCCACCTTCAGTTTCTCATCGATCGCTTTTATCTCATCTATCAGTTCCGTCGTGTTCCTCTCATATTGTATCTCTCCATATGTTGAGGCCTTGTCCGGTGCGCACTGCATCTTATCTGACATCATCCTTACCTCCCTTTTGTTTTAGTATGACCGGGACTTATCCGGCTGCATCCTATTACTTACCGCCGAACAGTTTCGCAAGCGGGTCGACTATGTCGGACAGGTCCTTTATCGCCTTATTCAGGCTGTCTATGTCTATGCTGCTGACCTTGGTTATGCCTTCCTGTATATTCTCGGCATTGTCATTGATGGTCCCTGTAACGCTGTCCGCCATTTTGTTGAAGTCCTCAAGAGACACTTTCGCGTCAGCAACAGCATCCTCTACAGTCGCTATGAGAGCATCGGCTTTCTCAAGCGTTATATATGTCTTTGGAAGTATTATGCAGAGCGTTATGACTATCGCGAGCGTGAATATCCCCGCGATTATGAGAGTCACCAGCTGATGCTGCTTCTCCCTTTTCTGGTTTTTTACCATCGTTACGAGCAGTTCATGGTCGCTCATCTTATCTATATCATTCGTTCCTGCTTCCTGCCCGGCTCCAAGTTTATTAAAAAGATCCAGTTTCATCGGTATTTCTCCCTTTTTTATGTCTACTCACATATCTCAAAGCTTAGGCTGAGGTACGGGTACGTCGTCCGGTATCGGACACTCATATGTCTCGCCGTCAAGATCCTTCTTAAATGTCTCCCATGCCTTTTTAACAAGTTCATTGTCTCTAAGGATCCTTGCCGCCCCAAGAGCCATCCATATGCCGCCTCTCAGCATCCCCTTAAGGCCTATACCGTTCCCGGCGCAGCAGGTCGTCTGCCAGGTATGGTTAACTCCAAGTATGTTCTGGCTCGCGGTCCCTATCATCATTCCGGGAACAATGTGCTGTACGTCACCGACATCGCTTGAGCCGGGAGAGATACTGTACTTTTCAGGCTCATATATAAAACCGGTGTGTATCGGCTCCTCAGGCTTTTCAGTCTCGAATGCCGCGACCGAGCGGTTTAAGGCATCAGCGGTCTCAAGCTCCTCTTTCGTGTATTCCGGCTTTGGCACCATAGGATATACTTCCGCGAACAGGTCCGCAAGGACCTTGTTCGACATGGTATTGTAGCAGCCTCCCATGAACTCGATCTCAAGTTCCGTCCCTGTCATGAGAGCTGCGCCTTTTGCAACATCCACAAGCCTTCCGTACAGCTCATCTATGTCGCGTCTTTTAAGGGATCTCACATAATACCAGACGGAAGCCCTGTCGGGAACGATATTGGGTGCCACGCCCGCTTCCTTATAGACATAATGGATCCTCGAGTTCGGCGTCATGTGTTCCCTAAGGTAGTTGGCTCCTATGTTCATGAGCTCAACGGCATCGAGCGCCGACCTTCCGTTCCATGCCGCAGAGGCATGAGCGGTCTTGCCCCTGAAATGGAAGACTGCGCTGTTTAGTCCTCCTCCCATCCCGAGCTCAACTGTGTTTTTGCTGTTCCCATGCCATGCGAGCGCTATGTCGAGCTCCCTGAACGCCCCTCCCCTTGCCATGAAAGGTTTTCCTGTTAATACTTCCTCCGCAGGACAGCCGTAAAACACCACGGTGCCCGGAAACCCGCTCTTCTCAAGATCGGCCTTTATCCCTATCGCGGCAGCAAGAGTAGCCGTACCTAAAAGGTTATGGCCGCAGCCCTGTCCGGGTCCGTCCTTCACAGCAGGATCCTTATAGGTGTTCTGAGTCTGCGACAGGCCTGGCAGCGCGTCATATTCCGCAAGAAGGCCTATCACCGGATGCCCGCTCCCCCATTCCGCCCTTATAGACGTGGGCATGCCGTAGAGCCCGGTCTCAACTTTAAAGCCGTACTTCAAAAGCGCTTCAGACAGCCATCCTTTTGCCATCACCTCGTTATATGCCGTCTCGGGATGCTCATACATCTTAAGAGCTATACTATTTAGTTCCTCTTTTTTATCCATTACGGCATCTATGATATGCTGATAATCCATGATCCCTCCGGTATTCAGATGTAACTTTGGTTTCTTTAGTATATGATAACATATGCTCCTCTGCCAAAACAGTTAAAAGAACGCAAAAATACACATTTTCAGTGACCGGCAAAAAGATGAACAGACTGTTAACAGATGTTATTGACACTCATTTTTGCTAAACATATAATTTAAGTGACCGGACGTAAAAAGATGCGTTTTAAAGGGAAAAACACATCAAAGCGCATATCCTTTTGACCGGTCTTGCACACATTCTCAAACTTATTTTTTAAGGAGGACAAAAACATGTCTGAGAAAAAATCGGTCGGTTCGCTGATCCTTGGAAAATGGAATACCAAGACCATCGTCGGCATAGCGATCGGAGCAGCTCTTTTCGCTGTACTCATGAACTTCGGCGGGATAAAGATCTTCACGAACACCTCGCTCACGACGGCTATGATAGTCGACGTTATAGTAGGCGCTCTGTTCGGGCCCGTTCCCGCAGCTCTTACCGCATTCCTCGGGAACTTCCTTGCAGACCTTATCGGAGGATGGGGATTCTGGTTTGACTGGTCCGTAGGAAACGGCGTGCTCGGATTCTTCGTAGGACTCATCCCGGTATACGCAAAACAGTTCGATGAAGGCGTATTCGGCGTAAAGGAGATCATAATCTATGTCGTTACCGTTATAATCGGAAATGCTCTCGCATTCGGCGTAGTGACCCCTCTCCTCACCTATCTGTTCTACAGCCAGGAGCTCACGATCACATGGGGACAGGCTACTGCAGCCCTCATCGGAAACGCTTCCGTACAGATCGTTATCGGTATCCCGCTGCTTCTGTTCATAGCCAACAGGAACAAGAAGAGCTCGAACCTTACCAAGGAAGACTGATAATGCCTGAACCGATCATCACTTTCACCGACTTTTCGTTCAGGTACAAGTCTCAGACCGAGGAGACTCTCAAGCATATAGATCTCACGATCTGTAAAGGCGAGAAGATCCTCATCCTGGGACCCAGCGGATGCGGAAAGTCAACTCTGGGAAACTGTATCAACGGACTGATACCCTTCTCATACGACGGTGAAATTAAGGGATCGTGTATTGTTGCGGGTCTTGAGACCAGAAAAGCGAATCTTTTCAAACTGAGCAGTCACGTAGGAACTGTGCAGCAGGATTCTGATGCACAGTTCATCGGACTGTCGGTGGGCGAAGATATCGCTTTTTCTTTGGAGAACAATGCGGTCCCGAGAAACGAGATGCTTGAGCTGGTAGACAGGGCGGCCGAAACGGTGGATATGGAAGGCCATTTAAAGGACGTCCCCTACGATCTCTCAGGCGGACAGAAGCAGAAGGTAGCGCTCGGCGGCGTCCTCCACAACGACGTGCAGATCCTTCTCTTCGATGAACCTCTGGCTGCTCTCGACCCTCAGATGGGTATGACTGCCGTAGACCTCATCGACAGGATACACAGGGAGCAGGACAAGACGGTAATAATAATCGAACACAGGCTTGAAGACGTGCTCTTCAGGCATGTCGACAGGATAATACTCATAAACGACGGTACTATAGCCCTCGATACGACCCCCGATGAGCTCCTCCGGTCTGACGTATTAAAGGAGATGGGCATCAGGGAGCCTCTTTACATAAGCGCTCTTAAGAATGCGGGAGCGGATCTGTCGCTTCTTAAAGATCTTGAAAACGCGGAAGCGCTCGATATAAGCCCGGTCAAGAATCTTATCGCGGAACACTTCCATAAAAACGAACCTTCCCTTGAAAAGCTTGAAAGCACGGGAGAGGTGCTTGTGGAAGTTAAGGACGTCTCGTTCGACTACGGCGGCGACTATTCCCTTGACGACATGAACTTCACCATAAGGGAAGGCGAAAGGATATCAGTCATAGGAAAGAACGGGGCCGGCAAGTCCACGATGGCCAAGCTTCTAACAGGCATCATAAGGCCCAAGAAGGGAGAGATCACCTTCAAGGGGCAGAACATCCTTGAGATGTCGATAAGGGAGATCGGAAGGCTCATAGGATATGTGATGCAGAACCCCAATCAGATGATCGCTAAGAACATCATAAAGGAGGAGGTAGAGCTGGCTCCAAGGCTCAACGGATTCTCCAAGGAAGAGACCGACAAAAACGTCGAGGAAGCCTTGAGGATGTGCGACCTCTACCCCATGAGGAACTGGCCTATATCCGTGCTTTCATACGGTCAGAAGAAACGAGTCACCATAGCCTCCATACTCTGTCTCAAGCCCGACATCCTTATCGTTGACGAGCCTACGGCAGGCCAGGACTACAGGCATTACACCGAGATAATGCGCTTCCTCGAGGATCTGAACCGAGATTACGGCATAACGATACTGTTCATAACACACGATATGCACCTGGCTATAGAGTATACCGACAGATCGATAGTTTTCTCTGACGGAAACATACTGGCAGACGACTATGTCTACAGCGTGCTCTCGGACAAGGAGACCATAAAGAAGGCGAACCTCAAGGAGACCTCTCTCGTGACGCTGGCCGAAAAGGCAGGGATCGATCCCGAGAAGTTCATCCACGCGTTCATAGAAGAGGAAAGGAGGCAGAGGACAGATGGAAAATAGACTGTTCATAAATCTGAAGCCCGGCACCACCTTCCTTGACAGGCTCACCGGAAAGACCAAGGTCAGAGTATTCTTCGTCCTTATCTTCCTCCTAATTGCTACATGGGATATAAGGTTCATAGCTCCCCTGTTCATCCTGTCCATAATAGGCCTCGTCTCCATCAGGCCGAATGCCAAAAAGATGACAGTGGCGCTCATCGTGATACTTCTTCTGAATCTTTTCAACCTTCTTCTCATGTTCCTGGTCGAGCCCGATTACGGTCTCGGCGTTGTGGGCGGCTCCACCGTTATTTTCAAAATAACCGATTTCTATATAGTGACGAAGGAGACAATGTGGTACTTCCTTGTCAGGCTCATGAAGTTTATGGCGACGTTCATATTCTCGCTCACCTTCATACAGTGCATAACGCCGTCCGAGATGGCTGCGGGCCTGTATTCGGTAAAGATACCATACAAGGTATGCACCATAGTGTCACTGGCGTTCAGGTATATCCCTGATATAACAAGAGACTTCAACAATATAAGGATATCGCTGCAGGCAAGAGGTCTCGAGCTCGATTCCAAGAGGACCGGCATTATGACAAGGCTCAAGCAGTATATACTGATCCTTGCTCCTCTCGTCATAACCTCCTTCGACAGAGTCGGGATGGTGGCCAACGCGATGGACCTCCGGGGCTTCGGAAAGCTCAAAAAGAGGACCTATTACGCCGAGCATGAGGATACGAAAGGAGATAAGATCATGGCTCCTATAATACTTATCCTCCTGGCCCTGTTCTTAGGGATAGTTGCCTGTCTAATCATCTGGCCCCCGGCCTTCGAGGTTTGGTGCCCATGGATAAAATAACGGAAAAGCTCTGGGACGATAACGAAGAGGCTTTTATAAAGCTCCTTCAGATTCCCTCAACATACGACAAGGAGACCGTATCTGACAGGATGCCGTTCGGAAGAAAAGTCTTTGACGCCCTCACGTATATGAAGGACGTGCTGAACAAAAACGGCTTTGACGTTAAGGAATACGGGAACATGGCAATAAGCGCCGACTTCGGGGACGGCCCCGACGGAGAAAGGATAGACATAGTCTCTCATCTTGACGTCGTGGAACCGGGAGACGGCTGGACATATCCCCCGTTTGCTGCCGTCAAGAAGGACGGCAGGATAATAGGAAGAGGGACCCAGGACATGAAGAGCGGCGCGTGGCTCACCTTCCTCGCCGTAAAGCATTTAAGGGACTCCGGTCTCATCTCGAAAAGAAAGCTGAGACTCGTATACGGCAGCGACGAGGAACGCACCATGGACGACATGAAGGCATATGTAAAGGAGGCCGGGCTTCCGGCATTCGCCTTCACTCCCGACGGCACCTTCCCAATAACCGTAGGCGAAAAGGGAGCCGTGATGTTTGTCATAAGGGGCGATATAGGAAAAGACATAACGCTTGAAGCCGGCATACAGGTGAACGTAATACCCCCTCACGCACATGCGTTTATAAAAGGTGCTGACTTTGATACGCTCGAAAGAGCCTGCCGCGAGGCAGAAACAGATGCTGAGCTCATTCGGGAGGACGGCGGGATAACGGTAAAGACCAGAGGCACTGCCGCGCACGCATCAAGGCCTGAGGAAGGCCACAGTGCGCTTACCGACCTCCTTCACATACTTGCCGTATACACGTGTGACAGTCTGTTTAAAAGGCTCTATACCTTCTTCTCAGACCCGTACGGAAGGAACGGAGGATTCGGCTTCGATATCCCTCCCATGGGGAAGCTCACCGTAAGTCTTGGTACCCTTGAGATAAAGGACGGCAAGCTGCTTGGAAAAGTTGACTGCCGCTACCCCATGGGGGTCACCGCTGAGGAGCTTTATGAGATAATAAAGGGATACTTCTATGATCTTGGTGTCACAGTCCCATATGTCGACAGGCCAAGCCTTGCCGACAGTGAAAGTCCGTTCGTAAAGGCATTGGCCCTGGCCTACAGGGATGTCACCGGGAAAGAAGCACAGATGAAGATAACAGGCGGCGTGTCATATTCCAAGGTCTTCGGTAATTCCGTCAATTTCGGACCTGTTCTCGAAGGCGATCCCTTTGTCGCTCATGAAAAGGATGAGTATCTCATAACAGACAGCATGAAAACAGCCTTACGGATCTATATCGAATCCATAAGAAGGCTTTCGGAGATCACCGATGTATAACACGATACTTCTTCAGACAGATTTCTCACTTGAATGGGGCGCTGTGAGCTCCATGAAGGGCGTAATAAAAAGGATTGCCCCGGAAGTTGCAGTTGAGGACATCTGCCACGACATAAAAAGCTTCGATCCTTTCGAGGCCTCCCTCTCGCTTAAAGCAGTGCTCCCCTTCTGGCCTGACGATACTATAACGGTATCCGTAGTAGACCCCGGAGTAGGCACAGAAAGAAAGGCATCAGCCGCCCTTCTTGCTAACGGGAAGATAGTGATCACTCCCGACAACGGGACTCTCACCCATCTGAAGCATGATCCCGGGATAGCGTGCGCAAGGACTATAGATGAAAAGTACAGATATCCTTCGCCCGAAAAGGTCTCCGTATTCCACGGAAGGGACATTTTCGCTTACGCCGCAGCTCTTATTGCATCAGGGAAGGTAGACTTTCATGACATAGGAGACGAATATCCGGTAAGCGAGATCATTGAATGCCCCGAATACCATGAAAAGCCATCAATAGGAAAAGACAGCATCGGCTGCTTTATAATGACAGGCAACAGGCATTTCGGCGGGATAGAATTCAGCGTCACCAACGAACAGTGGGACGGATTTGCAGGGGACACCGGGTCCCTTTACGATATAAGGATCACATGTGGGGAAAATGAGATCTCCTTTAATGCGGTGCCATACGCGGAGTCGTTCGGCCATGTTGAAAAAGGATGTCCCCTGATCTACAGAGGATCTTCGGGATATCTTTCGATGGATCTCAATCAGGACCACCTTATAAACAGATACTCTCTTGGGACTGGGATAGAATGGAAGGCAGTCATATCAGCGAGGTAAAATGATGAACGGACTATTGGTATTTCAGAGCGATTTCGGCCTAGTGGACGGAGCCGTAGCCGCAATGTACGGCGTGGCATTCTGCGTAGATCCCGATCTAAAGATCTACGACCTGACACACAACATCCCTCCGTATGATATATTCGAAGCCAGCTACAGGCTGCTGCAGGCAGTCCCCTACTGGCCTGAGGGCACGGTGTTCGTGACCGTCATCGATCCCGGAGTCGGTTCCGCAAGAAAGAGCGTAGTCGCAAAAACAGTCAGGGGACAGTATATAGTGAGCCCCGACAACGGATCGCTCAATCACATAGCGAGGACTATAGGGCTCGAGGAAGTAAGGCAGATCTCCGAATCGGTAGGAAGAAGGAAAAGCAGCGGAAGATCCGACACCTTCCACGGAAGGGACATATTCGCTTATACAGGCGCGCTTCTGGCATCGGGAAAGATAAGCTATGAGGATATCGGGCCCGTGATAGATAAAGATTCCCTCATCATGCTTGAAGGAAACGAAGCTGTCTATGAAGACGGAGTCATAACGGCGGGTATAGAGACTCTCGACGTGCGCTTCGGAAGCCTGTGGACCGATATATCAGCCGAGCTCTTTGAGAAGATGGATGTGGCTCCCGGGAACCAGATCGATGTTTCGATATACAGGGACAGGACAAGGCTCTATCATTCCTTCGTTACATACGGAAGGACTTTCGCGGATGTGGAGATCGGGGAACCGCTTCTGTATATAAACTCCATGGACCATATCGGTCTTGCTATAAACCAGGGCAATTTCTCAAGGGCCTACAATATAGGAACGAGAGGCTCCTGGAAGATAGTCCTTAAAAAGCTTTAATAAGAAAGATGATCATACTTATAACGGGAGCATCACACACCGGAAAGACCGTACTTGCTCAGAAACTGCTCAAACGTTTCAGATATCCGTACATGTCGATAGACCATCTTAAGATGGGGCTTATACGGAGCGGCAATACAGATCTGACGCCTGAGGATGACGATAAGCTTACAGTTTATCTGTGGCCGATAGTACGGGAGATCATAAAAACAGCCGTCGAGAACAGACAGGACCTTATCATCGAGGGCTGCTATATACCGTTTGACTGGAGGCAGGATTTTGATGACGGATATCTTAAGTCCATAAGATTCATCTGTCTTGCCATGACGGACGGATATATCGATTCTCATTTTGAACAGATAAAGGAACATGCCTCTGACATCGAGGCAAGGCTTGAAGATACCTGCACGAAAGAACAGCTGAAAAAAGACAACCGCCTGGTAATAGACGGTTTCAGGGATGCAGGGGAAAAGATAACGGTTATAAGTGACGATTACGAGCGTTCCATAAGCGGATTGCTGACACAGAGTCCCGTTACACAATAAACAACTTTTTTAAATCATAACAAAACGGCAGCCTTCCGGCTGCCGTTTACATTTTCTTTCAGATCCCCATTTCCTTCTTTACTTCACCAAAGCATTTTACGGCAAAATCAAGGTCTTCCTTCGTGTGGCCCGCAGATATCTGGGTCCTTACACGGGCTTTGCCCATTGGAACGACCGGATAGCTGAAGCCTGTGACATATACTCCCTTCTCAAGCACCCTGTCAGCGAATTCCTTCGCGACTTTTGCATCGTAGAGCATTATGGGAACTATCGGGTGCTCTCCGGGAAGAAGATCGAATCCAAGCTTTGAGAGCTCGCTTCTGAAATACTCAGCATTTGCATGGACCCTGTCCCTTAATTCCGTCGATTCTTCGAGTATATCTATCGTCTTTATGGAAGCTGCACAGATAGCAGGAGCAAGCGCATTGCTGAAAAGGTAAGGACGCGAACGCTGGCGCAGAAGGTCGACTATCTCTTTTTTAGCCGCTGTATATCCTCCCGACGCTCCTCCCATCGCTTTTCCGAAGGTACCGGTGATTATGTCTACGCGTCCCATGACTCCGCAGTATTCGGAAGTGCCTCTTCCGTGCTCTCCCATGAAGCCTACGGCGTGAGAATCGTCCACCATGACGAGCGCATCGTATTCATCCGCAAGATCGCATATTCCTTTCAGATTCGCGATATATCCGTCCATAGAGAACACTCCGTCTGTGGCGATTAGCTTTATTCTTGAATCCTTCGCCTCCTCGAGTCTGGCCCTCAGATCATCCATATTATTGTTCTTATATCTGAATCTCTTTGCCTTGGAGAGCCGTATCCCGTCTATGATCGAAGCATGGTTGAGCTCGTCAGATATAACGGCATCCTCAGGTCCTAAAAGCGTCTCGAAAAGTCCTCCGTTGGCATCGAAGCAGGAAGAATAAAGTATCGCATCTTCCGTCCCTACGAAAGCTGCTATACGCTTTTCAAGCTGCTTATGTATATCCTGGGTACCGCATATGAATCTTACGGAAGAGAGCCCGAAGCCCCACTCATCATAGCTTGCCTTTGCAGCGGCTATAAGGCGGGGATCATCCGAGAGCCCGAGATAGTTATTGGCACACATGTTCACGACCCCTTTTGCAGCAGTCGTGTCTATCCTGCTCTTCTGAGGCGTCGTTATTATCCGCTCGTCCTTGTATGTTCCGGCGTTCCTTATCTCATCGAGCTGCGCTGCGTATACAGAATATGCTTTCTTCATATGGCTTCTCCTTTATTTCTCCCAGGAAAGTATCACTTTCCCGGACTGCCCTGAGTTCATAGCCTCAAAGCCCTTCTCGAAATCCGTGTAATCGAATCTGTGTGTGATGACGGGATGCAGGTCGAAGCCGGCCTCCACCATGCTCATCATCTTGTACCATGTCTCATACATCTTTCTTCCATAGATGCCCTGCAGCGTCAGTCCCTTGAAAATGACGTCGTTCCAGTCTATCACAGTCCCCGGTCCCGAGATACCGAGAAGAGCCGCTTTCCCGCCGTTCCTCATATGCTTTAACATCTGGTTAAGGGCCGCCCCACTACCGCTCATCTCGCAGGCAACGTCGAAGCCTTCTATGATGCCGAGATCCTTCATCGTCTGATCGAGGTCCTGATACCTGAGGTTGACAGTGGCCGTTGCTCCCATCTTTTTGGCAAGGTCCAGCCTGTAATCGTTTATATCGGTTATGACCACATGCTTGGCACCGTTATGTGCGCATATGCCTGCCGCCATGACTCCTATCGGGCCCGCGCCTGTTACCAGCACGTCCTCACCTATGACGTCGAACATCGTGGCGGTATGAAAAGCGTTGCCGTAAGCATCGAAGAAGGAAACGACATCCTCGTCGATCCCTTCCGGTATGACTATTATATTAGTTGCGGGTATACACAGATATTCAGCGAATGCTCCGTCCCTGTCGACCCCGACGCCCTTCGTGTGCTTGCACCACTGTCCGTTTCCGGCACGGCAGTTCCTGCAGCGTCCGCATACTATATGGCCTTCGCCGGATACTATCTGCCCTACCTCGTATCCCGTCACACCGGGCCCCAATGCGGCTATCTCGCCTACGTATTCGTGGCCTATAGTCATCTCGGGATGTATATGGGTCTCAGCCCATGGATCCCAGTTGTATATATGCACATCCGTGCCGCAGATGGCGGTCTTGTGTATCTTTATAAGGACCTCCCCGATCCCTACCTCCGGTACCGGGATCTGCTTTAATGTCAGCCCCGGAGCTGCCTCTGTTTTTACCAGTGCATCCATTTTCTTTGGTATCATATGATCACTCCCCAAAACTCTTATATTATGTGTAAACCAATATTATGTGTAAACCAAACAATAAAAAACAGCCTGTAACGGCTTTATGATGCCGTGTCTCAAGCTGCAGATTCGGCATGAAAGCCTCTCTTCTAATGTACTAGAAACCCGGTAAAAAGACAAGCAAAATGACTCTTTTTAACGTATGAAAAAGGGAAAGACAAAAGCCCTGTACGCTCTTTCCTTCCCTTCTTGCCTGTTATTCGTTTTATCTGTCAGATAAGCTCTATCTCATCTTCCTTGAGTGAAAGGAGCCCCTGCTCCTTAAGCGCCTCCTCCGCAGCATCCGGATCGGCTACGCTGAATATCATATATGCCCTGTTCCTGTCACTTCCGAAGCAGGAATACATATACTCGATATTGACGCCCGCGGCATTGAAGCCCTTAAGAAGGCGGTTGAGTCCTCCCGGTTCGTTCGGCACCTCAAATGCCAGTACCTTCGTCAGTTTCGTTATGAATTCACCATTTACGAGTTCATTAAGAGTCGCTTCTATATCATTGGTTATAAGTCTTGCTATACCGAAGTCGGCTGTCTCTGCGAGGGACAATGCCCTCATGTCGATCTCCTTCGATGCAAGAAGTTCAGTCATCTCGCTCAGTTTTCCGGGTCTGTTCTCAAGAAAGACCGAGATCTGTCTAATACTCATCACGATTCTCCTTTTCTTATTAACAATAGAACGGGAACATCATCAGCTCTTCTTATCTACACGATACATTGT
Source organism: Christensenellaceae bacterium (assembly GCA_017523755.1). Classification (GTDB taxonomy): domain Bacteria; phylum Bacillota; class Clostridia; order Christensenellales; family Christensenellaceae; genus SIG371. Next base: position 3,798 of record JAFWWA010000043.1, on the reverse strand, counting down.
AAAGAGAGCTTTTGCAATATCCTTACCTGTCTCATCCTTTATGATAACGTCATAATATGAGAGCCTTCCGCCCTCTTTGATGCAGGTGGCAGCCGCATATAGCGTATCTCCCTTAACGGCTGAAAGAAAGCTCACATGCGCATCCGCGGACACATATACATCGTTTTTAAAACCAGAACCTGAGGCCACCGCACACGCAAAATCAGCCATCGCGGCAAGCACCCCTCCCATGAGGAAGCCAAGGGCATTCTTATGGTCTTCGGTTATCCTGAGCTTTATCAGCGAGAATCCCTTCCCGGCGTCTTCGACCTCCATGCCGTTTGAAGCAGCAAAGCGGTCTTTCTTAAAAAACTCACGGATCTCCCTAAGCTGTTCCGCCTTCATATCATCAGTCATCATTTAAGGCCTCCCGTTTCAGATCTTGCGATTGTCTATCACCCTTACGGCCTTTCCCTCGCTCCTCTCGATAGTCTTGGGAGCCACGAGAGATATCTTTGCCCTTATGCCCAGCATTGAGAGCATACCGTCTGCAAGCTTCTTCTGGCGCGCCTGCACTTCACCGATGTTGTCAGTGAACATCTCGGGCGTCATCTCGACCTGAACGTCGAGCGTATCGGTGTTGTTAACGCGGTCGACGATGATCCTGTAATTTGCGGGATAGCCCTGATTGATAAGAACGGTCTCGATCTGGCTCGGGAACACGTTGACTCCGCGGATTATCAGCATATCGTCACTTCTTCCCTTTGGTTTGCTCATACGTACGAAGGTCCTTCCGCAGGAGCATTTTTCCCTTGAAAGGGAACAGATATCGCGTGTCCTGTATCTTATCATCGGGAAAGCTTCCTTATCGACTGCAGTAATAACGAGCTCTCCCACGGATCCTTCAGGCAGCACTTCCCCGGTATCGGGATCGATTATCTCCGCTATGAAGTGATCCTCATTTATATGCATCCCTCTCTGTTCGGAACATTCAAAGCTGACCCCGGGACCTGAGAGCTCGGTAAGACCGTATATATCGTAAGCCTTGATCCCCATCGTCGCCTCTATGTCATGGCGCATCTCCTCGCTCCATGCTTCAGCTCCGAAAATGCCTGCTTTAAGCGGGATATCGTCCGGGCCCATGCCCATCTCCTTCATCCTTTCGCCAAGATATGCGGCATAGCTCGGAGTACAACAGAGGATCGTGGCATTAAGATCCTTTATGAACATTATCTGCCTGTCCGTATTTCCCGAAGACGTTGGGACCGTAAGACATCCGACCTTATGGCTCCCGCCGTTGAGGCCGGGGCCGCCGGTAAACAGGCCGTAGCCGTACGACACCTGGCATACGTCTTCGTCTGTGCCTCCCGCTGCGACTATAGCCCTTGCACAGCAGTCCTCCCAAAGGTCTATGTCATGCCTTGTATAGAACGCAATGACTCTTTTTCCGGTCGTTCCGGAAGTCGACTGGATGCGCACGCATTCCTTAAGAGGCTTGCCGAGAAGCCCGTAGGGGTACGCGTCCCTGAGATCGGCCTTTGAAAGGAACGGAAGCTTATTAAGATCACTGACGCTCTTTATGTCGTCGGGTGTCACTCCCTTTTCTTCCATTTTTTTACGGTAATAAGGCACATTCTCGTACACTCTTTTCACCTGTGCAACAAGTCTCTCACTCTGGATGGACTCTATGGTCTCCCTTGAAGCACATTCGATCTCCGGCTGAAAGTATCTTTCCATAACAGCTCCTTTATATTATGAATATCCTGATGCCTTTACCCCTGCACGCTGACAGAAGCGGGCTGTCAGAAAAAAAGGCCTCATCCGTATCCGGATAAAGCCTTGATCTGTCATTATCTATAAAAGCTTCATCAGAGGACGCGGACACGACAAACAGACGGCTCAAACCAGAAGCCGTTCCTAAAGGCGAAGAAGCTGTTAAACACCGTATTCTTCATTGCCGTGCTCCTTTCCTCTTAAAACTTTCCTGCACATTTTACCAACGGGCAAAAATGATGTCAAGCATAAACAGTGAATATTCCTAAATAATTATACAGGAACATGCTCCGTCTCATGTGTACAAACTGAAATCAACTATGGTCCTTCCTTTGCGGCTTAGACCCTTTATCTCCCTTACGATGCCCTTACCCAGCCCTCTCACGGATATGATATCCTTTTCCTTTATCTCTGTGCTCGGCTTTAGGCATTCGTCATAGTTGAGGCTGACAAAGCCTTCCTCTATGAACTGGGCCGCCTTCCCCCTCGATATATTGAATGCTGACGCGGTTATACTGTCGAGCCTTAAGCTCATGACAGTAAAGCTCTTTTCCCTGACCTCGAGCTTTTTTGAAGGAATGTCGGATACCGTGACAGGAGAGGTCTTTACACCGAACCTTGCTATATGCGTGAGCTCGCTTACAAGAGTCTCCTGAACGCTGTTAAGGCATATCACGTATCCCTCGCTGCCGTTTATGAGGATGTCCCCTATCCACTCTCTTTTGATCCCGAGCCCCATTATCGAGCCGAGGTAATCCCTGTGTCCGGGCTCACCGAATCCGACCTTTATACTTACTCCCGATACATATCCGTCAAACGAGACCTCATCCTTCTCCATCCATTCAGGATAGAAAAGAATCACGTTCCTCTCCGTATTATCAACACCGGAACCAGTGATGAATCTCTGAAATCTCCTGCCCCTGAGCCAGTTTTCGGCCTGATACTGTTCCTTAGGCGTGAGGAAAAGGGTATGCGTGACGGTCCCATCTCTGTCAGAGCGCTCTATAAGGTCCTCTAATCTTGAGAATAATTCACTATTTGCTTCCATTTTTCAAGGATCTCCCCGTCCACTATATCGCTTATCCTGGTATCGGCGCGCATATTATTCTTCCTTAAGAATTCAGTGATCTCGTTCTTCGTGTTCCTTATCTCTTCAAGGAACAGTGAGCACGAGCTGCAGGTGACGCCGCTCCTGAACACTCCGATCCTTACGAGGTTATCCGACGAGACTACTTTCACATAGTCGTTCCTTCCTATCTCGTTGGCCATCTTTTCAAGATACGCGTCCGCAGTTACCGTATAGTCGGTATATATGACCTCCACTCCCTTTTCAGAGGATCTCTTCTCCCTCTGTTCGCTGTTCATGTACGCGTCGAAGACTATAAGGACCTCTGTTCCCGTATATGACTCATAGTCGGCCATCATATCGATGAGCTTCGATCTCGCTGCATCGATGTTCCTTCTTGCCAGCTTCTTTAATTCGCTGTCGGCAAACAGAAGATTGTACCCGTCAATGAACACATATCTTTTCTTGTCAGGGTCATAGCCCATCACGACTTTTGGCTTCTTCGGCGGGGTATCCGGAACAGGCTTTCTTCTCTTCTGTCCGAGCTCACGGTTAAGAATCGCTTCTATCTCGCGCTCATCAAGGCTCGTGATCCTGCGGGGCTTCTCCTTTTCCCTGCTCTTTTCCTCTGTCAGGAAATTATCCATATGCATGTACTTTTCCACTTCGTTCCATTTCACATGGAAGCCCGCCCCGTTTTTGAAGAAGATCGAATCGGGAGAATTCTCGACGTCCCTCTCCGGGTCGTAATCAACAGCGGAAAGTATCTTTTCCCTGTCATGTGCCTCCCTGTAGCTGTCAAAGGATGTAGACAGCCTTCCCTTGCCTGAGGTATAGCCCATGACGACGCTCGAATAGCCCTGCATCTCGCTTACCGGGCAGTAGCCTTTTATCCTGCTCTCATCCCCGTCAAGCGTCTCCATGTCGAATGTCCCCGACATGTTCCTTATATCGTTCACGGCTCTTCCGATCTGAGTGCT
>JAFWWA010000042.1 GCA_017523755.1 Christensenellaceae bacterium | reverse complement strand
TCTTTCGAAAACAAATATATATAATGAAGAATACCGGTCCAGGGCAGCGCCTAGAAGTTTATCCTCTTTGCGGAGACGAAGTATTTGTCCCAGTATCCGGTGAAGGTGCTTATATATACGCATCCCTCACTTGGGATCGCGTGCAGGATCTGTCCTCCGCCGATATATATGGCTATATGTGTTATCGTGTCCCCTGAGCTGCTCCTGAAGAATACCAGGTCTCCTTTTCTGAGATCGCTCTTGTCCTTCACGTCTTTCCATGACGAGAGAGCTGCATAGCCTCGGCTGCTCATCCTTGATATCTTGTAACCTATGTTCTTGAGACAGTAGTATACAAGTCCGGAACAGTCAAATGTCTCGGGGCCTTCCGTTGCATAGACATAAGGCTTGTTGAGCATGGTCTTTGCAAGGTTTATGAATTTGGTTACCATATCGGAATCGTCTGATGATGAACCAAGGTCCCCTTTGGAAGGGCTGGGTGTAGGAGCAGGCGCTGTGTTGCCGCCTGAAGTCCCCTGATTTTCCCTGTCCTTCTGCGCGCTGTCAGAATAAAGGACGCCCCGTGTCTCTTTTCCGACCTTGCCGTCGACCTTGAGAGAGTTTGCCTTCTGGAACGCCTTTACGGCATCCTCTGTCTTCTTGCCGAAAAAACCGGTCGGGCTCGTGTCCATAAATCCGAGCGCATTGAGCCGCTGCTGGAGGATCTCGATATCATCGCCCTTGTCGCCCCTGCTCATCACATAGTATTTTGGACTGCCGTTGAGAAGGAGATCGAGCTCTTTGTCATGCATGACACCGGATTCCCTGAATCCGTTGGATCTCTGGAATTTCTTTACCGCTTCCTCGGTTATCGGTCCGAAGTATCCGGTTATCTTGTCATAGGAGTAATATCCGTATTTTTTCAATGCGGACTGAAGATCGCTTACGGCATTGCCCTTGTCGCCCGACCTCAGTTCCATATTGTCGACCTTGACAGATGAAGTCCCGCCGCCGATGTGTCTTGATGACGGGATAGGCTCGTAATCACTGCCGAAAAGATGTTTCCTCACTTCAGGGCCGGCCTTGCCGTCGACCCTTATCCCTTCATCCCTCTGAAATGCTATTACGGCATTCTGCGTTATGTTCCCGTAATAGCCTGTTGGCTTTACATTGAAATATCCCTTTTCCTTGAGAGCCTTCTGAAGATCATAAACATATTTGTCTCCGCTCTCATCCCTGTCTCCGAGTTTAAGTATCTCATATCTTTCCGCTGCAAAAGCGCTCATCGGGATAAGGATGACCGCCATGACCAGTATCAGAAAGACAGCTAGCTTTTTCATAGTATTCCCCTTTCTTATTCAGAGAAAAAAATACCGGCTTTCAAAAAGCACCGCAGTATCATTCGTTAAGCGATTATTAAGTGTTTCTGACATTATACTACAGAAATGTTTCGTTTTTTTCAATAAAAAGGGAGAAAGGAAATCCTCTCTTGACCGAATGTTCACGGTTATGACACAACTATGTACTTTTATTTTACATCTATGTAGGATATAATTTTTAAGAAAACGCCGGGCCTTATTATCCGATTTTTTGTTTTGCCGGGCACAAGGAGAGCTTTATATGAGCAGGAAAGTCCTGATAGCTTTGATATGTATAGCTGGAGTCGTGCTGATCGGCGCGGTCGGCGGGCTTATTTATCTTACATCCCTGAAGGATCCGGGAAGCTATTTTGAATTGCCCGAAGCATCTGCTGTTCCTGTGGATAAGAATACCACGGAGCCTTCCGCGACTCAGGATGTAAACGGACCCGGAGCGAGCGCTGAGACTGAACCCACGCCGGAGCCGACGATAGATCCCGTCGAAGAACTGGCAAGCGAAGCCGACAAGTCAATGATGAAGGACGGTATAGTCAATGTTCTGGTAATGGGCGTAGATTATGCTGTAGAAAGGGAGACCTGGAGCGGAAAGCACGATTACCATGCTGACGTAATGCTGGTCCTTGCCATTAATTTTGCAGAGAACAGGGTGGACATGATCTCTCTTCCGAGAGACACATACGCGAAGATACCCGGGGTTAAAGGAATATATAAGCTCAATGCTTCGCTCAACTGCGGTGGAGAGTTCCCAAGCGAGGAATCTTTCAAAAAAGTGTGTGAAGCTGCTTCGTGGATGCTGGGAGGCATTCCCGTCGACTATTACTATGCCGTTACGATGCCGGCTGTCAAGGAGCTTGTGAACATAGTCGGCGGAGTCGACTATGATCTTGAGCTTGATTTCACTCTTGCAGGCAGAAGCTATAAAAAAGGACAGCAGCATATGGACGGCCAGGCTGTTCTCGATTACCTTAGAGTAAGGAAGAACATCGGGGCAGCAAGCGGGGACGCGAACCGTGTCAACAGGCAGAAGAAGATGCTTATCGCCCTGTACAACGACATGAAAAAGCAGAACCTTCTGGTAAGGCTCCCCAAGATACTCGAGGCTTTCGAAGGACAACTGTTCACGAACGCGACCTTTAACCAGACTGCTGCGCTGTCGCTTTTCGCGCTCGACCTTGACAGTGACAATATAGGAATGAACTCTATGGTGGGGACCATGACCGATATATTCGGATGGAGCTTCTGTGTGACCAATCAGAAGAAACGTGTGAAGCTCATAAAGGACGTCTACGGAGTCGATGTCGATGAATATGTGGAATACGGGCTTCCTTATGCAAAGTGGTACTGGCAGGATATGCTTGCTACCCATTATCTCGAACTGACCGAGAAAGAGATGAAGAAGATCGACAAGATCATGGAGGAAGACAGCAAGCTCATTGACCCGGACGCAACGCCTGTACCGACGCCGACACCTGCTGTGACCCCGACGCCTGCAGCTACACCTACATCGACCGCAGCGCCTTCATCCAAGCCCACACCGTCCCCGACGGCTGAGCAGACCGTGAAACCTACTCCGGCACCGACTCCCGAGCAGACTGTCGAACCGACTGAGGAGCCTGAGGAAACACCGGGCTCTGATCCCAGCAGTGATCCTGATACCGGAAACAAGGCAGCAAGCTTTAAGAGCTTGTCGGTTTCGGGCCGGAACGACGCTTTAGGCGATCCCGGATACAGAAAGTACTCTAAGGAAGTATATGCTCTTTATGAGAAGCTTACGCTTGCAAGGAAAGAAGTCATAGCAGCTCAGAAAGAGATGAAAAAAGTCAAACCCAGGAAAAAGAATGCCGACAGGATGACTAAAGCGAACACCGAGTTCGTGGCTCTGATGGACCAGATGGATAAAGCTCTTGGAAGAAAGCAGTTCGGCAAGAAATGGGAGCTCAAATACTGGGAGGACAAGAAATTCAACGAAGTTATAGTGGACTTCAGATAGATAGGACCTTTAATACTGTTTTTCATGATCTCGTTTGTTTTCACGCATAAATGATATTGACAGGAAAAACAGCTGAATATATAATCCTTTTAAACCGTTGATGCGGAGATAACGGCAGTGATGCTTCTACAGAGAACCTGCGATGATGAGAATCAGGTGAAAAACAAACTGTCAAATGGACCGCGGAGGGTGCAGTCAAATGTTTTAAAACAGAGTATTCTGCAACGTGAGGCATACGTAAGTTGCCGGGGATATGATGGTATCCCGCTAAGTGCACGGAGTTTTCCGTGAATCCAGGGTGGCACCGCGGATAAATTGTTTGATTATTCGTCCCTGACAGATATTTCTGTCAGGGATTTTTGTATAAGAAAACCTCGCGATAGTCGCGAGGTTCAAAAGAGCTTAAGCGATGAACAAAAACCTCCTGAAGTGCTAAACTGAGAATGGCCGGCCAGCCATAAAGAAAGCACACAGGAGGACATTAAGATGCCAGAGCAAAATAATGCTACAAACAGTTTAGCACACACGAAATGGAATTGTAAGTATCATATAGTGTTTGCACCGAAGTATAGAAGAAAGGTGTTCTATGAAGAAAAAAGAAGCGCGATACGAGAAATAATAAGAACACTATGCCAGTGGAAGGGAGTAGAGATAATAGAAGGGGAAGTATGCCCGGATCATATACATCTGCTGTTAAGTATCCCGCCCAAAATGAGCGTGTCAGGATTTATGGGATACCTGAAAGGGAAAAGCAGTCTGATGATATAAAAGAGATTCGGAAACATGAAATTTGCATACCGAAACCGCGAATTTTGGTGCAAGGGATACTATGTGGATACAGTAGGAAAGAATACAAAAGCAATAAAAGAATACATAGCAAATCAGATAAAACAGGATAAAGAAGCGGACCAACTAAGTTTATTTGATCCGCGGGACCCGTTTACGGGTAGCAAGTAACTAATGCATGGCTGGCAGGCCAATAAAAGACGCATTTATGCGTGGCCAGTATTATTAGGGCTATGCCCGAAAAAGAAATACCACCCGCTATGCGGGTGGATCATTATTTTATTGCAGAGGTCATGCCTCTGGCTTAAGGAGGAATAAGGATGGACATCGGCATGAGACTTTGGAAAGAAATGGGATCAATAGAGCATACGGCAGATCTCAAAAAACGATGGCGTCGCTTCTCGAAGTAAAGAATGAATCATGACATATAAGGAAAGGACACTAAAGGTGATTGAAAATGATTAGAGAAGCAATTGTAAAAATAGTAAACAAGGGAGACCTGACATACGATGAAGCGTATCAGGTCATGAATGAGATAATGAACGGCGAGACGACCGCGACACAGAATGCGGCATTTCTTGCGGCGCTTTCCACGAAAAGCGCAAAGGCAGAAACGACGGACGAGATATTTGGCTGCGCCGCGGCAATGAGGGATCATGCAACAAAAGTAGAGACCGACATGGAACTCTTCGAGATCGTAGGGACAGGAGGAGACGGGGCAGGGAGCTTCAACATCTCTACGACATCAGCTTTCGTAGCGGCTGCAGGAGGAGTAAAGGTAGCAAAGCACGGGAACAGGGCTGCCTCCTCGAAATGCGGTACGGCGGACTGTCTTGAGGCTTTGGGCGTAAATATAGATCAGGATCCCGAGCTGTGCAGGAAACTTCTTAAAAAAGTAGGGATGTGCTTCTTTTTCGCGCAGAAGTATCATACTTCCATGAAATATGTAGGAGCTATAAGAAGAGAGCTGGGTTTCAGGACCGTCTTCAATATACTGGGACCGCTTACGAATCCCGGTTCTCCTTCCATGCAGCTCCTTGGGGTATATGATGACTATCTTGTGGAGCCTCTGGCCAGGGTGCTGATCAATCTTGGAGTAAAGCGCGGAATGGTAGTGTACGGAACTGACAAGCTTGACGAGATATCTCTGAGCTCGCCGACAAAGATCTGCGAGATCAATAACGGATGGTACAGAAATTATGTCATATCACCCGAAGATTTCGGCTTTAAGACCGTAAGCAAGAGCGAGCTTGCGGGAGGAACTCCGGAAGAAAACGCGGAGATTACTATGAAGATACTTGGCGGAGGTGAGCATGTAAAGAGGAACGCTGTGCTCCTTAATGCGGGTGCTTCCCTTTACATATGCGGAAAAGCGGATTCCATGCTTGAAGGGACAAAGCTGGCAGCTGAGATCATAGATTCCGGAAGGGCAATGGACCTTCTTGAGAGATTCATCAGTGTGAGCAACGGAAGATGACACTATGGATATCCTTTCACAGATAGAGGCAAATGCCGTAAAAAGAGTCGAAGAAAAAAAGAAGGAGCTCCCGTTAAAAGCTCTTAAAGCGCTGACGTCCGGAATGGACGGAAAGGGTGAAGCCTTTAAAGCCGGGGTATCGAAGGAAGGGGTATCATTCATCTGTGAATGCAAGAAGGCTTCTCCTTCAAAAGGTGTCATCGCTGAAAAATACGATCCAGTCGGTACTGCGCTTGAATATGAAAAGGCTGGGGCGGACTGTCTGTCAGTGCTCACGGAACCGAAATGGTTCAGGGGGAGTGAAAAGCACCTTGAGATGATAAAAAAGAGCGTTGGCCTTCCGTGTCTAAGGAAGGATTTTACCGTTGATGAATATATGATATATGAAGCAAAGATGATCGGCGCTTCAGCGGTTCTGCTTATATGCGCTCTACTGGACAGGGCAAGGCTTAAGGACTATATACAGATCTGCAGGGATGAAGGCATGGCTGCGGTCACGGAGATACATAATGAAGATGAGGCTGAAGCGGCGCTGTCGGCGGGTGCTGAGATAATAGGCGCCAACAGCAGGGATCTAAGGGATTTCAGTACTGACGGCAGCGTCGTTGCGAGGCTCAGGCGGGAAGTGCCGGGGGATGTGCTTTTCATATATGAGAGCGGGATAAGGAAAAGGGAAGATATCGTGAAGGCTGAAAAAGCCGGATGTGATGCGGTGCTTATCGGCGAGACCATGATGAGAGCTCACGACAAGGGAAAAATGCTCAGGTATCTGAAGGGAGAGGAGACATGACCCTTATAAAGCTGTGCGGCATGATGACAGAAGACGATATCGCAGAAGCAAACAGACTAAGGCCGGATATGATAGGATTCATCTTTGTTCCAAACAGCAGAAGATACGTACCGTCTGAAAAGGCATATAAACTGAGGAGAAAACTCGACAGACGGATAAAGGCCGCTGGGGTCTTTGTCAATGAAGAGCCTGAGAAAATCAGCAGGGCGGTCAAGGACGGTATCATAGACCTGATACAGCTGCACGGAGATGAGGACGATGCTTATATCCGTGCCCTAAGGGAAGAGACAGACACAAAGATCATAAAGGCGTTCAGGATCAGAAACAGAAATGATGTCATGGATACCTTAAGATCTTCGGCCGATATGATACTGTTTGATTCCGGAGCAGGAGAAGGACGGCTGCTCGACTGGGATCTTCTGAAGGATATTGATAGGCCCTTCATTCTGGCAGGCGGGCTTGATCAGGAGAATGTAAAAAGAGCGGTAATGACGCTGAGGCCTTTCGGGGTGGATGTCAGTTCCGGCATAGAGACGGACGGAAAGAAGGATCCTGTGAAGATGAAGGCTTTCATCGACGCAGTGAATGACGGAGACAGGATATGACTAATGCAAGAGGAAGATTCGGAAAACATGGCGGTCAGTATATACCCGAGACGCTTATGAATGCCGTGATAGAGCTTGAGGAAGCCTATGACAGGTATAAGGACGATGAGGATTTCAGGGAGGAACTTGATCTGCTGCTCAATGAGTATGCCGGAAGACCTTCGAGGCTCTATTTCGCCAAGAACATGACCGATGCTCTGGGAGGAGCAAAGATCTATCTTAAAAGAGAAGATATGAACCATACCGGAGCCCATAAGATAAACAATGTGCTGGGACAGGCACTTCTGGCAAAAAGGATGGGGAAGACAAGACTGATAGCGGAAACGGGAGCGGGACAGCACGGAGTGGCGACCGCCACCGCGGCGGCGCTCATGGGTATGGAATGTGTTGTGTTCATGGGCGCGGAGGATATGGAAAGGCAGGCTTTAAACGTGTACAGGATGAGGCTTCTCGGAGCTGACGTGGTCCCTGTCACGACGGGTACCGCCACCCTTAAGGATGCCGTTTCAGAAACGATGAGGGAATGGACAAGGCGTATAGATGACACGCACTACTGCCTGGGGTCGGTGATGGGACCGCATCCCTTCCCTACGATAGTAAGGGATTTCCAGGCAGTCATATCAAGAGAGATAAAGGATCAGATACTAAAGAAAGAAGGAAAACTGCCGGACGCTGTCATAGCATGCGTGGGGGGAGGCTCGAATGCGATAGGGTCTTTCTATCACTTCATTGACGATCCTGAAGTAAGGCTGATAGGATGTGAGGCGGCAGGAAGGGGAATAGATACCTACGAGACTGCAGCTACTGTAAACACCGGAAAAATAGGGATATTCCACGGCATGAAATCATATTTCTGTCAGGATGAATATGGACAGATAGCTCCAGTTTATTCTATATCCGCGGGGCTTGATTATCCCGGTGTAGGACCGGAGCATGCCTATCTCCATGATACGGGAAGAGCGGAATATGTGCCGGTGACAGACGATGAGGCCGTAAACGCATTTGAATATCTTTCAAGATGCGAAGGCATAATACCGGCGATCGAATCCGCTCACGCTGTTTCATATGCGATGAAGACAGCCCCTGAGATGGGGAAGGATAAGATCATAGTGGTGACTATCTCGGGAAGAGGCGACAAGGACTGCGCGCAGATCGCCAGATACAGAGGGGAGAATCTAAGTGAGTAACATAGGTAAAGCATTTGAAAAAGGGAAGGCATTCATAGCGTTCATCACATGCGGAGATCCGGACATAGAGACGACAAAAAGATGCGTGCTGAGCGCCGCGGAAAACGGGGCCGACCTTATTGAACTGGGCATACCTTTTTCCGATCCTACTGCAGAAGGGCCGGTGATCCAGGAGGCTAACATGAGAGCCCTTTCAAACGGCATAACAACAGACATGATATTTGAGATGGTAAGAGATCTGAGAAAGGTAACGGATATCCCTATGGTCTTCATGACGTATGCGAACGTCGTATTCTCATACGGGACAGACAGATTCATGAGAGCCTGCAGGGATACGGGTATGGACGGACTCATACTTCCCGATGTACCGTTTGAAGAGAAGGATGATTTTGCTCCTGAGGCAATGGAATACGGTATAGATCTTATATCTCTCATAGCGCCGACTTCTGAGGGAAGGACGGTGATGATAGCGAGGGAGGCAAAAGGCTTCATATACCTTGTCTCAAGCCTGGGAGTCACAGGGGAAAGAAAAGATATAGATACGGACCTTGAAAGGATCATAAAAGTCATAAAGGAAAATACCGAGCTTCCTGTGGCGGTGGGTTTCGGGATATCGGTACCTGAACAGGCAGGAAAGATGGCGGCCATAAGTGACGGGGTCATAGTCGGTTCCGCGATAGTAAGGATAATAGGCGAAAAGGGAAAGGATTCTCCTGAATACGTCGGGGAATATATCAGAAGGATGAAGGCTGCGGTCTTAAGCAGTGATACGGCCTTATGATTTGACTTTTTGATTAATGGCATATATAATCAATCCTGGCTGTGAAAGTGCGTAAGTAGCGTGGCGCCCGGCTCACAGAAAATCATGTCACCGGCTGAGAGCATGATACAGTGGGCACTAATGTGAATTTCAACACCGGAGCCGATCTTTAAATGAGATGTATGCACTGCATTAAAGTGCACATGAGTGCGGATACGAATGTATCCGAATCTGGGTGGTACCGCGATAACATCGTCCCATGGCATAGGAGGCCATGGGACTTTTATTTATTATTTGAGGAGGAGATCATGACGGATCTTAATGAGCTCAGCCAGAAACTGGCATCGATAAGACAGGATATAGAGACAGAGCTTAAGGAAATAGCAGACTCCAAGGGCATCTATGAATACCGTAAGACCATAATGGACGGCAAAGCGGGCAAGATAGGTTCCCTTATGAGAGAGATGGGCAAGATACCCAAGGACCTTAAGGCTGAATACGGAAAGAGAGTCAACGAGATCAAGAACTGGGCACAGGATGTTTTTGACCGGGCTGACGAGAAACTGAAAGAGCAGGAGATGGAGCGCAGATACGCATCCGAAAAGATAGACATAACCCTTCCTGCAAAAAAATTCAAAAAGGGTAATCTTCATCCCAACACGCAGGTGAGGATGCAGCTTGCGGATATATTCGGCTCGATGGGATTCCAGATCTACGAGGGTACCGAGATCGAGACTGATTATTACAACTTCACTGCGCTCAATACGCCGCAGGACCATCCGGCAAGAGACATGCAGGATACGTTCTATCTCGGACCTGAGTTCCTCTTAAGGACGCAGACTTCGGCTGGACAGGTGCATGTGATGGAAAACCAGAAACCGCCCATAAAGATCATTTCCCCCGGAAAGGTGTTCAGGTCGGATGATGACGCTACGCACTCCCCGATGTTCTCTCAGATGGAGGGGCTCGTGGTCGATAAAGGGATAACGCTCTGCGACCTTAAGGGCATGCTCGACGTGTTCGTGAAGAAGATATTCGGAGAGGATACGAAGACAAGGCTGAGGCCGTCGTATTTCCCGTTTACGGAACCGTCCGTCGAGGTCGATGTCAGCTGCTTCCAGTGCCATGGGAAGGGCTGCAGGCTGTGCAAGGGAACAGGATGGATCGAGGTCCTTGGTGCCGGAGTCGTGAATAAAAAGGTCCTGGAAGGATGCGGGATCGACAGTGATATATACAGCGGTATCGCCTTCGGAATAGGGATCGAGCGTATAGCGATGCTGAAATACGGCATCAACAACATCAAGCTTTTATTCGAATCGGATCTGAGAGTTTTAAGTCAGATCGACGACTGATATTGGGGAGGATATGACATGCTTGTACCACTTAGCTGGCTTAAGGAATATGTTGATATAAACGTTGACGTCGATGTGCTGGAGGAAAAACTGTTCTCCTGCGGATTTGAGGTCGAGGAAAAGCACGAGGTAGGAAGCGATATCTCAGGAGTCGTCACGGGGCTTGTCGTCTCATGTGAGGAGATCCCGGGCACACATCTCCACCTGTGCATGGTAGACACCGGAGCAAATGGTACTCTTCAGATCTGCTGCGGTGCTGATAATGTTAGAGCAGGAGGAAGATATCCGGTCGCTCTTGAAGGCGCTACTGTATACGCTACTGCTAAAGACCACAAGACGGTGGAAGGAGTCATGACCATCAGGGCAGGAAAACTCAGAGGGTATGATTCGTTCGGGATGCTGTGTTCAGGGACTGAACTCGGACTTACAGAAGACCTTTATCCCGGTGCAGGATACAACGGGCTTCTTGAGCTTCCTGAGGATACGGAACCCGGAATGGATGTGAAGCCTCTTCTGGGGCTCGATGACTGGATATTCGATGTGTCGATAACTGCCAACAGGCCTGACTGCCAGAGCATATTCGGGCTTGCAAGGGAAGTCTCCGCAGCTCTTGGCACTGAACTTAAAGCGCCGGCTCTCGATTATACCGTCAACGGAAATGCCGTAAGCTTTGCCGTCAATGTCGAAGCTCCCGATCTCTGCCCGAGATTTACGGCTCATTATGTCAGCGACGTAGTTATAAAAGAGTCGCCTGCCTGGATGAAGAGGAGACTGGCGCTCGTGGGATGCCAGGCTATATCGAACATAGTCGATATCACGAATTATGTGCTTAAAGAGATGGGACAGCCTATGCACGCCTATGATTTCAGTTTCCTTGAGGGAAGTGAGATCAATGTCAGGAGAGCAGGCGAGAACGAAAAGATAGTGACGCTTGATGAGAAGGAGATCACACTGAACCCGAATAATCTTGTCATATGTGACAAATACAGACCTGTCGGGCTTGCGGGGATCATGGGAGGATTAAACTCCGAGATCAAGGACGACACGAAAGCTGTCATGTTCGAGTCTGCAAAATTCATGCGCGACAATATAAGGAAGAGCTCAAGGGCTCTTGGGCAGTCTTCCGATTCGAGCGCAAGATTTGCAAAGGGAGTCGACGAATATACGACGGTCGCCGCTATGAAGAGGGCGCTCCATCTGGTAGGAGAGCTTGGATGCGGAAAGGTATCCGAGACGCATTTTGATGTAAATACCGGAAATTCGATAGAACCCTCGCCGCTCAGCGTAAGTATAAAAAAGGTCAACGGAGTTCTTGGCATCGAGGTGCCCGAGGATGAGATAGTAAAGATAATGGACAGGTTAGGCTTTGAGCCTGAGCTTTCGGGAGACGATCTGAGGCTCAAGATCCCTGCATACAGGGAGGATATGGAAACATATCAGGACGTTGCCGAAGAAGTCATAAGGATGTACGGCTATGAGCATATAGTCCCGACATTCATCCCGACAGCGCAGGTAACGAGCGGAGGCTATGATCTTAAACAGAAGACTGAGCTTAAGATAAAGAATGCTCTTTGTGCGCAGGGCGCTTACGAGGGAGTGCATTATTCATTCTTCTCACCTTCGGATCTGGATCTTATAAGACTGCCGGAAGACGCGGAAGAGAGAAAAGCGATAAAACTGCTCAACCCCATAACGATAGACCTTTCCCTTATGAGGACCGTCCTTGCTCCCCAGATGATCACGTCGATCGCAAGGAACCAGAAGAACGGCATCCTTGAAGGAAGGATATTCGAGATAGGGAACAGATTCATCGCAAAAGAGCTGCCTCTTAAGGCTTATCCGGATGAACGGCCGACGCTGTGCATAGGCATATTCGGAGAAAAGGAAGACTTTTTCGGGCTCAAGGGACTTTGTGACACCGTAGCCGATGCCCTGGACATCAGTTTTGAATACGCTGTTTCCGAAAAAACGTTCCTGCATCCGTTCAGGACCGCCGATATTATATGCGGCGGGGAAAAGATAGGATATCTGGGACAGCTTAAGTATGAGATAGCGCGCGAGCTCGATATGAGGACTGACGCGTACATCGCCGAGATGGATCTCAGATCACTTGAAAAGTATTTTGGGAAGGAAAGAGTGTTCATCCCTCTTCCGAAATATCCTGTCGAGAAAAGAGACTTCTCATTCGTCATGGATAAGGACATAACATGCGGCGAAGTGGAAAAGACCATACTTGAGGCGTGCGACATGATAACTGATATCGAACTGTTCGATATCTATGAAGGCATACAGCTTCCTCCTAACAAGAAGAGCATGGCGTTCTCCTGTGTGTTCACACCGAAAGACGAAAAGCTTACAGATCAGATGATGGAAGGATATGTAAACGTTATCCTCAAAGCTCTTGATGAGAAGCTGGGGATCGTTCTCAGGTTCTGAAACTGAAAGATACCGCGGGCCTGCATGAAGAGTGCAGGCCCTTGGAATATATGGAACGGGATAAAGATGATGAAAGGTTATGAAGACCTTATAAACAGGTTCGTTTCAGACAGCAGGGAGATACTGAGTGACAGGCTCACGGGGATATATCTGCACGGGTCGATGGCCATGGGCTGCTTCAATCCCGACAAGAGCGATATAGACCTGATAACAGTGATCGACGGCGATATGACGGATGGCGAGAAACTCAGGTATCTTACTATGCTCATGGATCTGAACGGACGGGCCCCTGAAAAAGGCATAGAGATGAGCATAGTAAGATTTGAGGACATATGCCCTTTTATCTACCCTACTCCGTACATATTCCATTTTTCGGCAGCGCATGTAATGGCGGCGGCAGAAGATCCTTTAAGCTATGTCAGAAGGATGAAAGGTACGGACAGGGACCTTGCGGCTCACTTCACGGTGATCAAAAAGAGAGGGAAGGTCCTTTTCGGAAAGCCTGTAGATGAAGTTTTTGATGTGATAGACAGGAAGTATTATCTTGACAGCATACTAAGTGATATAGAGGATGCCGGAACGGATATCCTGAGAGACCCCGTGTATTTTATCCTGAATCTTCTCAGAGTACTTGCCTATATAGAGGACGGACAGGTGCTTTCAAAAAGAGAGGGCGGAGAATGGGGGATAAGTCATCTCGATAGGCGCTGGCACGATCTTATAAATAACGCCCTTTATGAATACGGGCACAGCGTAAAAAGGGAATACTCCGATAAGGATCTTATCTCATTCGCCGGATATATGACAGATATTATAAGGATCAAAACATCGTGATGAGTATAACGAAAAAGCATGACTTCAGCCATGCTTTTTTGTATATCATGCCATATTACAGGCTGTCGGTGCTCCTGACGCCTTTTTTGCTCAGGAAAAACAGCGCAAGCGCTCCGGGTCCAACATGTGACCCGGTAACGGGTTCGTAATCGACAAGCAGGATCTCTCTCGGAGTGAGGTTTTTGTTTATAAGCGATGCCAGATGATCGGCATCATCCCTGCAGCCCGCGTGGACTATGCCTACAGTCTGGGATGCTGGGTCTACGACAAGCTTTTCATACAGTGATGCAAGAGCGTTCACGGATCTTTTTCGGCTCATCACTTTGGCAAAGGCAACGATCTGCCCGGTCTCAGATCCCTTCAGTATGGGCTTTATCCTCAGGACCGTGCCGACGATGGCGGAAAGGTTCGACAGTCTGCCGCCTCTTCTTAGGAACATCAGGTCGTCAACTGTAAAAACGTTGAACATGCGTTCGCACATATCGTTCAGGATCATGACCGCCTGATCAAGATCGATGCCCATGTCTCTCAGCCTTGCGGCTTCAAGCGCTATAAGGCCCTCGCCGAGAGCAGCTCCTCTCGTATCGATCACTTCCATCCTTCTATCTGGAAATTCCGGTCCGAGCTCTCTTGCTGCCGCAAGAGCATTGCTGCAGGATCCCGAGATGCCGCTTGACATGCTTATATATATGACATCGCCTTTTTCAAGATATTTTCTGAAATGCTCGGTGTAGATGCCGGGATTCACCTGGGAGGTGGTCACTTTTGCACCATGGCCAAGATCGTAATAAAAACTCTCCGCATCGAAACTTTTAGTATCGGTACACGTCATTTCCCTTCCGTTGACATAGTAGGAAAAGGGGATCACTTCAAGCCTGCGTTCTGCTGCAAGATCGCTGGGGAGATTGGCTGAAGTATCCGTTATAACATAAAAGCCCATTTTGAACACTCCGTAATTAACTCTGACGCTAAAGCGCCTAAAAAATAATAAACAATTAATCAGAAAAGGTCAACGGCGTTCCGCTGACCTTTTTAAAATGCTGTCATAGACCTGCATCATATTTCCTTAAGAAAAGATCTGAGCTCTTCCTCCGATATCATGCAGCCCGGCATTGACTTCAGTTCCCTGTCTCCCGCCCGGTAATCGGGAACGGCAAGATACCCGAGATCTTCCCATGCCGTGTCGTTGTTTTTAAGGATCTGAGCGTTGAATCTTCTTGTTTTAAGATCAACCGAAACTTTTTCCGCATCCGCCCCGCAGAGGGCAGCAAGGTCCGTAAGCAGTACAGGATCATCGATACGTTTTCCTTCCCCGAGACCCGCTTCATACACTTTAAGAACGAATTCGGTGCCGTTGCCGCCGTTTTCAACGGTGCTGTAATAAGCCTCTGAGCACAGGTCAGTATACTGCCTTGAGATCTCAGGACGGGGATGTGCCTCGCACGGTATCCAGTTCACCTGAAGGTCACCGGACTTAGTCATTATCGAAACAAGGTCCAGGATGCCTTTTTTGCAGTAAGGACACAGAAAGTCAAAATAGACATCTACTTTTTTCATGTTTGCCTCCTGAAAAGATAAGATCGAAAGTGTTCGTCCATAACAATTATATCCTGCCGGACATAAAATTGATATATCGGTGCAAAAGTGTTAACAAAAAGAGAATTCATCTGCCCGGGACTTTTTTTGAGTGCAATAAAGGAAGTTTATCTAGTATAATCAGTCTGGATGAAAAAGGGGATGAGAAGACTCCCTTTTGTTATGTGACCAGAAAAAAGATACAGACAACGGAGAACCGATGCTTCAGATCAGGAATATAAGAAAACAATACAGAACCGGAGATTTTGTCCAGACCGCACTTGACGATGTATCACTGGACCTCAGGGACAGTGAATTCGTTGCAGTGCTTGGGCCGAGCGGTTCGGGAAAAACTACGCTTTTAAATATAATAGGAGGACTGGACAGATACGACAGCGGAGACCTGATCATCGACGGGATATCAACGAAAAAGTATAAGGACAGAGACTGGGATTCCTACAGGAATCACTCTGTCGGCTTTGTATTCCAGTCGTATAATCTTATCCCGCATCAGACTGTCCTGAAAAATGTTGAGCTTGCTCTCACCATAGGCGGGATATCAAAAAAGCAGAGAAAGGAACGCGCGCTTGAAGCCCTTGAAAAAGTAGGTCTTGGAGAACAGGCGCATAAGAAGCCCAATCAGATGTCAGGCGGCCAGATGCAGAGGGTCGCCATAGCAAGAGCTCTGGTAAATGACCCGAAGATACTGCTTGCTGATGAGCCTACGGGGGCGCTCGATACAAAGACCAGCCTCCAGGTCATGGATCTTCTTAAAGAAGTGGCCAGGGACAGGCTCGTGATAATGGTGACCCATAACCCTGAACTTGCTGAGAAATATGCCACAAGGACCATACGTCTCACCGACGGGGCAGTGACATCAGACACTGATCCTTTTGAGGCGAAGACCGATGATGCACCGGTCCACAGAAATATGGGAAGGTCCTCTATGTCGGTCCTGACATCTTTAGGGCTGAGCCTCAACAACCTTCTTACCAAAAAGGGAAGGACCATACTTACCGCGTTTGCCGGCTCCATCGGGATAATAGGTATAGCTCTGATCCTGGCGCTTTCAACAGGATTCCAGAATTACATAGACAGCATACAGGAAGAGACGATGACCAGCTATCCGCTGTCTATAAACAGCGAGTCGAGCGATGTTTTTTCCGCCATACTGTCCATGAGATCGAAGACCGGGGAGTTTAACGAAGAAGAAAAACTGGTCGAACAGCAGTATATCACCTCTGTAATGAGCTCGATCGCGTCGAATGACCTTAAGAGCTTTAAAAAGTATCTGGAAGAAAATGAGGAGGAATATATCAGGGATATCAGGCTCATCAAGTATTCGTACAGTGTGAGCCCTATGATATATACCGTGGACGCCGCAGGCAATTTAGCCCAGCTCAACCCCAACAGAGGCATGTCACAGTATATGGATTCAGGCGGGGCTTCATTTCTTTCATCCCTGCAGCCGGGAGGCATGGGTACTTTTCAGGAAATAAGCGATATAGATATGATGAAGAGCAGTCATGTGCTCCTTAAAGGAAGATGGCCTGAAAAGTATGACGAGCTGATAGCGGTCGTTTCAGAACCTAACCAGATATCGGATCTTATGGTCTACGGTCTCGGATTCAGGGATACGACCGAACTCAGGAAGCTCATAGCTGATGTCATGGCCGGAAACAAAGTTGAAAATGAAGATGAGCCGATGATCATATCCTATGATGATATACTCGGAAGAAAGCTCAAGCTGGTTGACCCGTCCCGCAGATATTCATACAATGCTACGTATGACATATATGAGGACATGTCTGAAGACAGAACTTTCATGGAACAGGTATACAGGGATTCTGAAGATCTTAAGATAGTCGGGATAGCTTATGTTCCTGATTCACGTTCCGCAATGGGCAGCGGAGTGTTCTATCTTCCTGAGCTTACAAGACATGTGATCGAGACATCAGGAAAATCGGGCATAGTAAAGAAACAGCTTGCCGATATGGATACGGACGTTTTCTCAGGAAACAGATTTGACGAAGAGAAGAACAGTACGGGCATTGATTTCAATGATATGATCACTGTCGATGAAGAGCTTTTAAAGAGCGCTTTTTCCACCAATTTTTCAGGAAAGAATCTTTTTGATACCGACAGCATGGGCAGCGTTGTAATGGCTGCCTCCGAACAGGTGAAAACTAATCTGGAAGGCGTTACGTCCGGCATGGTCACCGCTGTCAGTACTGCTGACAGGCAGATATCATCAGGGATGATAGACGGCTATATCCAGATGTTCAAGGTCTCACTGCCTGATATCGCACCTGCACCCGCTCCTGTTCCGGCTGCAGATGACGGTCAGGAAGGCGGAGACGGTGATATCGGTACGGGTGAGGACATGCCCGCAGGTGATCAGGATGGGACAGACATCGATAATGAAGACGCTTCCCAGCCGGATACCGGGACTGAGGACAGCGGCAGTACTGGCGATAATGGTGTGCCGACTGCGGATACAGGAACCGATACTAACGCTCCTGAGACTGAAGGAGATCCTGAAGGAAGCGGGGACGAGAATGCAGAAGAAACTCCGGAGACAATCCCCGGGGAGGGATCGGGTCAGGAAGACGCTGGAGATGGAAACGGAACAGCAGGGGAAGAAGAGAAGGAAGGCGCGGAGGATGTTCCCGTTCCTGCCACTACGGATTATGTGATAATTGAGTCGGCAGGGATGTATATGCCTGATGTTTACAGATCACAGGCTTTTACAGATGAGGCTTTTGATATGATCGTAAGCAAAATGGGGGATCTCAAACTGAGCAGCAAAAATCTGAAAAAGATAGCTCTTGATGCATATGACATCTATTTTTCGGAGATCAAAGCAGGTCCCGGAGGGATGGTAAAGCTTGCCGATATGCCGGATCCTGACGAAGCAGTGGATCAGGCCATAAAAAAGAACGAGTCGCTGATATTTGAGGAAGCCTACGGACTTGCAAAAGACTATACGACCATTCTCATAGCACAGGGAATGGGTGAAGCCCTTGAAAAGGTGATGAGGCCCATAGCGTCGGTTTTTTCCGGAGGCCGGGAACTCATATCGGTTGATACGGATAAGTTTGCCGAGGCTTTCGATTTTGATATGGATGAGGACGAGCTGAGAAGGATCATGGAAACGATGCTTTCCGGAAGTGAATCCTCAGGACAGAACAACCTGCTCTCACTCGGATATCAGGATATCGATGATCCGACGAGGATATCGTTCTACTTTAAGGATTTTGAGACCAAAGGGGATTTCACGGAGTTCCTTGAAAGATATAATTCAGAAGCGGATGAGGAACGGAAACTTAAATATACCGATATAACAGGGCTCCTTATGGGGTCTGTCGAAACGATAATCAATGCCGTTACATATGTACTCATTGCTTTTGTCTCGATATCTCTCGTAGTGTCTTCGATAATGATAGGGATAATCACATATATCTCGGTACTGGAACGGACAAAGGAGATAGGTATTTTAAGGGCGATAGGCGCCTCAAAGAGAAACATAGCTTCCATATTCAATGCGGAGACTTTCATAATAGGACTTCTCTCGGGAGCGATCGGAGTCGGCGTGTCCTGGCTTGCGATAATCCCTATCAACGGTCTGATACACAGGCTGACGGATATAGAAGATCTCAGTGCCGTATTAAGACCTGAAGCCGCAGCAGTTCTCGTTGCTGTGGCTGTGGCGCTAACGATCATAGGGGGACTCATACCTTCGAGATCCGCTTCAAGGAAGGATCCTGTGATAGCCCTCAGGACTGAATAATAGACAATAGAAACACCACTGCCCGTGGAACAACCATTGTATACGGAACAGGGGCGTTTTTATATGATCTGATATGTGAAAATTCACTCGCCCAGCTTGGCGAATCTCTTGTTGATGGCAAGGGCGGGATCTTCAGGGACAGGTACCCCGACAGTCCCTTCAGGGATGTCGATATCGGGAACAGACCCAGGCTTTTTTCCGCTGAACTGAGGCAGCCATTTCATCTCATGCTCGAACAGTTCAATCGACATGTCTCTTGCTTCCTTTAAAGTTAGGACCGCAGATGTCAGCGGATCCATTGCAACAGCCCATACGGCAAGCTCCGGATCACCATTTATGGCGGATTCCGCGGCAAGCTTCTGAACTGTAAGGTTGGACTGATTCATTGCAGCTAGATGGCTGGGAAGACTGCCCATATGGCAGGGATGGAATCCATCTTTGTCAGCATATACCGGAACTTCCACTGTCGCGTCTCTTGGAAGGTTCTCTATATATCCGTTTTCATTTGAAACATTTCCGCTGAATCTGAATGGCTTTCCCGTAAGGATAGCTTCGATGATATATGAACAGTATTCTTTTGAGCGGGGCTCAAGTTCGCCGGACTCTATGGAAAGGACGTCTGTATCCCTGAACTTCTCTTGTACTTTTCTCGCAAATTTCAGATATGCGGCATGTTCGCCTCCGAACATAGGCTCGTCGCAGTATCTGTCGAGCGCTCTTTTGCTGCTCCTGAACCAGGGCAGGTACTCGGAAAGATGACCGGTCGATTCAGTCATGAAATATCCGCACTGTCTCATGACCTCGCCCCTGACTTTCTCGTTTTTATAGTATTCGGGCTTCTCCATATTGGCCCTGAGTATCGGGTACAGGTCCTTTCCGTTATGCTCGAGCTTCAGGAACCAGTCCATATGGTTTATCCCGGCATTTTCATATTCTATCTCATCCTTCGGTACTCCAGTATATCCTGAGATCAGGTCGAGCGTTGTCTGTACTCCGTGGCACAGCCCTACGAAGCGCATCTTCGTTGCTTTGGTGAGTACGGAGCATATTGCTCCCATGGGATTGACATAGTTGAGTACATAGGCCTCAGGGCATAATTCCTCCATGTCTTTCCATATGTCTATCATGACAGGCGCGGTCCGTAGCACTCTGAATATACCGCCGGGGCCTAAAGAGTCCCCTATGCACTGGCTCACTCCGTACTTCTCAGGGATCTCGATATCATACGTATACGCCTCGTTGCCCCCTATCAGGAAAGTCAGGATAACGAAATCTGCATCTTTAAGCGCTTCCCTCCGATCGGTCGTGCACACGATCTCTGCGTCAATACCGTTTTTATTGATTATGCCCGTTGCATAATCCCTCATCTTCTCAAGTTTCCACATGGTCGGTCCCATAAGGACGTATGTGCTGCCTGCGAGCGCGGGCACACAGAACATATCATTCAGAAACTGTTTCGTAAAAACGAGGCTGCCTGCCCCGATAATGGCGATCCTGCTCATGTTTTCATCTCCATAGATCATTAGTTTATGGTAATTCCATGATATATCCGTAACCGCCTTCCAGTCAATCGCAGGCGGGCTTATGGCGGGGTAATGCATTTGACAAACAGACTGCCTTCTGCTATCTTATGATTTGTTTGGTAAGTTCAGCAGTACTTGAAACGACATCAGGCATGTAAACAGTCCATGCCGGGAAGGGACATAATCATTTTATGGATGCAGGCTTGTGTGACAGGCGGTACGTATATGCATCGGAGGCGGATCTGCCTCTTATAACCTGTCTTTGGAAGGAAGCCTTCGGTGATGACACCGATTATATAAACGGATATTTTGACAGATGGTTTGACGATAAACGTATCATATTGATCAAAGAGAAGGACAGGATAGTTTCCATGGCTTCTCTTTTTTGTGTCGATATGGACGGCAGGAGAGCTGTTTACGTGTTCGCTCTGGCAACTGACATGAAAGACAGGGGCAGGGGAGCGGCTACTGATCTGTTAAGACATATCCAGGATGAATACAGATGTCCAGTTATACTCCAGCCTGAAAAGACGGGAGTTGAGGATTTCTACAGGAAGATCGGATTTGAAACGCTGGATAAAGAGCATTTCTGGGATATCTGCTTGAAAGCAGGGATCGAGGAACTGACATTGGGTAAGGATGACGCTATGATTAGAGAAACTGCAGATACGTATGAGAAAGAATGCGAAAGATTTATTTTTAAGGACATAGTACCTGAGAAGATGGACGAGTTTATAGGATTCTTCGGCCTGAGGCCGAACAGAAGCTGTGACTCCATGCCTCTCAGTCTTTATCTTTACAGACATCTCTATGAGCCTGATTACTGTATAGACGGACGCGCATGTCTGGTGATCTTTTTACAGGATGAGATAAATGACAAGGGAGAAAAGGAAAGAAAGACCATAGGCTCCATCCCCTACTGCAGGGAGGAAGATCTTGTCCACTATTTTAAGGTGCAGGAAAAATATTTCAATAATGTCCTTAATAAGCCTCATCTTCTTTTTTCAGCTGATGAGGAGGGAGTTGCTGCCCTGATGGAAGCGGGGGCTCTTGATAATTATACCGTGACGGAAGATGTCGATCTTAAGGACTATCTCTACAGCGGGGAATCGATGAGGACGCTTGCCGGTAAGAAGCTTTCCAAAAAGAGGAATCTGATCCATCAGTTCGAGAAAGCATATGAAGGCAGATGGGAATACTGCAGCATAAATGCTGATGACAGGGAAGAAGTGCTTACCTTCCTTGAAGCATGGAAAAATGAGCATGGAAGCGGCGGCGGAAACGAGGAAGTGTTGGAAGCCGAGCTTAAGGGCATCAGGGATCTGTTCAGTCATCCGGTCCTTTTCGCTAAATTCAAATTCGGAGGCATAAGGATCGACGGAGAGCTGAGGGCTTTTTCCATAGGGGCATACAATCCTTCAGAAAAAATGGCTATAATAGATGTAGAAAAAGCTGAAAAAGACATTAACGGTCTTTACCAGATCATAAACAGGGAGTTCCTTGTCCATGAATTCCCGGAAGCTGAAATAGTAAACAGGGAAGATGACGTGGGGGAGGAGAACCTCAGAAAAGCAAAGATGTCCTATATGCCGATAGGTTTTGAGAGGAAATTCACCTTAAGACAGAAGGATTTCAAAGCAGCCCCATAAGATGTGGAAAAACAGTTGCTGACGGCCGGATAGGTCAGGGGCGGAAGGATTTGAAAAGAAAAATGCTTAAGATAGTTATAATAGACGGGCAGGGAGGAAGGCTCGGACAGCTTCTGGTGGAAGCGGTCAAAAAAAAAGGCTTTGATGCTGAGATATATGCAATAGGGACCAACAGTACTGCTACATCGCAGATGCTCAGGGCAGGCGCTGATTACGGAGCCACCGGCGAAAATCCTGTGATAGTCGCATCAAGAGACGCGGACTTTATCATCGGGCCGATAGGCATCGTTGCGGCGGATTCGCTTCTCGGGGAAGTCACCCCGAAAATGGTGACGGCCATAGGCAGGAGCGGCGCGGAAAAGATACTGATACCTGTAGGACACTGCAATAATCATGTGGCAGGAGTAAAAAAACTCAGTATGAACGAGATGGCTGATGCAGCGGTCGATATCATCACAGAACTGCTTGGTGAAAAACACTGATCAGGGCAGTAAAGGAAAAGCAAGAGGGACCCTTATGAGGTCCCTCTTGCTTTATGTTCAGATCGAAACTGGTAAAGACGGTCAGTCCACTACCGGCAGTGAGAACAGATAGAAAAGCCCTTCAGGAAGAGCAGATCCTTCTTCTACCGCAACAACAGCATGTGCGGCGACATTCGTCCCAGCTTTTCTTGCAAGCTCCATGAGAGCTTTTGTCGTGCCGCCTCCGCCGTATACGTCATCCAGGACAAGTATGTTCTTTCCTTTTGCGAATTCCACGTCATCATCGGTGAGTGACAGTATCTGTTCCTTCGGGGTCGTCACGGATTTATAGCTTGCTTCGACCTTCTGGGGAGTAGAGCTCTTTCTCGCAACGATAGTCCTTGAGATCTCCTTGCCTGTAGCTTTTGTCCAGCGTACGGCTATAGCGTGTGCAAGCGCATTGCTCTTAGACACAGGATTTAAGATCGTATCGAAGTCAACGCCTTTTTCAAGAAGCAGTTTCACCATCTCATCAGCAGCGGTCTCGATCAGACTCACCTGACCAGAAATGTCAAGGAAACATACGTTCTTGCCTCCGAGGAACTTTATAGGGAGAAAATACTCCTTCCCGCCCATTTTGACAGACAGGAATCTCATTCCTTCTTTGGTAATAAGTTCGGTTTTGATAGCAGAATCAGCCATTATTAAGCCTCCGGATATCTTTTTTCATCAAAATTATACATCTGACCGATAAACAGTTCAATGGTAAGAGAGACCTTCATCTTAGGTGACATATGGTATAATATTCCTACAGTAATAATATAATCGAAGGGTCTACTGAAATGTTATACGGGATCATTGCGGCAATGGACAGTGAGATAGAATCACTGGTCGAAAACATGACAGGCAGAGAGGAGATAATAAGATCGGGCCAAACTTTTCATAAAGGCATGATAGGGAAGAACGGTGTTGTCCTTTTGAGATGCGGTATAGGAAAAGTCAGCGCAGCTGCCGGGGCTCAGGCTATGATAGATGTTTTTTCTCCTGATATGATCATAAATACAGGATGTGCCGGAGCGATATCTGAAAAACTGAAGATAGGAGATGTCGTTATAGCAGACACATGTGCGGAATGGGATTTTTATCTTGGAGGATTAGGGCTTGAAAGAGGATATCTGCCTGATTTCGGAGGAGTCTTCATGTCAGCCGACAGAGAGCTTTCCTCTGTTATTTCCGAATTTGCCGAAACGGATTCGGATGTGGTAAGGGGACTTATAGTGTCCGGAGATCAGTTCGTAGCCGAAGATAGTCAGAGAAAGATCATAAAGGAAGCGTTTCCTGATGCGCTTTGCGCTGAGATGGAAGGGGCTGCCATAGGACATGTGTGCATAAAAAACGATCTTCCTTTTTCCATAATAAGGAGCATATCTGATACTGCCGACGGGAAAAGCACGGTGGATTTCCAGATGTTTTCAGGAATGGCAGGAAAGAAATCGGCAGCCATGCTGATAAGGATGCTCAACAGCATGAAAGGAGAATAAGATGCTGCTTTTGGATAGTGTATATATGCTTTTAGGCAAACCTTACGGTTCACATCAGAATGTATATGCAATTGATATTGAAAGATCAAATGAACTGGTACTCATAGATACAGGGCTTGACGATGCCGACCTGAGGATGATCGAAAGAAACATCGAATCGTTCGGCTTGTCCGGAAGGACGATCAAGGACATATTCATAACCCACTGCCATTTTGATCATGCCGGGAATGCGGAAAAGTTCAGAAAAAAAGGCGCAAGGATACACATAGGAAGTGAAGATGCAGAGCCCATCCTTTCAGGGAACGACAGAGCGATCGGTTTCGCCTACGGTATTGCTTTTCCGAAAGTGGGCAGCGTGGAAACCGTATCAGACGAAGAAGTATTTGAATTTGATGGTATGACGGTCACAGCGCTTCATACACCCGGACACTCCAGGGGGTTCATGTGCTATGAGCTGAAAACGGGAGACAAGACTATACTTTTTTCAGGAGACTTTTTGCAGTTCGATATGGAAGGGGATCCAATACCCGGGGTAAAGGTTGACCCGCTTTATGATTATGACGATTATCTTGCTTCTGCTTACAAAATGAGCGGGAAGGAATATGATGCCATACTTCCGGGACATTTCATGCCTGTCCTTACAAGGGGAGGCAAGACCGGAGCTCTCTTAAGAGAACTCCTTGTAAGAAGAGAGCTTTATAAATAAGTAAACTACCAAAAAGCAGGCTTTCCAAATCGGAAAACCTGCTTTTTGTGAATCAGTCGACAGATATATCTCCACCGTTCTCAACTGTCTTTCCTCCAAGAAGAAGAAGCTTTTCGGAGAGCAGGCGGCAGAGTCCGCTGAGCACAGAGACAGATGAGATCAGGTCTTCCGTACTTTCGGTGGTCATGTAAGAGCTACCGCTGTCATGATCTAGGATCCCTCCGGCCATCATGCGGATCTGCTCGATGAAATAGTTTGCCGAGAGCCTATGCCGTTTCTGAAATGAAGAATAGATCTTTTTGATCTCATCCTCTCCTGCATCCGACGGGAGCATGGTCTTAAGAGTAGATATGCTGAGGCTCTGCTTAAGAGTGCATATCATGATCAGATATGCGATATGGATACGGTAATACTTTTTCTTTACCGGCTCAGGCATTACCTTTTTTCTGACATAATTATTGATGGCGGCAGCTGTTATGAGCTGCTCTTCTTTTATCTCGGGAGGAAGATAGTCAAGATAATCCTTTAAGAGGATTATCACCTGTTCCATGTATAGCCCTAGATCCGGGATATCGTTCCAGGAGGGAAGCTCGTACCTTGAGAGATATTCTTCCCAGCGTCTTAATTTTGCGCTGATAAGTTCCTTATCGAAGACCATAATAAGTCCTTTCTGTAAACAATCTTTTGATCATCTTGATGATACCATAAACTGATATAAAGAACAATAAAATTAAACGCCCAACATTCTTGACATAATATAAAGAACATGCTAATCTAATCTTAAAGATTAGATTTAACAAGGATTCATTATATGCAGAGTTATGTTATAGTAACAGATTCAGGCAGCGATCTGTCAAAAGAAGAACTTGTCGGCATGGATATGGACAGTGCTGATCTTACTTTCAGCTTTGAAGATACCCATGAAGAGTTTACAAACAGTACTATGCCCATCGAAGAGTTCTACTCTCGTATGAAAAACGGAATGATGCCTAAAACTGCTGCCGTGAGTCCCGACAGATTCAGGATGCTTTTCTCGAAGTATCTCAGTAAGGGTCTCGACATATTATATATAGGACTGTCTTCAGGTCTCAGCAGCACCTTTCATAATGCTGTTCTTGCAGCTGAAGATCTGAAAAAAAGATTCAGTGACAGAAAAGTGGTCCTGCTCGACAGTCTTACCGCCTCTCTTGGGGAAGGGATGATAGCGGAAAAAGCAGGGATCCTAAAGAAAGCGGGGGCAAGCCTTAAGGAGACCTATGATCGCTCAATGGAGCTTGTAAAGAGTCTAAGAAGCATACTTGCCGTATCGGATCTCTCGTATGTAAGACGAGGGGGAAGGATCAGCAGTCTGAAAGCGCTTGCAGGTGAACTGATGCATATAAAACCTCTTATGAAAGTTGATGAGAAGGGGCAGATAAGGTATCACTCCAGAGCACACTCGATGAAGAAGATATTTGGCATGATGATCGACGATTATGAAGAGCATGCTTTATCCTGTGACGGACCGCTCTATCTTTCATACAGTTCGGAGGAATATGCTCTTGAAATGACGTCGCTCCTCAAGAGAAAACTGGGAAGGGAATTTGACAGAACAGGATGGATAGGTCCGGTGATAGGATGCCATTCAGGCCCTGGAGGAGTCGCCATGTTCTATCCTTCAAAGGAGTTTTGATATGGAGTCTGGAATGAAAAGCGAAAAGGAAGCTTCACGCAGTATCGTTGACAGCTTTGCAAGGATAATAAGGATCATTTCGATACCGCCGGTAATGGTAACTGCTCTCATCATTATTCTTTCGGTGTTCAGGTTCTCCGTATTCGGCGAGTTGTGCCAGGTCCTTCTTGCGGAGATCTTTCTTGCTGTTTTCCCGTTGCTCGCCTATCCCCTGGCATATGTGGTAAAGCCTTTAAGGAAGAAGGGAAGGGAAGGTGAAAGGGAGGCCGCATTTGTGCTGTCTTTTATAGGCTATCTGTTTGGATTTGCCTATTCCGTCATTTCGGGGCAGTCGGAGCAGCTTGTTTTTATCTACACCATATACTTTATATCAGTCATATTGCTTATTGCCGTGAACAAGATCATTAAGGTCAGAGCCAGCGGCCACGGATGCAGTATTACCGGGCCGTGCATTCTTTTTTGTGTGGCTTTCGGAGCAGGGGGACTTATCATTGGCGCAGGGATGTATATTCTTGTTTTATGGGCATCTCTGAGGACAAAAAGGCATACTGCAAGGGAATTTATGCTTGGTTCTATAGTATGCGGCATCTCTGCTTTCATATCATATATTGCAGTTTTTATTCTGTGAAAATTGCATTCTGATGCCCGTATGTATTGACACTGATTAAAAACGAAGTATATAATACACCTCGAGCGGGAGATAAAAGCTTCCGTAACGGAGAAAAGAAATGAAGAATACGTTTGCTGCATATTATTATTCCTATTATTACTTTACCGTACGATAAACGGCAGAGCTATTTGATATGCAGCGGATGATAACGGATAATTCAGCAATGCGGATCAGATAACTCTGACCCGCTTTTTTACTGCCTCGGAGGATGATGACAAATGATAGTAGTACTCAAGAACAATACAAAAAAGGAAAAAAGGGAACAGCTGATAGATCTTCTCAAGGATATGGGCCTTGATATCCATGTCTCTGAAGGAAAGTACCAGACTATACTGGGGCTTGTAGGTGATACAAGCTCTGTAGATATAGACCTGATCGAGAGCCTTGACATAGTAGATTCTGTTAAGAGGGTATCTGAGACATTCAAACTGTGCAACAGGAAATTCCATCCGGATGATACCGTCATAACTGTAGGTAATGTAAAAATAGGCGGTGGCTCGATGGCTATGATCGCAGGTCCTTGCTCTGTAGAGACAGAGGAGCAGATAACTGCTGTCGCAAAAGCGGTCAAGGCTTCCGGTGCGGATCTTTTAAGAGGAGGCGCATTCAAGCCAAGGACCTCACCTTATTCCTTCCAGGGGCTCAAGGATAAGGGCATCGAGCTTTTGCTCCATGCAAAGAAGGAAACAGGACTTCCGATAGTAACTGAGATCATGAGCGCACAGGACCTTCCGCTGTTCGATGATGTTGACGTCCTTCAGGTAGGCGCAAGGAATATGCAGAATTATGACCTCCTAAAGGAACTGGGACATATCAACAAGCCCATCCTTTTAAAGAGAGGTTTTGCCAATACACTGAGTGAGCTGCTCATGAGTGCTGAATATATAATGTCAAACGGAAATGAAAACGTGATTCTCTGCGAGCGGGGGATAAGGACATACAGCGACTACTTAAGGAATACGCTCGATCTTTCCGCTGTACCGATGCTTCACGAGCTGACCCATCTGCCGGTCATCGTGGATCCGAGCCATGCCACAGGGATAGCCAGGATGGTGCCTCCGATGGCGCTTGCTGCGGTTGCATGCGGAGCAGACGGCCTTATAATAGAGGTGCACAACGATCCTATACATGCGCTCTGTGACGGAGCGCAGTCATTAAGGCCTGAAGAGTATGATGAACTGGCCAAAAAGGTGAGACTTGTAAAAAGTGCCGTAAGGAGCTGAATATGGCTGATATCCTTGAATCAAGACAGAAGATAGACGAGATCGACCGCGGAATCTCATCCCTTTTTATAAAAAGGATGGAAGCAGCAAGGGAGATAGCTGATTATAAAGTGAAGCACGGGATGGATATCCTTGACAAAAAGAGGGAAGAGGAGAAGCTTGAAGCTTTAAAGAAGGATGTCCCCTGTGAGATGTCGTACTATATAGGTGAACTCTATAAAAGGATATTTGAATTGAGCAGGGAATATCAGAAAG
This sequence comes from Christensenellaceae bacterium, assembly GCA_017523755.1. Classification (GTDB taxonomy): domain Bacteria; phylum Bacillota; class Clostridia; order Christensenellales; family Christensenellaceae; genus SIG371. The sequence goes on along the minus strand of JAFWWA010000042.1, from coordinate 32,323 downwards.
AGCAGATGGACTGGAACGGTTCAGGATTATGATTCCTTGGCAGGTATATTATTGATTTTAAACAGGTGGACATATGCAGATAGTTTGTTTAGATATGGAGGGCGTACTCGTCCCCGAGATATGGATAGCATTTTCTGAGGCCAGCGGCATACCTGTCTTAAGAAGGACTACGAGAGATGAGCCTGATTATGACAAGCTTATGAAGTGGAGGCTTGGCATACTTAAGGAACACGGGCTTGGGCTAAATGAGATAAGGGAAACGATTTCCAAAATCGAACCTCTTGAAGGAGCAAGAGAATTTCTTGACAGACTGAGAGAGGAAACGCAGGTCATCATTCTCAGCGATACATTTACGCAGTTTGCTCAGCCTCTTATAAAAAAACTGGGGATGCCTACCATCTTCTGCAACAGTCTCGTCGTGGCCGATAACGGGGAGATCACTGATTACAGGATGAGGATCACGGATTCGAAACTTACGACAGTCAAAGCGCTTCAATCGATAGGATACGATACGATCGCTGCAGGCGACAGTTATAATGATCTTGCTATGATAAAAGCAAGCAAGGCCGGGTTTCTTTTCAGATCAACGGAAAAAATAATAGCAGACAACCCCGATATCCCTCATTTTGACAGATTCAACGATCTGTTAAACGGAATAAGGGAACACCTCGATTGACAAAGAACAGTTTACTGTTTTTCACATGTAAAAAGCGGACAGGAACATATGATGTTCATCTGTCCGCTTTCACTTTTAGAGCTCAGTTATCTCTGACATTCACCAGGATTTTCAGGAATACCCGGATCGGAGAGGATCTGTATCGAAGTGGCGGGGCCAAGATCTTTCCAATTTTTGAGAGCCCAGACGATTTCCTTTTCCTTTGTTATCTCTATGAACTGCGGGGCAAGCCCGAAATTACCCTGGGAGCAAAGCACTGTATTGCCGTTTGCAAGCCTTACGCAGGACTGCCAACCGATAGGCTCGCTTTTTGTTCCGGGTGCAGCGTCAGGGGCAGCCCCGGGCCTTTCAAATATCTCTGCCTTAACATATCTGTCAGGCAGTTCTTCAGCTCTGACGCTCCATACGATATCACCGTTTATATCTATCTCTTTGACGGCAAGCTCGTTCTCGTCCGTTATGAGTATGTTTCCGTTAAGAAGCTTCTGTGCAGACCACGGTCTGCTGCTTTTTATCTCGCGTATCAGATTGAAATCCATGTCATATTCGACTACTTTCCCCATCTGGAGATAAGAAACGAGGAATGTATTGTCCTTTGTCAATCTGATGCGTCTGAACTGCGTATGGACAGGAAGAGCGTGGTCATAAGGAATCTCGTGTGAATAAACGGTCTCACCGGTATACTTGTTTAGGATAACTGCTCTGGGCACTGCTGCGTTTATGACCATCAGGACCTTGTCGAGCCCTACGGGCTGGAGCGAATGGGATTCCTCTCCTTCGGGAAACTCATAATACCAGGTTCTTTTTTTGTCGGGTGAGACTTCTGCGCACCAGTACATACGGGAAAACAGAACGTTGCCGTTTGAGAGCATCCAGATATCATCGAGCTCTCCGCCTGTTCCTGTATCATATGTCCATATGACTTTTCCATCGTTTACAAGGATTATTTTGTTATATCCTTCTCCTACATAGATAAAGGGATATCTTGACATGCCTCCGCCCGGAAGAGAGGTATCTTCTTCTGAAAGGGCCCATCTGGGATCTCCTGAAAAAACTTCTTCGGGACCTTTCTTTGGAACATCGTTCCCGGTGAACTTCCACAGGACTTTAAGGCACGGACAGTTTTCATAAGCTGATTCTGACATTTTATTATCTCCCTGAAACAATAAGATTATTATCATAATAATACAGTACATATGATTTGCAGGCAATGATATATGCTGTTATGCGGATCAAACAGGGACCTTCAGGAAGCAGTCCCTGCCATGTGTGTAAATATAATGAAAACGCAGTATTTCAGTGCAGTGCGCGGTAAGGTCTGTTTGTTGACATTCGAAAACATTTCATATATAATTTTTCGGTAAAATAGCGGTAGGTATCGCGTTTTTTGAACAAATGTTTTGTTAATCAAGGATTAAAGGAGCCCTTTAAAATGAAAAGAAATCTTATTCTGTTTCTCGGCCTGTTCGCTGCAGTATCAGTTGCCACTATGCAGCATGTATATGCATATATAGATCCTGCTACTACATCATATGTAATACAGGTCATAGCAGGTATTTTTATTGCAGCCGGCTCTTCAGTCATATTTTTCTGGAAAAACATCAAAATGTGGTTCCTTAAGAAAAAGAATGAAAGAGAAGAGAAGAAGATCAGAAGAGAAGCCGAGAATCGCAAGTAATCTTTTCATTTTGGATAAAGTATAATGCGGAAAATAACCAGTAACGGTGATAATGCGTCTGATGTTAACAGTGAACCGACTGAAGAAATGACTTCAGATACAGTCAGTACGGAAGAGAGTTCTCGCAGTTTGCAGGACGATGCTGATCTGGACAGGGATGTCGATTCTTTTATCAGCGGACTCAATTCCTATTATGCGGGTGACGAAGACATAAAGGATGCTGAAGAATCAGCTGACGGAAGAGATAACGTGCTTACTGACCGTCAAAGACAGCGCACCGGAAGAAGAAATAAAAGGATATCGAACAAAAACAACACTGATGACTCTGATAATAAACAGAAACCGGATATACTGCCGTATATCATCAGCTTTCTTTGTATAGTTTTTGTTTCATCGATTCCTCCTTTCATTTTATATGTGAACAATGTCAGCAGTATGACATTTTCACTTATTTTAAAGCCGATAGGTATCTCCATCTTGATAGGATGCGGGATTTTTGTCATATTAAGATTCCTTCTTAAAAATGCTTACAGGGCATGTATAGTTACATCTGCCGTTCTTTTGCTTTTCCTTAATTTCAGTGCTTTGAGATCGGTCACGAACACCTTTCTTGGCAGCACTATTTCGACGATCGTAACGATACTTCTTATCCTTTATGCGATAGCGGCTATCGCATATCTCTGTACAAAGCTTATAAATGACACAGATATCCTGAAAAAGATCTCCATGGTCATGGCAGTCACTTTCTTCGGGATAATAGTCTATAACTTCATATCTTCATACAGTGAGATACAGCCGAAGCTGACAAACTCCATAAACAAGATATCAAACTCTTTAGGGATATCTGATGATAAAACCGAAAAGGACACCAAGTCGGCATCAAAGACAGGGTCAAATGTTTCATATCTACCTGAAATAGTTGAACTATCGGAGTCGGAAAAGTTTGAAGGCAAGCCAAATCTGTACTATTTCATATTGGATGAATACGGCAGCTTCGACATGCTTAAGAAGTATTATAATTATGACAACGCACAGTTTCGGTCATTTCTTATTGATCACAAGTTCAATATATCGGACACCAGTTATTCTACTTCGACGATTTCTCAGGTCTGTATAGCTGAGGTGCTGAGGCTCAATCCTCTTCCAATGTCAAAACATAATCTGCAAGGGGGTAAAGAAGCCTTAAAGGATGTCCAGTTGTTCAAAGTTTTGAAAAATCTTGGGTATACCAGTTATCAGATGTCAACACAGACTAATATGTTTAGGGGTACTAAGAACCTTAGAAATATGGAACTCTATGGAGACGCCGAACCTGAAACGGAAGATGGTGATACTGTTGAGGATATTATTGCTCAACAGTCAATATTCCAGATATTCAATCAGGAGAAGGAAAAAGAGTATACTGAAAAATATGATTACAGTTTCTTGTCGTCAGAAGAGACACTTAAATCGATAAGCGGAAAAGGGGAGGTCATGAGAAGGGCTATACAGAACAGACTTGACCTGTTCGATTTTTTCTCAGACCCGGATACATACAAGAGAGGAAGAGGGATAGCGATTTTCTCATATGTGTGCAGTCCGCATGTTCCGTTCATATTCACATCTGACGGCCACAGTGTCAACACTGATAATCACAGAAACTGGTCGGATAGATCCTACTATCTTGGTCAGCTTGAATATGTTTCGAAGAGATTAATGAAGATCATTGAAACGATAGAAGAAAATGATCCGAATTCTATAATTGTTATTCAGTCCGATCATGGTATACGAAATCACAGCTCCGAGTACAGACCGAGAGCACCAAAGGTCAGTCAAAAAGATGCGATGAATATTTTTAATGTAGTTTACTATAAAGGACAGGTACTTGATATAGAAGGAAAGAGTGCAATGAATACTATGAGGTATATTCTCAGTGAGGAATTTGGACTCGATTATCCTCAGATTTGATATTGTTTTCATGAACGGAGAGAAGAATGGAAGAAAACAAGAGAACTAATCAGGAAAATCTGGAATTCACGAACGGCTTAAAAGAAAATGATCTTACCAATGAAGATACATTGGAAACAGAGGAAAATATGGCCCCTGATTCGGACACAGTAAAGAATCCGGGATTTTTAAAAAAGATATTGGGGATCCTCTTGGCGATTATACCCACGCTTCTGATGTGTGCATTTCCTGTATTATTCTTGTATGCAAAGAATACTCAGCAGATAGTTCCGATAGAAGCTTTTGTTATAATAGCCGCATATGAAGCGATAGGGATAATCGTTTTTCTGACAACGTTCTTTTTATCTAAAAGAAACGTTCATTTTACTGCCGTGTTCTCTTTTGTGTTCATGGCGCTTTTTCTCAATTTCGATATCATAAAGAGACTGGCATCATTGATCAGCAGCAGTTCAAGTAATCTTATAGCTGCCATAATGTATTCTTTCATATTGATTCTTGTATCATTTTTTCTTATTAAGCATAGAAACCGTGAATTTATTGCCAGTATTCAAAAGATCGTTACATTAGTAATCGTTTTACTGACTGTTTGGAATCTGATTACCGTTGTTGATTATTCTAAGATATTTCCTAATCGTTCAACTGCTAGCCAAGATGACACTGAAAATGAGACAACTGATCTTCAGATAGATGAAGATGAAACGCTGACAAGACTAATGCCATATGATGAAGTTGTCAAAATGGTGGAAAGCAAAGGCTACTCAGCAACAAAATACAGGGGATTGTTCTCTGAATCACGTGCTCCTTTAATAGTATCAGCTGAAGAAAGAAAAGCACTTGAAGATAATGGCCAGGTCTTACCCAATTTTTACTGGATAATATTGGATGAAGCCGGTGATTTCTATACAATGAACAAGTATTATAACTATGACTGTGAGGACTTTAACAAATTCCTTATAGATTATGGCTTTAATATTTCATATAACAGTGAAAACAGAAGCACCTTATCGTACGAGATTACATCTGATCTTTGTTCTCTTAATGCTGTCGCTGTTGATCAGATGAATTATGCGGCATCTTTGTATTATAGATGGAATGCGGAAGTGTACTATATTCTTAATGAACTTGGATATGATGTTTATCAGGCATCCAGTGAACCAAGCTTCATGGGAAGTTTGTACGATCTTACAAACATGAAGAGGGAAGAAGAATTGTTCAAGTCCGCGACCATGCAGGGAAAGACTCAGCTGGATTTGGCGGTTGAAAAAACTCCTTTGTCATTGTTTAATATTAACCTCTTTCAGAATACAGTTCAGTCTAAAAGACTGCGTATAAGCAGAGTGTTTGATTATCTATCTGATCCTTCCAATTACACATTTGGTTCATCTGTGGCAATTGTGAGCCATATAATGTGTCCCCACAGTCCATTTGTATATGATGAAAATGGGACCATCCCTCCAAGAGACGGTTTCTATAACTGGGACATTCCTGACTATTATCTGGGACAGTACAAATACACAGAGATACAGATGAAAAAGATCATTACAGCTCTTATAGAGAACGATCCTGACTGCATAATTGTATTAATGTCTGATCATGGCACCAGACCGCGTTCTGATGACTGGGTTGAAATGCCTTTGACAATTGCAGAGGAAGACATGAGAAGAATATTGAATGCTGTATATATTGGGGGCAGGCAACTGGATATCGAAGGTCTGAACGGAGTAAACACCTTAAGAGCTGTTTTGCAAATGATGGGCGCTGATACTCCTCAAATCGACAACAATCCTCCGATAATTGCCAACCGTTATCTTAAAAGGATACATAAAGATATAGATTAAAAGGTGCAGAGTTTATGTCAATAACAGAGATAATAGCTTATCCTCTCGGATACTTGATGTACTGGTGTCTCGGACTGGTAAAGAATTACGGCCTTGCCATACTCCTTTTCACACTGCTTACAAAAGTGCTTCTGATGCCTCTCACTTTATGGGTGCATAAAAACTCTATAAAGATGATAAGGATAAAGCCTGAGCTCAATATGATCCAGGCCAGGAATGCAGGCAATCTGGATACTATGATGGACCTTCAGAAAAAGCTGTACAAGAAGGAACACTACAGACCGTTTGCCGGGATCATACCCATGATCATACAGATCATTTTTGTGCTTGGTCTCATAAATGTCATATATAATCCGATGACTCATATCCTTCATCTTGGGAAAGATGTTATTTCTGCGTTCCTCGAAAAAGCTGTGGCATTGAGCGGCGGGGCAGAGCTTGGTTCATCCGCACAGCTTACAGCCATCAACTTTATTAAGGATGCCGGCTATACGGGAGAGTTTGCATCGCTCGCGGTCGCTGGCGCAGGTGAAGCGGTACAGAGGATACTGGGACTTGACATGACTTTCGGTCCTCTTATCCTTACAGCGAAACCTTCGTTTTTTGATCCCGCTATGTGGCAGAACCTTGTAAATATAATGCCGTTTGTTTCCGGAGCCAGTGCTTTCGCGCTCAGTTACGCCGAGAACAAGATCAATGTCCTCCAGCAGGAAGGTTCCTGGTTCAGCAGATGGGGAATGGCGATTTTCCTGACGCTGTTCTCATTCTATTTTGCATGCATAGTACCAAGCGGTGTGGCTCTTTACTGGGTAGCAGGAAACCTTATGGCTATACTGCTCATGTTCATCTGCAACTGGATCATCCCGCCTAAGAAATACATAGATTATGAGGCGCTTGAGGAAAGCAAGAGACTCCTTGAGATAAGCAAGGAAGCTGAGAAGGAGAGAAAGCTTACTAAAGAGGATAAAGCGCGCGCCAAGGCGGATTATAAGAGATTCTGTGACAGCTCGGTCAAAAAGAAAGTCCTTTTCTATTCTGAAAGGAGCGGTTATTTCAGATATTTCTCAAGCATAATCGACGAGATACTGAAGAAGACCGACTACGATATACATTACCTTACAAGTGATCCGAAAGACGCCATTTTCAATAATGACAATGAGAGGATAATAAAATATTTCCTTGATGACAACAGGCTGATCCCTGCATTTATGAGAGTGGACTCAGATGTCATGCTGATGACGATGCCGGATATAGACCAGTTCCATCTTAAGAGGTCATATATAAGGAAGGACACTGAATACATCTACGTTTATCATGCGATGGTAGTAGGCCCGAGGACAGTAAGGAAAGGTGCAACCGAGCACTATGACACTCTTCTCTGTACAGGCCCAAAGCATGCCGCTATGGAAAAGAGGCTTGAGGATTTTTACAGCTGGAAGCCCAGGAAGATACTTGAGATCGGTTATCCTCTGCTCGATTCCCTTATTGAGAGCTATGAGAACATGCCGAAGGAAGAGCATGACAGGAACACCATACTTATTGCTCCGTCCTATCAGGATGACAACATACTTGATCTTTGCTTAAAAGATCTTTTATCTGCGCTTTCGAAAGGCGACTATAAGGTAATAGTAAGGCCGCACCCCCAGTACATAAAACTGCATCCGGAGAGGATAAACGAGATAAGGACGATGCTCGCGGATGATTTTGAGGGGAAGGATATCGAACTGCAGACTGATTTTTCCAATAATACATCCGTCTATTCTTCAGATATGCTCGTTACCGACTGGTCCAGCATTGCCTATGAATTCGCATTTACGACAAAGAAGCCGGTACTGTTCATAGATACGCCGGTAAAGACTATCAACGAAGATTATGCTGACTGCGACTATGAAGACGCTCCGGAAGTAGCCTTGAGGAATGTCGTCGGAAGATCACTCAAGCCTGAGGAAGTAGCCGACAAAGCCTTTGAGACTTGTGAATATATGTTTGGAAAGGCCGCCGAATTTGAGAAGGTCATTTCCGATATAGTTCCTGATTTCGTATGCAATATAGGGCATTCGGCCGAAGCTGCCGCTGATTATATAATCAGTGCGGTGGAAAGAATAGAGAAAGAATCGAAGTATTTCTGATTTACAACAATAAACCGGGGGATAACACATAATGCAGGCGATAATACTTGCTGCAGGCATGGGCAAGAGGCTCGGCAGACTCACTCAGAATAATACCAAGTGTATGGTAAAGGTGAACGGTGTTTCTCTTATCGAGAGGATGCTGAGACAGCTTGACAGCCTTTCGCTTAAGAGGGTAGTCATAGTAGTCGGATACAAAGGGCAGAACCTGATCGACTATATAGGTACACTTGATGTAAAGACGCCCATCGAATATATAGAGAACCCGATCTATGATAAGACTAACAATATCTATTCGCTCTCACTGGCTCAGAAGGAGCTTCAGGAGGATGATACTCTTCTTGTCGAGTCAGATATCATAGTTGAGGACAGCATACTCCGCATGCTGGTAGATGATCCTTATGATACGCTGGCCCTTGTAGACAAGTATGAGAGTTGGATGGACGGAACTGTAATGAAGATAAACGAAGACGGTTCCATAAGGGAATTCATACCCGGTAAGAATTTCCGCTTTCAGGATAAGGACGAGTATTATAAAACGGTAAACATATACAAATTCAGCAGACATTTCTCAGTTTCGCACTATGTGCCGTTCCTTAACGCATATACAAAGGCTCTTGGAGAAAATGAGTACTATGAGCAGGTATTAAGAGTCATCTCGATGCTTGATTATCCTGTTATAAGGGCGAAGAAACTCACGGGACAGGCCTGGTATGAGATCGATGACATACAGGATCTTGACATTGCTGAATCTCTTTTCATGCCCCGCACTGAAGAGAAGCTTACAGCACTCAATAAGCGCTACGGCGGTTACTGGAGATATCCGCATGTGCTGGATTTCTGTTATCTCGTAAATCCGCTCTTCCCGACTCAGCGTATGATGGAAGAGATAAAGTCAAATTTTGAAGATCTTATAACACAGTATCCTTCAGGCAGTTATGTGAACTCGCTTTTGGGAGCAAGGGCTTTTGACGTGCTCCCTGAACAGATAGCTCTAGGCAACGGAGCCGCAGAGCTTATCAAATCGGTAACTGAAAGCCGGAATGGAAAGACCGGCATAATCCGCCCGACCTTCGACGAGTATCCCAACAGACTTGACGATGATGACTGCGTATATTTCTATGCGGACGGCCCTGATTTCTCATACAGTGCAGATGACATAAAGGGGTTTTTTGAAGATAAGGATATAGACAGGATAGTTCTGGTCAATCCTGACAACCCATCGGGAAACTATATCAGAAAAAATGAGCTTTTGGGGCTCTGTGAATGGGCTGAAAACAAGAGTATAAAGATGATCATCGATGAATCGTTCTGCGACTTCTCAGAAGAGGAAGAGCCTTCACTGATAAGGACTGATTATCTTGAAAGATTCAGGAACCTTATAGTCATAAAGAGCATCTCAAAATCATACGGTGTGCCCGGAGCAAGACTGGGCGTCATAGCCAGTGGAGATACTGAACTGATCAGCTCCGTTAAAAAGGATGTCGCCATTTGGAATATAAATTCCTTCGGCGAGTATTTCATGCAGATACTTGAAAAGTATAAGAAGGATTATGTAAAGGCGCTTGGTGAATTCAGAAACATCAGGGATAGATTCTTTAATGCGCTTTCATCGATAGAAGGACTCAGAGTCATCCCGTCACAGGCAAACTACTTCATGTGTGAGATCACTAACGGTATGGGATCAAAGGCCGTGGCTACGAAGCTTCTTGAGAATTCAAAATGCCTCATCAAGGACCTTTCACAGAAGAAAGGGATAAAAGGCAATTATATCAGGCTTGCCATAAGGGATGACAGGGACAACTCAGTCCTTGTCAGAAATCTTAACACAGTCCTGAACGGCGGCAGGAGTGAATAAAATGTTGCGATTTGACGGGAAGACTATCATGATACTCGGAGCTTCCGCTCATATAACCGAGGCTGTCGAGCTTGCAAAAAAGAAAGGCTTGAGAGTGATCGTTACTGATCCGGATCCAAAGGCTCCTGCGAAAGCTCTGGCTGATAAGGCATATGATCTGTCGTGCATGGAATCGGAGAAGATAACCGAAATATGCAGGAAGGAAAAAGTAGACGGAGTTTTTCTTATGTCTGCCCATGTTGTGCTGCCGTCATATTACAGGATCTGCAGTGCTTTAGGGCTCCCCAGCTATGGAAATGAGGAGCTCTTTGAGACATTCTTCAACAAGAGGAAATTCAAGGATGCATGCAGGAGGTACGGTGTCGACGTTATAGAGGAAATATCGGGAGAAGCTCTGGATGATCCCGAAAAGCTTGACGAGAGCGTATTTCCTATAATAATCAAACCGACAGACAGTGCATCGTCGCGCGGTATAACTGTCGTAAGGTCAAAAGAAAATGTTAAAAAGGCCGTTGAGTTTGCCAGAAGCGAATCAAAAACCGGTGAAGTGGTTGCAGAGAGATTCATGACAGGGAATAATATCGGTGTCTGGTATACGATAAAGGATTATGAAGTAAGCCTTGGTCTTCTTGTAGACAGATGCATCAATTATGAAAAGGACAGCATCTGGACTCCATATGTCGCGCATATGCTCCCTTCCATGGATACTGATCTTTATATAAGGAATACCGATGCAAAGGTAAGGCATATGCTCAGATCTCTTGGAGTCAGGGACGGGGTGTGGTTCTGTGAAGCTTTCAGAGATGGAAACACATTCAGGTTCTATGACCCGGGCTACAGGATCAGCGGGGTCCATATGTACAGATTCCTTGATAAGATAAACGGTATCAACCATATGGAGATGCTTATGGATTATGCCATGACGGGACATATGGGCGATGTCGATCTTATGGAACATGAAGATCCCTATCTTAACGGAACACATAACTGTCTTCTTTCGTTCCCCGTAAAAAACGGTACGATAAAAGAAATCAGAGGGCTTGACAGGATAAGCGGTATGGAAGATGTCTTTTTTGTGACTCCATTGCTCGCTGAGGGTGATTCGGTAGGAAAGGATGCCGTCGGCACTCTTCATCAGCTTGCAGTGCTTATATATATTACTGCTCAGAATGAAGAAAAACTGACCTGTGATATCAAAGAGATCGAAAAGCTTTATGATGTTCTGGATGAGGAAGGAAGAAGCATGCTGACAAAGCCGTTTGATATAGATGAATATAACCGTATAAAAGCGATGAACAGCTGAAAGCATATGCTTTATACCTCGATTAACCGGGAATCGATGACATCGTCCTGCGATGAGCGGAGATGTCTTTTTTATTGTGTCCAGGCTGACGGAATAATGTCGTTTACAGTTCTAAATCCTTTTCTGGAATTGAACTATTATGGCTGGTACTGTAAAATTAATATATTAATAATCGGGTATTTTTACCCTCCTGGTCCCAGGAGAAGGAGCAGCGATGCCGTTAAGCAGATACGATTTTGAAGTGCTGGCATATCTGGAAAGAAAAGGAAGACAAGAATACAGTATAAGAGATATATCCGATGACCTGTGCATATCGGGCGTCGCGATAATGAAATGCCTTGACGAGCTCAGGCAGACAGGAAGGATAGATGTCTTCGGACCTGAATACTGTATCACAGGTAAAGGCCTTGAGGTTCTTGAGCCCTATAGAGTCAGAAGAGCGGTGATACTGGCTGCAGGATTCGGATCAAGGATGATGCCCGCGACTGCGGACAGACCAAAACCCATGGTGTCGGTCAACGGTGTAAGGATAATAGATACTCTTCTTGATGCCCTGGTTAAAAACGGGATAACCGAGATCACAATAGTACGGGGATATAAGAAAGAAAAGCTGGATGAACTGCTCATAAAGTATCCTTTTTTAAGATTCATAGATAATGATGACTATGCAAAGACCAATAATATCTCATCGGCGGTGCTTGCTCTCGATGAGATAAGGGAAGGATGCTATATCTGTGAGGCGGATCTGTATATCACAGAACCGGCAGTGATAACAAAGTATCAGTACAGCAGTAATATACTTGGCTCGTATTCTCTTGAAACAGATGACTGGAGTTTCCGCATGAAGGACGGATACATCAGTGAATATCAGAAGGGCAATACCTACTGTTATAACTATTACGGCATATCATACTGGACGCCTGACGACTGTAAAAAACTGAGAAGAGATTTTCCCGATGTTTTCAGTGAAGACGGAGGGAAAGATGTTTTCTGGGAACTTGTGCCTCTCGTGCTTAGGAAAGACAACTACAAGGTCGAAATCAGGCAGTGCAGAAAACAGGATATAATGGAGATCGATAATTATTACGAACTGAATCAGCTCGATAAAAGTTATACATTATAGAAAGAGGAAAGACAAAATGAAGATCTACAAAGGGAATATACTCACAGTCAATAAAGAGGATGAAGTCGCCGGATATCTTGTGGAAGATAACGGCAGGATAGCTTTTGTCGGCAATGAACTGCCTGAGAAGTATCAGGGGAGTGACATGATCGATCTGGGTGAAAAAGCACTGATACCCGCTTTTGTCGATACACATCAGCATTTTGCCTCTTTTTCGACTTTCCAGGCCGGCCTCAATGTCATGGATGCCGAGTCCAATGTTGAGATACAGGAAATGATCAAAGAATTCTACAGCCGGTCAAAAGGCAAATCCCTTATCGCTTTCGGCGCATCCCCGTATTCCGTTAAGGAAAAGAAACTTATCAGCAGGGAGGAACTTGATGCTGTATGCCCCGACAAGGAGATCATGGTAGTCAAATACGACGGACATGCCTGCATCGTAAACACCCTATTGCTCAACAGAATGAGAGATCAGGTCAAAGATCTAAGAGGTTATCATCCTGATACCGGGGAGATGAATCAGGAAGCATTTTTCAAATTTTCAGATGCTCTTACAGGCTCTCTCTCTCTTATCGATCTTTTCAGGAACATGCAGGATTCTGTTGATTTTCAGGCTTCGAAAGGTATAGGCATGGTTCATACAGTGAGCGGTGTCGGATTCCCCGGAGACATGGATATCACTTTTGAAAAGATATTTGCAAAGTCGTTAAAGAACGGATTCCAGGTAAGGGTGTTCCCGCAGTCTCTCGATATAAAAACGGCGCTTAAGAGGAAGCTTCCCAGGATAGGTGGATGCTTTGAATGTGCCCTTGACGGGTGCTTCGGCTCTCATGACGCATCGATGAACGAGCCATATATCGATGAAGAAGGCGGTGATGGTGTCCTTTATTATTCTGATGAAAAGGTGATCGATTTCTGCAAAAAAGCAAACAGGGCCGGTCTTCAGATAGAGATGCACGCTATAGGCGACAAGGCTTTTGATCAGGCTACCAGGGCTCTTAAAGCGGCTCTCGATGATTTCCCGAGAAAAGATCACAGACATGGTATAATCCATGACTGTCTGCCGACAGAAGAAGGCATAAGGATCTGCAGGGAATACGGGATACAGATGCCGGTACAGAGCGCATTCATAGACTGGAAGCAGGAACCGAATGAATATCTGGTATCGATAATGGGAGAGGAAAGAGCTTCAAGGCTGAATCCTCTGAAGACTTTTGCCGACAATGGAATAGTGATCTCTTTCGGATCAGACGCTCCGTGCACTTCCCCGGATCCTATCGTATGGATAGATAAGGCGGTCAATAATAAAGAACAGTCTGTCACAGTGCAGCAGGCTCTAAGAATGTGCACCTATAACGGATGCTATACTACTTTTGACGAGAAGGAAAGAGGAAGCCTTGAGGAAGGAAAGATAGCCGATATGGTCATTCTGTCCGGTAATCCTTATACTGTAGGGAATGAGAATCTGAAAGACCTGAAAGTGGAGAAGCTGATACTTCAGGGCAGAGATTATGAAAGCTGCAGGTCTGGTGTTCTTGGTTCTGTTCTTAAAGGATTGTTTTCCGGATCAAAAGCATATTGATCGGACAAAGGTTTCATGATGCTTACAAGGGAAGAGTTTTATATCCTTAATAATTTATATAATTCTTCGTTAGGAAGAGCAGCAGCCAGAAGTGATCTGGCTCTTGACCGTGCCCTAAGGAACAGTGAATTGTTCAGGCAGCTGACGAGAAAGGGCTTTATAGACGGACAGACGGGCGGACTTACAGATGCGGGGCTCGAAAGCCTGAGACCGTATAAGGTGGATAATGCGGTGATCCTAGCAGCAGGACCTGCTACACGCTTTGTCCCGCTTTCTCTTGAACAGCCCAAAGGGCTGTATGAAGTCAAGGGAGAAAAGCTGATAGAAAGACAGATAAAGCAGCTCCTGGATGCAGGGATATCGGATATAACCGTAGTTCTCGGATACAAGAAAGAGATGTTCTTTTTCCTGAAAGAAAAGTACGGTGTCAAATTTGTAATAAATCCGCTCTATAACATGAAGAATAATATAGAGAGCCTGTATCTGTCAGGATCGGAACTGAAGAGCACGTATGTCTGCGTATGTGACAGCTATTACATAGAGAATCCTTTCAATCAGTTTGAATATGCTTCTCTTTATACCGGATTCAGTACCGAGCATCAGGAAAGCGAGATGTATGTCCAGATAGATGATGACAGCCGCATAATAAGGATGGAAGAACATCTTGAAGGCGGGCTCATGCTTCTGGGACACTCATACTGGACACGTGCATTTTCTGATGCGTTCAAAGGTCTGGCTGACAAAGCTCATGAAACAGGGGATTATGACGAAAGATTCTGGGAATGGCTGGTAAAGGATAACCTTGAAGATATGCCACCCATGTATTTTGAAGAGTATGCGCCCGGAAGCATATATGAGTTCGATTATTTCGAACAGCTAAGAAGATTTGATAACAACTATGTGGGGCATACGCACAGTGAGATAATAAGGAATATAAAGCTTGTTTTCAGGTGCGATGAGGAAGATATTGCTGAATTCAGAAAAGTGAATGAAGGGCTTACCAACACTTCATTCATATTCAGGATAAAGGAAAAGGACTATATCTACAGGCATCCTGGTGAAGGCACCGAGAGCATAATCAACAGGAAAAATGAGAAAAGATCGCTCATAACAGCAAAGAAATTCGGCATAGACCCGACATATGTGTATATGGATGCTGATGAAGGGTGGAAAATATCGGAGTTTGTCCATGAATTCAGGGAACCGGATTACAGCGATTTTGAAGATTCAAAGAAGATAATCTCTGTTCTTAAAAAACTGCATTCGCTGGATATAACAGTTGATTATGGGATGAGACCGTGGGAAGATTCCATTATTATGGAAAGGCTCTTAAAGGAAAAAGACCGAGATTGTTTTCTGGAGCATGAAACTTTAAAGTCAAAAATAGAGACTCTGTACAGCAAAACGGTGGGAGACGGTATAGAAAAATGCTTCTGCCATGGGGATACATACAGACCTAACTGGATGATAGAGCCCGACGGAAACGTGATTCTTATCGATTGGGAATACTCCGGCTATTCAGATCCCGGAATAGATATAGGGTATTACATAGTAGACGCCATGTATGGATATGATGAAGCTATCAGATTCATAAGGGAATACCTGAAGGAAGACTGGACAGAGCAGAAGGAATTCCATTATATGGCTTATACAGCCATAATCGCGTACTACTGGTTCGTATGGGCAATGTACAGAGAGTCATGCGGGGCAAATATGGGAGACGCACTTGATAACTGGCATTATATGGCTGTGAAGTATTCGGATTATCTTACAGGAGGGAATCATTGAAACGCGTAGACTCCGGGCGGGATTTTAAGACTGTCATACTGCCTCATGATATAAGGACAGCACAGCTTATTCTTTATTGAATGCAGAACGGATAGTAAGATATAATATTCGAATGATGGCATCGTCAGAAATATCTTTTAAGGTTAAAAAGGTAAAGATAGATATATGGAAATACAGTTTAAAGACATTTTGAGAAATATTCTCAAGCACATCTGGATTGTCATACTTGTACCGCTTGCCGCTGCGGTGATCACCGGCTTTATAGTTTCCTATGTGATCCCGCCGGTCTATACTGCGTCAGCATCGATGTATGTCCTGAACAAAAACGGCGAGGATGACTCGGTAAACTACAGCGATCTTCAGTCAAGTACGCTGCTTACAGCCGATTACAGGGAGATAGCGCTCTCGAAGACGGTCCTCAGTGCAGTCGCTGACGAATATGGCCTCAATGCCCAGACCATACAGAGAGAGTACAAAATAGGTGTTACAAATAAAAACAGCACAAGGATCATAGTCATTTCGGCAACCGCTGAAGATCCGGTACTCGCTGCAGACCTTGCAAACGCCGTAGGAAAAAAATTCGCATCTACGGTAGTCGATATAACAAATGCCAGCAATGTCAATTTTGTTGATATGGCTGAGGTGCCCAGGTCTCCCTCTGCACCTAAAAAGCTAAGGACCGTGCTGATAGCGGCTTTTATCGCACTGTTGCTCTGTGTTTTTATCGTTGAGCTCATAGAGATACTTAATACTACGATAAGGACTGTGGACGATGTGGAGAAGAAGCTTGGGCTCACTGTCCTCGCGCGGATCCCGAAATTTGAGGTGGAGTAAGATGCCGGATATTCTGAATGATTATAAAAATGCAGGTACAGTGCTTCAGGATGCTGTAAAGACTCTGAGGACTAATATCAGATTTTCAAGTGTTGACAATCCTATAAAGACTATCGTCATGACAAGTGTTCTGCCTCATGAAGGGAAGTCGACATTATCCATTTTCCTGGGTATAGCTATGGCTGAGATAGGCCAGAAGACGCTGCTCATAGAGTGTGACTGCAGAAAGCCGATGCTCAGGAACTATTTTAATATAAGACCTCAGTACGGGATAATGGATGTTCTAAGAAGAGAGGTCGCAGCGGATAAGGCTGTTGTGCATACTCAGCAGGCCGGCCTGGACGTCCTTTCTTCGACGGTGCTGGCTAATCCTGTCGAGATACTGGGCTCCGAACGAATGCAGACGATGATCGGTGAATTCAATAAGATATACGATGTTATAATACTTGATACTCCTCCGCTGGGCTCATTTATAGAGGCGGCGGTACTTGCTTCGAAGGCGGACGGAACTGTTCTCGTGATCAATCAGGGAAGCACTCAGATAGAGCGTGCAAGAGCGGTGGTCTCTCAGCTTGAGAAAGCGAAAGCCCATGTGCTTGGAGTAGTACTTAACAATGTCGAGATGTCCAGCAGCGACTATTATTATTCCGATTATTATTACAGGGACGGAAGAAAAAAGAAGAGAAAGCATAAAAGCGAAAGTACGGAAACACCTGTAAATGTCAGAAGAACGTCTGCTGATACAGGCAGGACCAATAATGGTGTACAGGGACGGAATACGAAGAGCAGAAAGATCACCGGTGTTGAAGAAGGCACAGAAAAGTGAACATAACTGATATTCATTGCCATATCCTGTACGGAGTGGACGACGGTTCAGGATCTCTTGATGAATCGATATCTATGCTGCATGCGGCATATGCATGCGGAATCGAAACCGTCATTTGCACACCGCACGTGTATTCAGCCGAAGATGATCTGCAGAAGATCCGCAATGTTTTTAAAACGGTAAGGGCTGAAGCTGACAGGATAGGGATACAGCTTAGACAGGGATACGAGTGCAATTATCGGCTGATGCTGGAGACAGAAGCTGCAGATATGCGTGCGTATCGTTTTGAAGATACGGATATGCTGCTGCTGGAGCCGCCGTCAGGCTATCTTCCGGATCTGTGGGAAAACAGGATATATGATCTTCAGAATGAGGGGATAGAAGTAATAATCGCGCATCCGGAAAGGTGCAGAGATTTTCAGGAGAACATTTCTCTTGCAAGAAGGATGGCTGAGATCGGCTGCAGGCTCCAGGTATCGGCATGTGATCTTTTCGGAGGTTTTTTCTCCGCATATAAAAAAACAGCGTTGAAGATGATAAATGAAGGGCTTATATCCTTTATTGCCTCAGATGCTCATTGTGTTGGGGATTTCAGGTATTATCTCAAAGCAATGAAAAGATATCCTCATATAATGAAGCAGACTGCTGAGAACTGTGCTGATCGATAAACGATAAAGCTGTTCAGCCCTTTGTGTAAATATCAGGTGACACATGAAAAGTGATCAGAAATTCTTATACAGATTATTATGCAGTATTATTCTGACTGTGATCGCAGCAGGTTCGTTTTACTATGCCTGGAACTGCTTTATTCAGGTCAAGCTAAGCCCTGATACATTGATAGGTCACGATATTCTGATCATAGTGATGTCCGTATATGCCTTTGTTTTTTGCTTATCTTTCCTGAAGATGAGAGGCTTCAGTATCGGAGCGGACCGAAAGATCAATACCGTTGCGTCTCAGGTGATCGCATTGCTGACGACGGATATTATTGAGATCATGGTGATGATGGCAGTCATAAGACGATCAGATTCTTTTGGTCTGATAATAAGCGATATACTCATCCTGTTCCTGGTGCAGTCTGTTATTATTCCGCTGGTATCGGTCATCATGATAGAGATCTACCGTAAAGTATTCCCTCCTCTGAGTCTTGTAGAGATATACGGAAATGATAAAAATGATATCTATATTAAAATGGGAAACGTCAGATATAAGTATTTCATCGATGAACGGCTGCATTATCAGTCTGAAAATGTGAAAGAGGCGATCTCTGAACATGATGCCGTACTTATAAGCGACGTGCCTGTCTCTGAAAGAGACCGTTTATTACAGTACTGTTTTGATATAGGCAAAAGAGTGTATTTTACACCTGAGATAGCCGATATCATCGTTAAGTATACTGAAGAACTTAAGCTTTTTGATACGCCGCTCTATCTGTCAAGGAATGACGGCATTTCAAAGACCGAGCTGTTTATCAAAAGATTGTTTGATCTGGTGTTTTCATCAATAGGTCTGGCAGTATTGTCTCCTGTGTTTTTGATCGTTGCTCTTGCTATCAAACTAGAGGATGGCGGACCTGTATTCTTTAGGCAAGAGCGCTGTACGATAGGCGGCAGAAGGTTCATGATCATAAAGTTCCGATCGATGATCGTAGGGGCGGAAAAGGACGGGAGACCTCATCCTGCAGGCAAACACGATGACAGAATAACTAAGGTCGGCAGGATAATACGTACAATACATGTCGACGAACTGCCCCAGATAATCAATATCATCAAGGGGGATATGAGCATAGTCGGGCCCAGACCCGAACGGGTCGAGCATGTTCTCAAGTACACTGCCGAGCTGCCTGAGTTTACTCTCAGAAACAAGGTGAAAAGCGGGCTTACAGGATATGCGCAGGTCTACGGAAAATATAACACGACAGCACTTGATAAGCTCAAGCTTGATCTGGCATATATCACTAATTACAGCCTTTTGCTCGATCTCAAGATAATTATCGAAACCGTGAAGATACTCTTCCGCAAAGAGAATTCCGAGGGTTTTACCGAAGAAAAAGCTGCTGAGATCCACGATGCCGATATCAACGGATCCGCCGGGAATAAATGAGATATGAAGATATTATTTACGGCAAATGATACGAATTTTGCATGGAACCTCAGGCGTGAAGTAATGATGGAACTGGTGAAAACCGGACATACCGTCACGCTGGCTGCAAAAATAAAGGACTTTGAATGCGAGTTCAGGGAAGCAGGCGTCAGATTGATCGATATCGATATCGACAGAAGGGGGACTAACCCTTTTTCAGATGTTCTGCTTTTTTGCCGGTACAGAGCTGTTTTGAAAAAAACCAGGCCTGATATAGTATTTACTAATAATATCAAGCCAAACATCTATGCTGGACTTGCCTGCCAGCTGTTAAAAATCAGATATATTTCCAACATCACAGGACTTGGTACATCAGTCGAAAACCCGGGACCGTTACAGCGTCTGTCCGTTTTTTTATACAGGCTTGGCGTGAGAAAAGCAACAGCCGTTTTCTTCCAGAACAGCGAGAACCAGGCTTTCTTTTATAAGCACAGGATGATAAAGAAGGATACAAAAGAGATACTGCTGCCGGGTTCCGGAGTCAATCTTGAGTCGTTTCCACTTTTGCCATGGCCCTCAGAAGGACCGATCCATATTCTGTTTGCAGCCAGGATCATGAAGGAGAAAGGCATAGACTGTTTTTTGGCAGCTGCACGCCGGTTTGCGTCTGAAGGGAAGATAGTATTTGATATATGCGGACAATGTGATGATCCCTCATATCTGG
Organism: Christensenellaceae bacterium; assembly: GCA_017523755.1. GTDB lineage: Bacteria > Bacillota > Clostridia > Christensenellales > Christensenellaceae > SIG371. Next base: position 11,935 of record JAFWWA010000042.1, on the reverse strand, counting down.
AGATCATAAGGGATAATCGATTTGTTAATTATCACGGACTGCAGAAGGACCTCAGATCTTTTTATGAACATTGCAGTCTGTTCCTGTATCCTTCATATTATCCTGAAGGAATGAGCAATGTTCTGCTGGAGGCGTCTGCCAGCGGGCGGCCTGTTATAACTACGGACAGAGCAGGATGCAGGGAAACCGTTGACGATAAGAAAACCGGGTTCATTATACCTGTAAAGAACGAACAGGCAGTACTTGATGCGGTCGGGAAGTTTCTCTCCATGTCTCCTGAAGAAATGAAAAAGATGGGAACGGCAGGAAGAGAAAAAATGATCAGGGAGTTCGACAGAACAAAAGTAGTTAAGGTGTACTGCGAAGAAGTAGAAAAGCTGTCTGCAGTCAGTATGCAGCGGTAAGGAAGGCTTTTTATGTCCGAAGTGCGCGAGTTGACCGAAAACAGGAAAAAGAAGGCAGGATCGGGTGAGGGAATAATACTGGTCATTTATTTTATTCTGAAACCTTTATATCTGTTTTCTTCCGGTTTGCCCCAGATAAGTGATATCTTTCTGTTTTCGGCGGCTTTATACCTTTTCATAAAAGACAGATTCAAGGCTTACATCCCGAATTCATATCTGAAGTGGGTCTTTGTTTTTTTCGTGTCACTGATCTATCAGATAGTTGTCCAGTCTGTCTGGTGGCTGGTAACGGACGACAATAAGATGATCCTTACAGTTCTGTACTATTTGTTTAATTTCTCGGCAGTTTTGGTATGCATACGCATCGGGCATGTCAACGGAATTGAAGATTTAAAACTTGCTCTCTGCAGGGGATGCTTTTATTCGAGTATTGTTACTGCCATTGGATTTTTGCTCAATATCGGGTCGGGAATACGTGCAACCAGCTTTTTCAATAATCCGAATCAGCTGGGATACTATGCGGTGCTCGTGATGAGCGTAATAGCTTTTTTCCCGGATCAGCTGCCTAAATGGCAGAACGCCGTAACTCTTATCATAGCGGCATGGGCAAATATCGTCTCATTATCCAAGGCGTCGATAATTGCATCTGCCGCGCTTGCGTTGATGTATACCGTGTGGGGGATCAAGGGAAGGACTCTGAAAAAGACTGTTCTGCAGCTGTTGCTGCTGATCGCTTTTTTCAGTGCTGTATACTGGTTCCTGTACTCTGACAGCACTTTTATAACAGAAAGAAGACCTTTATACCTTCTTAGAAGGCGTATAATGAATCTGAGCGTTGAGAATGACAGCCAGCTGGGCTCGGGAAGAGGATACGACCGCGTATTTGAAATGGGGATCCATTTCCTGTGGGGTATGGGTGAGGGCGCATTCGGCCGGTTCAGATCATTGCCGGGATTGGAAGTGCATTCCACCTACCTGAATCTGCTGATCTCATACGGCCTGTTTGGGTTCATGGCATATATGTGGTTGATAGGAAACGCTTTTTTCTCAAAAGGGAGACTGAACATGAGAAATATAGCATGTCTATCAGGGGTCTTGCTGTACGGACTTACACATAACGGAATAAGAAACACATTACTATGGATACTGATCGCAGCTGTGATCCAGGCCGGCGGAGGCAGCAGCGATAAACTTATTGATCCGGGGATAAAGGGATTCTGATGGAAGAGAAAACATCAAACGGCAGGCTGCTGAAAGGAACGCTGGTTACGATAGCGGTTTCCGTAATTGCTAAAATAGTCGCATTTATAACCGAGACTATACTTGCAGGCCGTCTTGGGACTTCATTTAAGAGTGATGCCTATTACATGGTGACCAGTATACAGTATGTTATCTATCCCATGTTAAGCGTTGGCATATGGAAAATATTCCTTCCGATATACAAGGAAAAAACAACACTTGGGAATATTGAGGATGCCAATAAGCTGACCGATAAGGTCATCACGTCCTTTTCCATCGTTTCGATAGTTTTGGTCGCTGTTTTAATGATCTTCAGCAACGGTGTGGTGTCTGTGGTCGCTCCCGGGTTTAACAGGGAGACTAAAGATCTGTGTGCGTTACTGGTAAAGATCTCCGCGCCGATGTATATCTTTATTATGGTCGCAGCTGTTTATGCTTCGATGCTTCAGTGCCATAATAAGTTTCTGGGAAGTCAGATAAGGGAAGTAGCGTCGCATATTCCGACGATAATAGCTGCCCTTCTGTTTTTCAGTGATCACGGCATTGTGTCTCTTGCTGTTGCACTTGCTTTAGGGGGATTGTTCAGACTTCTGATAGAGCTTCCCTTTGTTGACTGGGGCTACAGGTTCAGACCCTCATTTGGTAAGAATCATGATTTTATCATCATGATGAAGAGGCTCCCGTCTGCACTGGTTTCTGAAGGTGTAAATCAGATCAATATGCTGGTCGATAAAATGATGGCTTCGACTTTGCCTGCAGGAGCGGTATCCGGACTGAATTACGGCAACCGTCTTACAAATGTGTTCAGTGGATTGCTTTCGACAGCAGTTTCAACGGCTCTCTACCCGCAGGTGGTCGAGCTGATATCCCTGAAAAAAAACAGTGAACTGAACAGTTTGCTGTCCAGGATCATAAGGATCTTTACATTACTGATGGTCCCTCTGACCGTTGCATGCATCCTGTTCAGAAGCGAGATAGTCTCCGTCGTGTTTGAACGCGGCGCATTCGGAAAGGAATCGGTAATACTTACATCCGGAACATTCGCGTGTTATAGCGTAGGTCTGTTCTTTGCCGCTGTCAATACTATAATAATAAATGTGTTTTATGCATACGGAGATACGAGAACACCTATGCTCATCAGCATAATGAATCTGATCATCAATGCCGGATTCAATCTTCTGCTGATGGATATGATCGGAGTCAACGGCCTTGCAATTTCGACATCCATAACATCGCTTATCGGGTTCCTGATATGCATGAAACGTATAGACGGAAATATACATTTCTCATGGAAGGATCTGCTCAAACAGTTTGCTGTCATCCTGGCGGCATCGGTGATAGCCTGCGGACTGGCAAGAATCGTTACCGATCACATCAGTATGAACAAATATATTGAACTGGCTCTGGCTGTTCTGACAGGCGTTTCGGTATACGCTGCTGAATTGAAACTGCTGAAAATCGAAGAGCTGACGCTGTTAGCGGATTTGATCAGGAAGAGGATCAGAAATAAGGATAACTGAGCAGGGGTTTTACTGTGGATATCAGGAGTTTTTTCAAGAGCAATAGTGTTTTAGCATGGATAGGTTATACCATAAGGCAGTTCTGCTATATGGTTATGACCAGATTTTTTGCCTGCATTTTGCCTGTTGATAAGAATAAAGTTTTTTTCCTGAATTTTAACGGTAAATACGGAGACAGCCCCAAGGCAGTTGCCGAATACCTGCATCTGCATTATCCGGAATTGAGACTGGAATGGGTGTATTCTTTGGGCAGTGACCTTATAGCTGTTCCTGACTATATTACTCCCGTAAAATATGAAACAATAAGCTTTTTCCGTGAGATGGCGACTTCACGGGCATGGGTATGCAGTAAGCTTCTTCCAAAGGGGACCTTTAAAAGGAAGGGTCAGACTTATATACAGACGTGGCACGGTGACAAGGGCTTTAAGAAATTCGCAGATGATGCTGCCCGTGAGCTTGAATCATACAGAAAAAGGACTGCGGGAAGAAGATTTTCCGAATCTGAGATCTGTGACTGGTTCCTTACGGGTTCTGAGTGGTTCGTTCCGCTGATTCGTTCTGCAATAGGATATAGCGGAAAGATCATCAAAAAGGGAGTTCCAAGGAATGACTGTCTCATCAATATCAGTCAGGATAAGGTGACGGCCATAAAGAGTGAGCTCGGTATAGATGAGAACAAAAAAATAGTGCTCTATGCGCCTACATTCAGAGATCATGAGGCCTCTGCCGGGTCTGTATCTTTCAATATAGACCTCGGAAAAGTGACCGAAGCAATGAAAAAGAAGACCGGTGATGACTGGATATGTCTTTTCAGGACACATCCGGGATTTCAGAAAACTGTCGGCAGCAATGATAAGGAAACAAGGCTGCTCGATGTATCGTCATATCCCGATATGGCGGAATTGCTGATGATCGCGGATATGCTTATAACGGATTATTCTTCGTGTGCCGGGGATTTTGCGGTAAAAGGCGGGTTTATCCTGCTGTATCAGGATGATACCGAATCCTTTACGTCACAAGACAGGACGCTCTATTTTAAAATGGAAGAATCTCCTTTCCTTGTTGCCCATAATATGGAAGAGGCGACAGCCTTAATTAACGGATATGACGTTAAAAGGGTCGTGGATAACTGCAGGGAGATCTGTGATTTCTATAAAACGTGCGAGACAGGCGACTCATGCAGGATCGTTTCCGATCTGATACTGTCTGCAGGAACATGAATGCATTTGCCGGAGGGCGGTATTTTGTTATCTGAGGTTCAGAGGGATATCCTGAATACTCTAAGGAATATCTTTAAATCAGAGAATAACAGCTTGATTTGTGACTATGGGTATGATACGGCTTCTACTCAGGAAATGAGGGATACGGTTCTTAAAAACGGTATTCTTCTTACTGTATATAAAGAGCTGCCTGCCGTACTCAGGGAAGAGCTTAAACTTAAGTATACTGCCGGTCTCAAACAGAGTATCCTTCAGGATCATTACGGCAATATGATCATTAATGGGATAATTGAAACCGGTACGGACTGCATCCCTCTCAAGGGATGGGAATTGAGAAAGTTCTACCCGAATCCCCAGATGCGCATGATGGCTGATATCGATTTTCTCGTAAAGCCTTATGATTTTTCGTCGATACGCTTTGTGATGGAGGGACTGGGATTCACAGGGGAAAAAGAGACCCCGTGGAAACACGATACTTTCATTAAAGACGAGGTCTCGGTCGAGATCCATAAACGCCTTACCGATGACAGTGCGAATGTCCAGAAATGGGAGAACGATCTGTGGGCAAGAGCGGAAAAGAAAGGCGAACACCTCTTTTCAATGTCTGCCGAGGACTTTTATATATTTCATTTCGTCCATCTGCTCAAGGATTTTAAAAATGGTAAATTAGGACTGCGCCGTATCGTTGATACATGGCTGCTAGTAAGCCGGTCTTCACAGATCGGATCTGCGAAAGAAACACTGGATGATTTCGGGATGCTTGATTTTCATGACAGGATGATTAAGACCGCAAGGGCAGCTATGGGCGAAGAGGACATCGATGATGATATCGGGCTCCTTTTATCACATGCTTTTAAATACGGAATATTCGGGACCGACGAGAACTATAAGGTCGGCCGTATCGCCTCTATGGGAAACGGTCTAAGGGCAGGCAAGATCAGGTCGGCGTTGGCTGCTGTATTTCTTCCCTATGACAGGATGAAGGCGCATTTTCCAATATTAAAAGAACATCCTGTCCTCTTACCGTATTACTGGATAAAAAGGATACTTGGATATCTGGGAAATGGATTCCTTAAAAACGCAAAAAGACTGGATTACAGCAATATCGATGAGGATCTTTTCCGCTATATGAAGAAGGTTTTCAGAGCAGGGGGATTATAGGGCGTTTCAGATTATTATGCCTGCATTGAGAGATCGTCCGGCATACAGCGGATTGTATTGAGCAGGAGCATGCTGATATACTGAAAGCAACGTAGTAATTGTTCTAAAGGACAGTGGTTTTTATGTTGTGTGAAGAAAAATACTTTGAGATATACGGGAAAGAGCCGGCAGGGGTGACTTTTTCGCCTTACAGAGTGTGCCCTATAGGTGCGCATGTCGATCATAATCTGGGAAAGGTGACCGGTTTTGCCATAAACAGGGGAGTCAGTATCGCATACGGCATAAAAATGAACGGCATAGTCGAGCTTGTAAGCCTTCAATTCTCAAAAAGAGCACAATGGCATGTTTCAGAGGTCGGAGAGAAGCAGAATGACTGGGCTGACTATCTAAGAGGCGCCGTATGGGCGTTAAGCAGGAAGCACAGGCTGACATTCGGCATATCGGGAGTCATTGAGGGGTCCCTGCCAATCGGAGGGCTCAGCAGCAGCGCCGCTGTGATACTGGCCTTTCTTCAGGCGTTATGCAGTGTAAACGGGATCAGACTTAATGAAGCGGAATATATAAATACAGCTTATGAAGCAGAAAAGAGCTATGTAGGAATTAATATCGGAAAGCTTGACCAGAGCTGCGAAGTTTTAAGCAAAAAAGACAATCTCCTGTTTCTTGACTGTTTTGATAACAGCTATAAGCTTATCCCGGCTGCCGCTGAAATGAAGCCGTATAAGTTTGCCGTGTTCTTCAGCGGGCTCGGACGCAGTCTTGTAGGAAGCGAATACAACAAGAGGACAGATGAATTAAGAAGCGGCATATATGCTGTAAAAGCGTTTGCAGGACTTGAATACGGAAAGCTGGCTGAAACGAATGCCAGGGATATCCCTTATGATCTGTATGCTGAATACAGGGACAGACTGCCTGTGCCCTGGAGAAAGAGATGCGAGCACTGGTTTACTGAAGTCCTGAGGGCGGAACGCGGAGCGGAGGCATGGAAGAACGGGGATATCGAGGAGTACGGCCGGCTGACATTTGAATCCGGATGGAGCAGCATACATAACTGGGAATCCGGTGCTCCCGAACAGATAAAACTATATGATATAATGAGAGAGACAAAGGGGATATACGGAGGGCGTTTTGCAGGAGCAGGATTTAAGGGCTGCTGCATAGCTCTGATCGATCCGCTTTATGAGGAGAGCGTCATAGAAAGCGTTACCGGGAAATATCTGGATGCTTTTCCTATGATGAAGGGAAAATACAGCGCACACATATGTGAAAGCGCGGACGGAGTAGAAATATGAAATGCCTTGTTCTTGCTGCCGGCTATGCTACAAGACTTTATCCATTAACTGAGAATTATCCAAAGCCGCTTCTTAAGGTCGGGGACAAGACTATCCTGAACTGGCTTCTTGATGACATTACTCAGACCCGTATGGTGGATGACATCATACTTGTTTCCAATCATAAATTTGCCGATACTTTCAAAAGGTGGGCGAAAAGGCTTGAATATCCTGTAACTGTACTTGATGACGGCACCGAGACCAATGAAACTAGGCTCGGAGCGGTAAAAGACATTAGTTTTGCGATCAATACGCTTGGCATCGACGATGACCTGCTTGTTATAGCCGGTGATAATCTCAACGACTTTTCCTTTAAGGAGTTCATCTGTTATGCGAATGAAAAGGGAACCTCGTGCATAATGAGATATTTTGAGCCTGACATCAGCAAGCTCAGGAAGGCTGGAGTTATACGGATAGACGATGATGACAGGATCCTGCATATGGTCGAAAAGCCGGAAGCACCCGAATCGAACTGGTGTACTCCTCCGTACTATGTATACAGAAGAGACGATCTTAAGCTCGTGGACGTGGGGATCAGAAGCGGGTGCGGTACCGATGCGCCGGGTTCTTTTATCGCATGGCTGAGCACAGTCGTTCCCGTTCATGCGTATCTGATGCCCGGGAACAGATATGATGTAGGAGACCTTGAAAGCTATAAGGAAGTGCAGGAGACTTTCAAAGGGATACAGTATTGATCTTAAAAATGCATGCTTAAGCAGCACCTCAATCTGACGATATTGAAGTGCTGCTTTTTTATCGTTCCAACATGGACGGTTCTCTCATTGAACTTGAAAGTACTGTGCTGTAAAATATGGATGTGACCTGTATTTCTTAATGAAACCATATCATTGAATAAAGAGGAAAACAGATGAAACAACTTAAGCTCAATTCTTTTTTTGATTACAGATTCCTGTCTGAACTGAATTACTCGCCTGATGGAGACAAAGCCGCTGCAGTGATCTCAAAAGCGGATCCTGACAGCAATTCATACGTATCTTCGATATATCTGTATAAAAGCGGGGACTGGAAACGACTTACTGCAATGGATAAGGAGAGAGGATACGTATGGGAGGATAACGATCATATACTTTTTCCCGCGGTAAGAACAGAGAATGACAAAAAAGAGACTGAAAAAGACGGCCCGACTACTGTGTTTTACAGGATCTCCACTGAGGGAGGAGAAGCGGAAAGAGCGTTTTCGCTTCCGCTTAATGTCCGTAGATTGGAGAGGATAGATAAAAAAAGATGGCTGGTCGCCGGTATGGTCGATCCCTGTTTCCCAGACCTCTACAAAGCCGGCGAAGACGCCAGAAAAGAGTACATGGAAAGAGAGAAAAAGAACGCTGACTACGAAGTGCTCACGTCCATACCTTTTTACAGTAACGGCGGGGGATACATAAAAGGGAGAAGGACAGGTCTCTTCATATATGATACTGAAACGTGCGGTCTTATAAGATTCACTGTGCCTCTTATGGATGCTGAGTCTTTTGCCGTATCTGAAGGCAGGATATTCTACAGCGGCTTTGAGACCGGAGAGGTGATGGAAGCGTTAAGAAGCAATCTTTACGCGTATGATATCGGGACCGGAAAGACGACGACCCTTCTTGAGCTGCCGTGCTCCATATACGACGTCACCGTCTATGACGGGAAGCTCATAATACTTGCGGAATCCGGATCGAAGTACCACATAAGCGCTGAGCCGAAATTCTATAAAGTCGACACGGAATCCGGTCACTATGAGCTGTTTTCCGACAACTATGATTCAGTCGGAAATTCTGTCGGAAGTGATTCAAGGCTCGGAGCAACGCATCAGATAAGGACTAAAAAAGACGGCATCTATTTCATAAAGACGGTAAGGAACGATTCCGTGATATCAAAGATAGATGCTGAAGGGAAAGTGACTGACGTCGTGAAAAAGGCCGGATCCGCTGATGATTTTGATGTAAATGGTAATGGTGACATCATCCTTACCGGCATGTATGACGGAAAGCTTCAGGAAGTGTATAAAGCAAAAGACCGTATCGAACAGATAAGCTCTTTCAATGAGGAAGTGCTCAAAGATACATATACAGCCTCTTTCAACAAGATGACGGTCATGTCTGAAGGACTTGATATTGACGGATGGGTGCTCCTGCCCAAGGATTATGATGAGAAGAAGAGCTATCCTGCGATCCTGGATATACACGGAGGACCGAGGACGGTCTATGGGGAAGTGTTCTTCCATGAGATGCAGTTCTGGGCAAACAGAGGATATTTCGTTTTCTTCTGCAATCCCAAGGGAAGCTCGGGAAGAGGGCTTGAGTTTGCGGATATCACTGATGAATACGGGAAGACTGATTTTAAAAATATCATGGACTTCACCGACGCGGTACTTGAAAGGTATCCCCAGATAGATAAAAAGAGGGTAGGATGTACGGGAGGCTCTTACGGCGGGTTCATGTCAAATTGGATACTCGGCCATACGGACAGATTTGCTGCCATAGCTACCCAGAGATCCATATCGAACTGGATCAGTTTCTACGGAATGAGCGATATAGGGTATTTCTTCGGGAAGAACCAGCTTGCACATGATATCTATACTGATGAAGGATTAAAACGTCTGTGGGACCAGTCTCCGCTGAAATACATCAACGATATGAAGACACCGACGCTGTTCATTCATTCCAATGAGGACTACAGATGTCCTCTTGAGCAGGGGATGCAGCTCTTCACAGCGCTTAAGGAAAAGGGAGTGCCGGCAAGGTTCTGCATGTTCAAGGGAGAGAATCATGAGCTTTCAAGGTCGGGGAAGCCGCTGCACAGGGAAAGAAGATTAAAAGAGATAACCGACTGGATGGATAAATATCTTAAGGCGGAGTAAACAGTACGGATCAGTGATACAGATCACTGAAGCAAAACAATCAGGAGGATGATCTATGAGAAAGCATATAAAGATCGATATTTCAAAGCCTTTAACAGGGGCATTTGACTTTTCACATCTGCTGGATGCACCTGCAGGAGTACACGGACAGACTGTCGTCAAGGACGGGAGCCTGTATTTCGAAGACGGGACAAGAGCGCGTTTCGTGGGCTTCAATATACCTTCGGGAGGAATGATGCCGAACCATGAGACTGCTGAAGTATATGCGAAAAGGTTGGCATCGATGGGCTGCAACGTCGTGAGGCTCCACGCGGAGGATTCTGTCTGGAATAGGGACGGGATATCCACCATAGACTATAAGAACGGGGGCAGGACTCTCAACAAAGAGTATATGGAGAGGCTGCATTACTTCATATATCAGCTGAAGGAGAAAGGTATATATGTCCAGGTAGACCTCCACTGCTACAGGATATTCACGAATCAGGGAGATCTGAAGAACACACCTCCTAAATCTGCTGTAAAGGCGATGAGCATATTCAATCAGGAGCTCATCGATCTTCAGAAGCAGTATGTAAGGGATTATCTGTCCGCAGTCAACCCTTATACTGGAATGTCGTTCCTCGACGACCCTGTAGTGATGGCGATACAGATAACAAATGAGAACTCGGTATTCTTCGTCAATCTCTTCGAACTGGGAGACCCGTTAAGGGAACCGTTCGAAGAAGAAAGAAAACTCAGATTCAACGCATTCCTCTTAAAAAAATACGGTTCCAGGGAAGCGCTTGAAAAGGCCTGGACAAGGGAAGGCGAATGCGGGCTTCTGCCTTATGAGGATCCTGAGGAAGGTACTGTTGAGCCGATAGAATACGGAGACTATGTACAGCCGTTTAGGGATCCCAGAAGCTACTGGGTAGGACTTATGTCCCCCGCAAGGTATGCCGATTACATGGAATACGGCATGGAGATCAATAAGCATTACTATAAAGAGATTTATGACGAGATAAAAGCCCTCGGCGCAAAGGCACCTGTCAACGGATGCAATCTGCTCCACGGAATAGCAGATATATATTCTTCTACAAGGACCATAGACCTCTCGGAGAACAATGCATATTACAACCATCCTATGGGCGGAAGCTTCGAAGGAGTAGGCGTAAGATACAACTGGCACTATAACGTGAAGACAGACCCCAGAAAGACAACATATCCTGTATTCGACTTGAGAGACAACAACCTGATCCAGCAGCTGGCAGCAGCGGCCGTAAAGGGAAAGCCCTTCGTTGTGAGCGAATGGAACGAATACGGTGGGATGCCCTTCCATTCATCGGCATATCTCATGCAGGGAGCATACGCGTGCCTGCAGAACTGGGACGGTCTGATGCTTTACTCATTTGCCCAGACAGACGACTACAGGAATCTTAAAGATGATTTCATAGGCTCGGTATTCGATATCTATAACGATCCCTCGGTGGTAGGCCAGTTCGGAGCTATGGCTACCATATTCCTAAAGAACAGGGTATCTGAGGCCAGACGGATAATAGATATGTGCTACACGATGGAAGATACGAAGATGCTTCCCGAGAACTATAAGATGCCGTACGGATTCCTTCCCTTTATCTCAAAGACGAGGACCGTGTTCCTTGAAGACGGAGTATATGCCGATAAAGGCGATGTGGCTGTGACAGCCGGATTTGCTCAGAACGGAAACTATGACGCAGCAAAACACGCCGTAGTGTACGCAAGGACAAAGTATGCAGATGCTTTGGAACATGAGTTCGTAGGTTCCGGATGGCTTGATGCCCAGAGAGGCGGGGATGCTGTTCCGTTCATGAACATCGGGACTCTGTCAAAGAGAACGGCGGTCATTGATATAGATAAGATCGACGGCATAGAGAGAAATGCGGACTATACCGGATTCTCAAGATTCACGGACGGCGCTATGAAGACATGGGGACTCTGGGACGAAGGGACAGGACTTAAGGACATAGACTGCTTCGTTTCAGACACGGGAGAACTTACATTCGATTTCGGCAACGGGAAGTTCCTTATAGATACACCTTATGTGAAGGTGTTCACCGGATTCACGGACGGAAGTCCGATAAAGCTGGGACCTGTTACTGCAGTGCTCAAAAATGACAGGATGTCACTGTCGCTGCTTACTTCAGACGGTAAGCCTGTTAACGAGTCAAAAGCCCTTCTGATC
>JAFWWA010000006.1 GCA_017523755.1 Christensenellaceae bacterium | reverse complement strand
GACTGGTAAAAATCCTTGTTTGGCGTTAGAATAATGCTGTGTTAGGTTTTTCATCTTAAGCTAATTCTAACACAAAAAGAGGTCACCTGCTCATCACAGATGACCTCTTTTTTGCGGGGCTGTTTTTTCACAGCCCCTTTTTTATATGCCGTCAGGCTTTTACGTGGAAGCTGTAGCTCCCTCCTCCCACCTCTACGGTCTTTCCCGGGATGGTTATCTCCGCCTTTGCCCCTTCGGGTATCAGGAAGAAGAAATCAGTACCGTCGTCTCCCGTTTTCCATTCTGATATCACGCTGCCCTGTCTTGTCCTGAACACAGCCCTTATATGCCCGAGCCTCCTGTCGACAAGGGGCTTTATTATCATCTTCCTGAATCCGGGCTCATCTTCTGAGGTATTTATACCTGCCAGTCTTCCGTACATGAAATCCGCCACTGCTCCATAGGCATAGTGGTTGAATGAGTTCATGTCGCTGCTCCACATCTCGCCCTTCTCGTTTATACCGTCCCAGTGCTCCCATACGGTAGTCGCTCCGAGATTCACAGAAAACAGCCATGACGGGAATTCCTCCCTTAAGAGCAGGCTAACAGCCAGATCTCCCATGCCGTATTCCGCAAGGACATGCAGTATATACGGTGTCCCTACAAAGCCTGTCATGAGTTTCGTTCCGCAGTTCCTTACCAGCTCTCCCAGCTGGCGGGCGACTTTTTCAGGTTCGTACGCGAGCCTGAACTGAAGCGCAAGAACACAGGCCGTCTGTGTCTCCTGTATCATTCTTCCGTCTTTTAGGAATCTTTCATTGAACGCTCTTACTATGTTCGAATAAAGCTCCTCATATCCGCTCACGTCATAGCCAAGGACCTTCCCGGCCCTAATCAGTATATCTACGGAATTGGCATAGAAAGCACTTGCGACGAGCTTGTCGTCCGTGCTACCCTTGTAGCTCCCGTACGGCGCGTCGAGTCCCAGCCAGTCACCGAAATGGAAGTGGTCGCTGTCCCACAGATATCCGCTCTCCGACTGTCCTCTGATATATCCTATCCATTTTTCCATCGCCGGATACATCTCTTCAAGGATCTCCCTGTTTCCGTAGGTCAGATACAGCTGCCAGGGGCAGATGGTGACGGCGTCCCCCCATGCCGACGAAGTATGCATCTCAAGAGGGCATGCCGGTATGACTACCGGGATCGCCCCGTCTTCAAACTGGTCCGCCTTCATGTCCCTCAGCCATTTTATAAAAAATCTCTCTGCGTCGTAATTGTACGTTGCCGTCCTTATGAACACCTGGGCGTCACAGGTCCATCCGAGCCTTTCATCCCTCTGGGGACAGTCTGTAGGCACATCGACGAAGTTGCCCTTCTGTCCATATATGATGTTCTTAAACAGCCTGTTTATCTTTATATTATCTGAGCTGAACCAGCCGGTCCTTTCCATGTCGGAATGTATGACTATCGCCCTTATGCCGTTAAGGTCCGGTCTCTCTTCAGGCCACTCGTCGAGACGTATGTATCTGAAACCGAAGAACGTATGCGCGGGCTTGAAGGTCTGCCTTCCGTCCCTGCACGTATAGACGAGCAGCTGCTTTGCCGACCGCAGGTTTTCGGTATAGAAGTTCCCTTCGCTGTCGAGCACCTCCGCGTGGCTTATCCTTATCCTGTCGCCCTCATGTGCATTTACGGTAAATTCCACATACCCGCTCACGATCTGACCGAAATCTATGACCTTCTCTCCCTTTGGCGTTATTATGAGCTCTTTTGCCGGGAATACCTCCTGTTCCTTTACGATCTCGCCTTCCTGCGGGATGAGCGCGTCTTTGCCGGCATCTATTACTGATGCAGGAACGCTGAAGTCGGGAGTATAGGAGGCGTCGTATTCCTCACCGTCATATATGTCGCTCGATATGAAGTTCGACGGAGCCGTCATGAACGAGCCGTCGCTGCCTATGACCCTGAGCTCCCCGTCTTCGTCCTCAATCCTGAGCTCGAGCAGGAGCGCCGGGAACTTCTCATACAGATTCCTGCTGAATATGCCCATCCTGCCGACTGACCATCCGGGGGCAACAGTCACGGTAAGCTCGTTATCTCCTTCATTTATCATGCCTGTCACATCGTATTCCTGGTACTGGAGCCTCTTCTTATAGGATGTCCACCCGGGAGCCAGGACGAATTCACCGACCCTTTTACCGTTAAGATGCGCCTCATATATGCCGTGGGCAGTTATGAAGAGCGCTGCCTTCCTGACCTTTCCCGAGGAAAAGACCTTTTTGAAAGCCGGCACCGCGCCTTCTCCCTTTATCCATACGGCAGACCTGAAGGGCTTTGCCGCAGCTTCCTTTTCCTTTGGCGTCTTCTCAAGCGGAGCTGCAGGGTCAGCAGGCTTCTTCTTGAATATCCTTAACGGTTCTGTCCAGCCTTTCACAAATGTTCCTTTTTTTCTCATATTTCACACCTTTCATTTAAGAGGGACTTCCGCTCCTCTCATCCCGTTCCTAATATATCATCCTTATTATTATTTCACTGTCTTTGGGTCTTCCTGTCTTTATAATAGAGCAAACGGCCTGTATTTGCAAAACCAAAAAAACAGTCCTGAGCATCCTTCAATGCTGTGTATTTTTATTCAGGACCGTGATATAATTTACTGGCCGCCGCATGACGGCCTATCAATCGTTCAAAGGAAACTTAAATGAAGATCATCGACTGCCACTGCCACATATTCCCCGATAAGATCGCCGGCAAGGCTGTAGAAGCCATAGGGCATTTCTACGGTCTTCCGATGGAGGAGAACGGAACGGCATCCGACCTTATCGAAAAAGGGGCCGAAGCCGGCATCTCCCGATTCGTGGTCCATTCGGTCGCGACCACGCCGCATCAGGTCATGAGCATAGACGACTTCATATCGCGGGAATGCGTGAAACACCCTGGATTCATAGGGTTCGCTTCCCTGCATCCCGATCTTGACACACTTGAAGAGGAATGCTCCCGCATAAAGGAGCTCGGCCTTAAGGGCGTAAAGTTCCATCCGGATTTTCAGGAGTTCTATATAGACGAGGACAGGGCCTTAAGGATGTATGAGCTGATCCCGGAGGATCTCCCCATACTGTTCCATATGGGCGACGCGAAAAGGACATTTTCCGAGCCCGCAAGGCTCGCACGCGTAGCCGCCCTCTTCCCCGGCAGGAAATTCATTGCAGCCCATTTCGGCGGATACCACGCATGGGACGAATCGAGGAAATGGCTCATAGGAAAAACGGAAGTATATATGGACACCTCCAGCTCTCTTTTCATGCTCGACAGGGAAGAAGCCGTACGGATGATACACGACCACGGCGTCAGCCGCTTCCTGTTCGGCACGGATTTTCCCATGTGGAACCCGAAGGAGGAGCTTGCCCGCTTTCTTAAGCTCGATCTCAGTACCGAAGAACGCGAAGCCATACTGCATAAAAATGCAGAGCAGCTTTTCGGGCTGCTCTGAATCTCTCTTATCAGTCATATAACTTCATCATCGCGCGGGCGGATTCCATGCCCGTGTTTTTTATTTCCCGTATTTCTCGCCCGACATCTCCTCGAACAGCGGGAGCTCATAGGGAGGGAAATTGAGTATATAGAGCTCGGTCCCCTTCTTTATCCTCAAGGCGTAGTTCGACTCGTAATATATCGACCCGTCCCTTATGCTCCCTATCTTATACTGATCGAACGGCGGCTCCTCAAAGCTCACATCCTTCGTCCAGTTGGGCACCGTCACCTTTCCTTCAAAGCGGACTATCCCGCTCATGTCCTTGAGCGGGAACCTGTAAAGGTTCTCGTAATTGGCAAGGTACATGTACCTGTCATCCCTGAAGATCCTGAACACCATGTTTATGAAGCTGTAGAGCCTGTTGCCCTGTATGATCCTGTCTCCTTCCAGGCGGTATACTGCGGCCAGCACGTCGGCCTCGGGACTGCTGTCCGGCACTCCGAGCATAGCGTAGGATCTGCTCTCCGCATCCTGCATCATCCTTTTAAGCTCCCCGTCGTCAGTATCCCTTACAGTCCTGTTCCTTCTTTTTATCTCATATACCGATATCCCGACGTAGCTCAGGGCGGAAACGACGCCGAGTATGAAAAGCCACAGCCTGTCCTTTATCATCTCAGTAAAGGAGGTGTCCATGGCCCTCCTTGCCAGAACGAACGCGCATACGAAAAACACGGCGCTCATAGCCGTCCTCAGATACATCACCCATCGGGGAGTCGCTTGTGCCCTCTCGTCCGCGGCGGTCTTCTTCCTTATCTCCTCAAGCAGCT
This sequence comes from Christensenellaceae bacterium, assembly GCA_017523755.1. Taxonomy (GTDB): domain Bacteria; phylum Bacillota; class Clostridia; order Christensenellales; family Christensenellaceae; genus SIG371. The sequence continues at coordinate 27,185 of JAFWWA010000006.1, read as the reverse complement.
TTTTCTGGCCTTCGTCAACTGTCTTTTCTATGAACACGTCGCCGTCGAACACGCTGTTGCTCCTGTCTTCTGTCTGGTCTATGCCGAATACTATCTTCATTTATCCCCCGTCCTGTCTCCTTCAGAGTCTTCAGTATATGATATATTCTATACTTTTATCCCTTCAGTATCAAATACGGTCTTGTATAAAGGAAAACAGCCGGATCTGATGACCCGGCTGTCTCTTGCCTTTTTAGGGCGCGTCACATATATCAGACACCCTTCTTGTTTGCTCTTATATACTCGCCGTTGGTGAAGTTCGCGGTAGCGACGTGTCCCGGAAGGGGAACGATCTTCTCGTTGACGGCATCGACGATCCACTCAGGCTGCGGGAAGAAGTACTTCTCCATCTCGTGAGCGGGCGTGATCCAGTCCTTTGCTCCGACGACTACAGGAGGAGCATCGAGATAATCGAATGCGAGCTCGGTTATGCTCTCTGCGAATTCCTTCATCTGTGAGCCTCTCTCGCAGGCGTCGCCTGTGATGAGGATCCTGCCGGTCTTCTTGACGGACTCGATGACCTTGTCGTAATTGAACGGCACAAGGCTCCTTGCGTCGATGACTTCGACTGACATACCGTATTTCTCCTCAAGGATCTTGACGGCATCCATGACTCTGTAGAGCGTAGCGCCGATCGAGAGGATCGTGAGATCTTTTCCTTCCTTCTTGACATCGGGCTCGCCGATCTCTACTTCATAATACTCAGCGGGAACTTCATCCCTGAACTGCTCTCCCATGTTGTAGAGCCTCTGGCTCTCAAGGAAGATGACGGGGTCTGTCCCGTTAAGAGCGGCGTTCATGAGTCCCTTTGCGTCATAGGGCGTTGCGGGGAACACGACCTTGAGTCCCGGAACATGCGTGCAGAGCGCGGACCAGTCCTGAGAATGCTGTGCTCCGTACTTGGAACCGACTGACATCCTGAGGACGAGAGGCATCTTGAGGACGCCTGCGGACATTGCCTGCCACTTGCTCATCTGGTTGAAGATCTCGTCTCCGGCACGGCCGAGGAAGTCGCAGTACATGAGCTCTGTGATAGCTCTTCCGCCGCACATCGCATATCCGACTCCGGTTCCGACTATAGCGGCTTCGGAGATGGGAGCGTTGAAGAATCTGTGATAGGGAAGGCTCTCGGTAAGATCACGGTAAACGGCATAAGCACCGCCCCAGTCTCTGTTGTCCTCGCCGTATGCTACGAGCGTGGGATCCTTATAGAACTTGTTGATAATGGCTTCAAAGAGAGCATCGTTGAACTTGTATACTCTGTTGCCGGTAACGGGTTTTCCGTTCTTGTCGAATCTTCCGCGCGGCTTGTTCGCGATACGCTTCACATTTGCGTTCTCTTCGATGGGCTTGCAGACTTCGGGCTCCCTTGTGGTGTCCATGCTCTCGATCTTGAGGTTGGAGAACATGAGGTCAGCGATCGCATTGGGATTTGCGTCGAGGTCTATCCTGGGGGAGATCTGAAGGTCTGTCGCGAGCTTGCAGGCATGCATCATTTCCTTCTTGACCTGGTCGCGGATAGCTGCGAGCATCTCTTCTGTCGCAACACCGGCATCGATCAGTTCCTTTGCGTATGCAGGAATGCTGTCCTGAGCTTCCCACATCTCGATCTCTTCCTGGGTCCTGTATGTGGAAGCGTCAGACGGGCTGTGTCCCGAGAACCTGTATGTAAGGATATCGAGGAATACCGGGCCGCCTTCTTCTTCCATGACCTTGAGCTTTCTCTTGTATGCGTCGATGACAGCAAGAGGATTGAATCCGTCTACTCTCTCGGAATGCATCGCTGTAGGCGTGAATCCGGCAGGAAGTCTTGCGGGTGCGCCGTAGCCCATGGTCTCGCCGCAGGTCTGGCCGCCCATTCCGTACTGATTGTCGAATATATTATAGATGATCGGGAGTCCGCCCTTCTGGCCGTCGTCCCAGAGCTGTGTGTACTGGTCCATGCAGGCGAAGTTCATGGATTCCATGACAGGTCCGCATCCGAGGGAAGCGTCGCCGATGTTGCAGACAACATAGCCTTTTTTCTTGTTGACTCTCTTATAGAGGGCAGCGCCTGTGGATATCGGAGCCGAACCGCCGACTATGGCGTTGTTGGGATAGATACCGAAAGGCGTGAAGAAGGTGTGCATCGAGCCGCCGAGGCCTCTGTTGAAGCCTGTCCTTCTTCCGAAGACTTCAGCCATCGCGCCGTAGAGGAGGAATTCCCTTGCGAGGTCCTTGACTGCGGTATACTGGGCGTGTTCTTTCACTACCTTGAAGGTCTCTCCGTCAAAGAAGGTCTCCATGATGTTTAAGAGCTCTTCCTCGGAAAGCTTTTCGATAGCCGAGAGAGCCTTTGCGAGTATCTCGCCGTGGCTTCTGTGCGAACCGAAGATGAAATCATCGATGCCGAGGCAGAATGCCTGTCCGACATATGCAGCTTCCTGTCCGATACCGAGGTGTGCGGGACCCGGATGGTCATACTCGACTGAATCGACCTTGCCGTCGACTTCGATCTCGTACTTCTTCGTCCTCTTGATGCTGTTGATCATCGATTCGAACTCGCGGATGATGAACATGTCGCGGTAGATCCTTATGAACTCTTCGTCGGTATAATTGCCCTTTTCGTCTGAAACGGTCTTCTTATAGACGTTTACGGGGATATCTTCGAATTTGATCGAGCCCGTCTGTCTTACGACGTTAGGATCCAGAACTAGACTTTTGGTCATAATATTACTCCTTCTGATTATTTAAAATCCAATATATTATTCCTTGTTCTTACAGCATGAATATCGCTTCACGCAGAGCTTCAGAAACCGTCGGGTGCGGGAACACGACCTTCTTGATCTCGTCGATCGTGAGACCCTTCTCTATCATCGTGACGCATCCGTAGATGATCTCGGAAGCATAGTTGGCGATCATGTGGACACCTATGAGCTTGTTCCACTTTTTGTCGACCACTATCTTTATGATGCCGTCTCCGCCTTCGTTCTCGGCGACATACCTTCCGGCGTATCTCATGGATACGGTCTTTGCCACCACGTCGATGCCCTTAGCTTTTGCTGATTCCTCGCTCTCGCCTACATATGCCACCTCAGGGTTGGTGTATATGACGCCGGGGATCGCGTTGTAGCTCATCCTGTCGCGGATACCCAGCATGTTGTTGACAGCGACTTCGGCTTCCCTGTAAGCAGTATGGGCGAGCATGATCTTTCCGTTTATGTCTCCGCAGGCATATACGCCGGGCATGTTGGTCTGGAGCCTTTCATCGGTTACGACGTTCGCGCGGTCCATGACTATTCCCAGATTTTCGAGTCCGAGATCCTTTGACGCAGCTCTTCTTCCTATCGAAAGGAGGACCCTGTCAGCCTCGACGGATTCCTTCTTGCCGTCCCTCTCGAACTCCACGGCACCGGGCCTTACGGCCGTGACCTTGCAGCCGAGGTTGAAGATTATGCCCTTCTTCTCGTAGTTCTTCTGGAGGATCTTTGCTATCTCGGCATCGATGTTCCCTCCGATCTTGTTCAGCATCTCGACTATCGTCACCTTGCTGCCGATCGAATTGAAGTATGAAGCCATCTCAAGACCTATGACTCCGCCGCCGATAACGACCAGCTTTTCGGGGACTTCGGTCATGTCGAGGATCTCCCTGTTGGTCATGCAGAATCCTGCCGCGTACTGTTCCCTTACACCTTCGATGGGAGGCACTATCGCCTCTGAACCTGCGGCTATGAGGAGCCTCTTTGCCGTGTAGACATTGCCTTCAGCAGAAACATTGTAGCCCTCGGCGTTTTTCTTCTCGATATGGGCTACAGCTTCCACTATCTCAACGCCAAGAGCTTTGAGCTGTGAGCGGATACCGCCGGTCAGGGTCTTCACGACCTTGTTCTTCCTTGCTACGACCTCGTCGTGCTTTACCTTCACTCCGTCCGCATATACGCCGTATTTGTTCCCGTGGCTTGCGCCGTCGGCAAGCTTTGCGGAATACAGGAAGGTCTTCGTGGGGATGCAGCCTTCATTGAGGCATACTCCGCCGACGTTCCTCTTCTCGAAGAGGAGGACCTTGAGTCCGCCGTGCGCTGCTCTCTCGGCAGCAAGATATCCTGCGGGGCCTCCGCCGATGATTATAAGATCATAAATCATTATCAATCTCCTGTTTCTCTATTATCAGAGTGCCAATGTCACGCTGAAGTTCTCAAGCAGCCTGCAGACTTCCTGCATGAACTTGGATGCCGGAGCGCCGTCGACTGCCCTGTGATCGTATGTGAGCGATAATCCCATAGCGGGATAGACCGTTCCGTCTGCCTTCATCTTGTACTGGATGTTGCACACTCCCAGTATAGCCACCTGGGGAGGATTTACCACGGGCGTGAAGCTCTCCACTCCGAATACTCCCAGATTCGATACCGTGAAGGTCGCTCCGGTGAGAAGATCCGGGTTGATCTTTCCGCCCTGGGCATCCTTCGCGAGCGCTTTCGCCTGGGATGAGAGCTCTGAAAGGCTCAGCGTCTCCGCCTTGAATATCGTGGGAACGAGAAGCCCTCTCGGGGTGTCGACTGCCATTCCGAGGTTCACGTTCTTGAAGAATCTCATCTTGTCCCCTAAGAAGTGAGCATTCAGATCCTCGTGGTTCTTCAGAGCCTTTGCCACAGCGAACATGACTATGTCGTTGAGCGTGATGTTTCCGAGGCCCATGGTCTCCTGGGCGGCCTTCATCTTCTTTCTCCATGCAAGTATATCCGTTGCGTCGAATGAGAAGTTGTGTGTGAGCTGTGCCATCTCGGACAGGGAAGCATGCATGTTCTTCGCGATTGCCTTCCTGACTCCTGAGAGCGGTCTGTCCTCGAATTCCGCAGCCGGTGCTGCCGGGGCTTCTGCCTGTGCGGGCGCTGCAGCTTTGACTTCTTCGGTCTCTGCGGCTGCCGCGGCAGTCCTTCCGCTCCTTGCAAGCTCGGCTATGTCTCTTTCTATTATCCTTCCGTAAGGTCCGGTCGGGATCGCGAGCGAGATGTCAAGGTTCTGGTTCTTAGCTATTGCAAGAGCTCTGGGGGATATCTTTATCCTGTCGTCTCCCTCGACCTTCGTCGAAGCTATGGGAGCCTCTTCTTTTTTCGCTTCTTCTTCCTTCTCGGGAGCTTTTTCGGGAGCAGCCTCAGCCGGTGCTTCTCCGCCTGCATTCAAAAAGGCTGAAATATCCTCACCTTCCTGCCCTATAACACAAACGTTCTCAAGACAGGGTACATCATCGCCCTCTTCGTGGAGCAATGCCAGGATCTTTCCAGCCTCATTGCTTGTTTCTTCAAAAGCTGCCTTATCGGTTTCATACTCGAACAACACATCTCCCGGAGCGACATCGTCACCTACGGCCTTATGCCATTTCGTGATGATGCAGCTTTCTACCGAGATACCCTGTTTCGGCATTATGACTGCTACTGCCATTCTTCTTAACCCTCCGTATAAAATAAACTATTCTGTTAATAAATCTGACCAGTCCGGTATCCCATGGGAACATATGCGGCCTTCCGTGCACATACTCCCACAGATAACTTAATTATATAATAAACCCCTGCCGATATCAATGACCGATATCATTTTGTTTTGCCTCCGGGACATGAAAAGGCTCCGCGTCAGGTGGGACGCAGAGCCCGTTTTTCCCTCAAATATCAGATTATGAATCTGTGGAGCTGTTCGGGGAGCTCGTCCTTCTGGCAGCTCAGGTTCAGCACCAGATCGACGTTGTTCTCTATCGACAGTTGCTCGAGCACCTCGAAGAACTCTTTGAGATCCGGATTCGGTTTTCCTATGATCTTGAAGAAGGCGTCAATATATACTGTGGTTATATCAAAATTCTGGGACAGCATGCCGCATATGAATCCGTAAAGGGTCCTTATGGAGTCGATATGGTAATCGGTAACATTCACGAAGCGGGCCTTGCTGCTCACCGAATACATGTAGTCATTGTTGTTGTCGACGAATACGACAGAGCCTTTTTCTTCCAGAGCCTCCTCGTTTGCCAGTGCGATGAGCCTCTTCGTCTTTCCTGAGCCTTTCGGTCCCACGATGAGTTTTATCATGATACAGTACCTCGATTCAAAATATGATAATACGACATAGCTTTAACGAACTGTCATTTCAATGTAGCCTTTGTGATCTTACCTTAATCTTATTATCTTTTTCATCTCACGTCAAGGAAAGAAAAAGGGACCTTTTCCCCCGGCCACCCGTCTCCGGGTCAGGTAAAAGATCCCTGTCCTTCCTTATCCTTACAGTATAAGGCTCTTTCCCGTCATCTCCTGAGGCTGATCCAGTCCCATGAGCTCAAGGAGCGTAGGCGAAAGATCGCAGAGCGCGCCGCCTTCCCTCAGCTTCCTGTCCTTTAATTCCTCGGAGACCAGTATGCATGGCACGGGGTTCGTCGTATGAGCCGTCATGGGCCCACCGATCTCCTCGTCATACATCTGCTCGCAGTTCCCGTGGTCGGCGGTTATTATGCACTGCCCGCCGTTCTTAAGGATGGCGTCTGTCACTTTCCCGACGCATTCGTCGACGACCTTCACAGCCTCGACGGCAGCTTCCATGACTCCGGTGTGCCCTACCATGTCAGGGTTCGCGAAATTCAGGATCATAAGATCGTATTTTCCGCTGTTGATGCGCTTTACGGCCTCTTCGGTCACTTCATAAGCGCTCATCCTGGGCTGCAGGTCGTAAGTGGCGACCTTTGGCGAAGGTATGAGCACCCTGTCCTCCCCTTCGTTCGGCTTTTCCACTCCGCCGTTAAAGAAGAATGTGACATGGGCATATTTTTCGGTCTCGGCTATCCTCAGCTGTGTCTTATTAAGAGAAGACACGTATTCTCCAAGGGTGTTCTTTAATGTCTGGGGCCTGAAAGCCACGGATATCCCGGTGAAGCTCTTGTCATACTGCGTCATGCAGACATATGTGAGATCAAGGCCTTCATGGGGAAAAGCATCGAAACCCTCCTGGGTGAAAGCCCTTGTGAGCTCCCTTGCCCTGTCAGGCCTGAAGTTGAAGAATATGACCGAGTCGTTCTTTTTCACCCTGCTCTCCAGGCCGTTCCCGACTATTATGGGCAGTATGAATTCATCATAAACTTCAGCGTTATAGCTTTCCTGGACGGCTGCGGCGGGATCATCGGAATGCTTCCCCTCGTTGTACACAAGAGCCCTGTAGGCCTTCTCGACTCTTTCCCAGCGGTTGTCTCTGTCCATTGCGTAATATCTTCCCATCACGGAAGCGATCTTTCCGGCGCCTAAAGTTTCAAGCTCTTTTTCGAGCTGCTCAATGAAGCCTTTGCCGCTGTTCGGGGGAACGTCCCTTCCGTCCATGAAGCAGTGGACATATATTTCCTTCAGTCCTCTGTCTCTTGCGAGCCTGACCAGCGCCACCAGGTGTTTTATATGGCTGTGCACTCCCCCGTCGGAGAGGAGGCCCATGAGATGCAGGGCAGTGCCCTTTTCCCTGGCGCTGTCGACAGCCTTCACGAACTCCTCATTTGTGAAGAAATCGCCGTCCTCTATAGCTTTCGTGATCCTTGTGAGCTCCTGGTATACGACTCTTCCCGCTCCGATGTTCAGATGTCCTACTTCGGAGTTCCCCATCTGTCCGTCGGGAAGTCCCACATAGAGGCCCGACGCGTTTATCTGCGTATGTGGGAATCTCTCTTTCAGCCTGTCGAGCTCAGGCGTTCCTGCCACGTATACTGCATTGTCGGGAAGAGGCTCCCTTATGCCGAACCCGTCCATTATCAGAAGGGCTGTGATCTTTTTAGTCATACCTTTTTCCTCATCAGCCGTTGAATTTCACGACTTTCTCGAAATCCTCTGCCTTAAGGCTCGCGCCGCCTATGAGGCCTCCGTCTATCTCGGGCTTTGCCATGAGCTCCTTTGCGTTGGAGCCCTTCATGCTTCCGCCGTACTGGATCCTGATCTCGTCCGCGGCATCGCCGAATTCTTCCCTTAACGCAGCCCTGATGTCACCGATCGTCTCATTTGCCTCGTCGGAGGTAGCGGTCTTGCCTGTGCCTATAGCCCATATGGGCTCGTAAGCTATGACGACTCCCTTTGCCTCATCCGCGGAAAGTCCTTTAAGAGCGAGCTTGGTCTGCATCGAGACGAATTCCTTCGTTATCCCGTTCTCTCTCTGGGAAAGGGATTCCCCCACGCATACTATCGGCTTAAGTCCGGCTTCAAGGGCAGCCTTTACCTTAAGGTTGACGGTCTCGTCCGTCTCTGCGAAGTACTGTCTTCTCTCGCTGTGGCCTATTATCACATATTCGACTCCGAGAGCCGTGAGCATATCGGCGGATACCTCTCCGGTATATGCGCCGCTCTTCTTGAAGTGCAGGTTCTGCGCTCCGACTTTGATGCTGCTCCCCTTTACGGCTTCTACTGCCGCAGGAAGGCATACGAAGGGAGGACATACGACTACTTCAGCCTCGGCATCGGCTACGAGAGGCTTGAGGTCTTCTATAAGAGCCCTTGCTTCATCGGGCGTCTTGTTCATTTTCCAGTTTCCAGCTATGATAGGTCTTCTCATCATCAATTCCTTCTTTTTATTCTTTCTTTATCCTTAAAACGGGAGCCTGTTGTCAGGCTCCCGGTCATGTTCCTTTACAGGATCAGTCCTTGTCGTTCAGAGCTGCGATGCCGGGGAGCTCTTTTCCTTCGAGGAATTCGAGGGATGCTCCGCCGCCGGTGGATATATGCGTCATCCTGTCGGCATATCCGAGCTTTTTCACGGCTGCAGCGGAGTCTCCGCCGCCGATGATCGTGATGGCTCCGCTCTCAGCAAGAGCCTTAGCCACAGCTTCTGTTCCCTGTGCGAAAGCTGGCATCTCGGCAACGCCCATAGGTCCGTTCCAGATGACGGTCTTCGCGTTCTTTACGGCATCAGCGAATATCTTCCTGGTCTCTGTTCCTATATCGAGCGCGGTGTAGCCTTCGGGTATCGCGGAAACGGGAGCGTTGACATATTTCGCGTCGGCATCGAAAGCTTCCGCAGCGCTCACATCCACAGGCATGAGCAGCTTGACGCCTGCGTCCTCAGCCTTCTTTATGATCTCAGCAGCGATCCCGATGCTGTCGTGATCCACGAGGGACTTCTGCATGTCGTTTCCTTTTGCAGCGAGGAAGGTGTTGGCCATGCCGCCGCCCAGTATCAGGGTGTCGACCTTTGTGAGCAGGTTCTCGATGACGCCGATCTTATCTGCGATCTTTGCTCCGCCCAGTACCGTTACGAACGGTCTCTCGGGGTTCTCAAGCGCCTTGCCCATGGTATCGAGCTCTTTTCCGATAAGGAAGCCGGCTACTGCGGGCAGATACAGCGTGACGCCGTGAGTCGAGGCATGCGCCCTGTGTGCGGTCCCGAACGCGTCGTTCACATAAAGATCCGCAAAGCTTGCGAGCTTCTTTGCGAACTCGGGATCGTTCTTAGTCTCCTGCTTGTGGAAGCGGAGGTTCTCAAGAAGGACGACCTCTCCGTCCTTAAGCTCTGACACTGCCTTCTCGGCAGACTCGCCTATGACATCGGAAGCCATGACCACCTTGGTAGGAAGAAGCTCCTGAAGCCTTTTTGCTACGGGTGCCAGGGAGAATTTCTCTTCGAAGCCTGTTCCGGCAGGTCTCCCCAGATGCGAGCAAAGGATCACCTTTGCCTTATGGTCGATAAGGTACTTGATTGTGGGCAGTGCAGCCGTGATACGGGTCTCGTCCGTTATGACACCGTCCTTCAGGGGCACATTGAAATCGACTCTGACAAGCACTCTTTTGGATGCTACATCTATGTCTTTTACTGTTTTCTTAGCCATTTTTCCGCTCCTTTAAAAACTTATATATTGATTGATTTTCAAACTGTCATATCATCCCTTTGAACCCTGTCTGCCTTAAGGCCTCGTATATGCCTATCGCAACCGAGTTTGAAAGGTTGAGAGACCTCAGCGTGGGCAGCATAGGTATCCTCACCGAGTTCTCAAGATGTACATATTCCTCCGGCAGTCCCTTCGTCTCCTTCCCGAAGACCAGGTAATCGCCGTCCCGGTATGATACGCCGGTATAATCGTGCCCCGCCTTCGTAGAGAAGAACCAGCATCTGTCGGCCGGATTCTCTTTAAAGAACTCCATGAGCCCGGGATATATCCTCACCTCGAGCTTGTCCCAGTAATCTAGACCCGCTCTCCTTAAGTGCTTCTCATCGAGCGAGAAGCCCAGCGGTTCTATCAGATGGAGCTTTGCGCCGGTTATCGCGCAGGTCCTTGCTATATTTCCCGTATTGGATGGTATCTCCGGTTCCACAAGAACTATATTGAGCATAAAGACCTCCCGACTTATCAAAAGTATTATATACAATGAGCGCCGCGATTTCAACGGATTTGATCCCGGGGCGGCACAAAAAGAGCCGCTGGTCATCACTGTGCCCCGCAGCCCCTGTTTCTCTTACGTTCTTTTTCCTTCTCAGATCTCCCGTGCCGCCTCGGCGACCCACCTTAAATGCGCGTCCGGTGTATCCTTCTGCACCGAGCAGTCAGAGCAGAGAATGAGCCTGTCCTTCCCCGCGGACTTTATGAGCCGCTTCGTCTCGGCCTTGATCTCTTCCTCGCTCCCGCGGTACAAGACACCCTCGGGCCTGTTGTCGAATCCGCCCATCAGGACCGAGCCTTCATGGAAGAACGTCCTTCCTTCCTTAAGACCGAGCCCCGTCTCTATGCTGACGGCCCAGTTGACTGTCGAATAATCATACGCCTGCCAGATCTCTATGTTGTTGGGGATGCCTCTCCAGCTGCAGAGGTGCACTATGTTCTGCTCCTTCGGGAACGCGCTGTTCACCGCGGCTATGAGTCTTTTGTCATACGGTGAAAGAAGGCTTATATACTCCTCTTTTTCAAAACGGTCCTGCTCACAGTTCTGCATCGAAACGAAAAGCCCCGTGAGTTCCGTCTCTTTCCTGAGCCTTTCTATGAGCGTGAAGTTGTCCTCTTCTATCACTTCCATCGCATGGCGTACCGCGTCCGGATCGGCTCTTAAAAGATCCATGACCTCCCACTCCTGATTGGGACTGTTCAGGCTGTGCTTTATGGTCCCGAACGGCGTGAAGAGCATATATGTGACAGCCTTGTCCGGAAGCCCTTCAGCTATCCTCTTCGCCCTGTCGACCTGCCCCTCTATATACGGATCGTCTTTTTTGTGGGGCTTCATGCCACGCAGGGCCTCGGGGGTCTTTATCGGCGTCTTTCCGCAGTCCCACTCCATATATCCATCCGTTTCTATACAGAGCATGTCCATATCCGTATTCCTTGCCCATCTTATCTGATCTGCTACGGTATTATCCGTCTGATCGGGAAAATGCGTGTACCAGGAGACCGGCACATGGTCAATCTTCCTCCCGTACATGGCATCGAGCACTCTTGTCTTCGAATCCATATGAATATCTCCTCTTATATATTTGATCTGATATGCTTTCCCGTATTATAACACCGGAGATATACATATGCAAAGAAAGGATTTAAAGGATCTTCCCTGCCTCAGTCCCCGGGTTGACTTGCCTTCCTTTTTTATTTACTATTAATGCGTACGGGGAAGGTCCCCGGCATTCTTTAACAAGGGAGGATCAGATCATGAAATCAAGGACGGCAGCCTGTATTGCAGCGGTTTTCCTCGTGCTTATGCTCATGCTCTCTTTCCTTGCCCCGACGAAGGCCTTTGCCATGGACGAGCTGAAAAACACCGATCCCGACAGGTACTATATCCTGCTCGATCTCAGAAACCAGATCGTGACGGTATACGAAAGGGATGAAGCGGGCGAATATACGAAGATCGTAAGGCGTTTCCTGTGCACTACCGGAAGGACAGAGATAAATCCCGACGATCCCGAGGATCAGGGCACGCCCACTCCCAAGGGGATATGGAAGATCGGCGGCAGGGAGCGGTTCGGCAAGTTCGCATCCTTCAACAGTGAGTATGCCAGATACTGGACCCAGATCGTGGGAGGCGTCTATTTCCACTCTGTCATGTTCGGCAAAAGGGATGTCAACACGATGAAGAGTGGTGCTTTCAACAATCTCGGCAACAATGTCTCTCACGGATGCGTAAGACTGTACGTGGAGGACGCCAAGTGGCTCTACTATAACGCCTGCCCCGGCACGACGGTCAACGTATCAACAAGCGAAAAATCGGATCCCGCCCTCAAAAAGGCACTCAAGACCAAGCTTTCCTTCCAGAAATACAACGAGCTCCAGAAGAAGTTCTACGACGGGGAGGAGCTTGAGAACCCGTCCGCATGGGTGGTTTACGACGGAGCTCCGTTAAGGACCGGCAACGGCAACAATGACACAGTGATCAAGAAACTTAAGGCCGGCGAGAAGGTGGAAGTGCTCATACAGGGAGATCCCTGGGTAAAGGTGCGCCACGACGGTAAGGAAGGCTATGTCAAGCTCGCGTATGTGACGTATGAGGAAGGCGTCAGCCATTCCTCCGAAGAAGCCGACATCATAAAAGCCACGGTATATATGTACGAGGAGCCTACGACCAAGTCCAAAGCTCTCTGCAAGGTACCCACCGACACTTCAGTCAAGATCCTCGAGCAGCAGGACAAATGGACAAAGATAGAATTCTATGCCTGCACCGACACACCTCAGGTCACGGGATGGGTGAAGAGCGGCTCCCTCACGCACGGCTGGGGAACCATAAGAGACTGACTTCTTTATTGAGCATATATATGATAAAGGTCCTGCGGTCTGAAACACCGGCTGCAGGATCTTTTCACTTACAGGGCAACCTCTGTGCCGGGCCGTTCAGATTGATTTATCGGTACCGTTATGATAGTATTTTCATGCACATCGACGTGCTTTTTTAAACGATCAGGGACTGGGAGCTGACTCTTGGACAACACTATATATCTTGACAATGCCGCTACGACGCGTCCGTTCGAAGGCGCGGAAAGCATAATAAAAAGACATCTCGAAAATGAATGGAACAATCCGTCCGCACTGTATACGGCGGCTGTAGAACAGGAAAGACGTCTGAAAAAAGACAAAGAGACGATCATGAGCGCCGTGAGGGCTGAGAACGTCATAATCACCTCCTGCGGCACGGAAAGCAACAATACCGTAATATTCAACGGGGCACGCCGCACGGGAAAGCCCCGGCATTATATAACCTCGGCATACGAGCACGCCTGTGTGTACGAATGCTTCAGGGAGCTTGAGCAGAGGGGGGAAAAGGTCACGTTTGTGAGACCCGGCCCGGATGGCAAGATATCTCCCGCGGACGTTGCCCGTGAGGTAAGGGAAGATACTGCTCTCGTGAGCATAATGCACGTAAACAACGAGACCGGTGCCGTAAACGACATTGACGGGATCGCAAGAGCCGTAAAGAAGGTCAACCCCGGGACGCTGTTCCATTCCGACGGGGTCCAGGGATTCATAAAGGTACCTTTCGACATGAAAAAGAGCGCAGTCGATTATTATACGGCCAGCGCCCATAAGGTCCATGCCTTAAAAGGCACCGGAGCCCTGTTCCTCTCGTTAAAGAGCCCTCTTAAGCCGTATATCCTAGGAGGCGGTCAGGAAAACGGCATGCGTTCGGGGACCGAGAACACTCTCGGGATCTCCGTGTTCGCAGGCGCGGTCGGCGATTATCTTTCGAACTACGATCTGTATACCTCAATGATCGTAAAGGCAAGACAGTCCTTCCTTGAAAGCATCCTGGATATACCGGATACCGTCGTGATATCTCCTTCCGACGGGGCTCCGCATATACTTTCTGTCTCATTCCCGGGGGTCAGGGGAGAAGTGCTTCTCCATTCACTCAGTACCAGGGGCATAGAGATAAGCGTCGGGTCTGCGTGCTCGTCGAAAAAAAGGAAAAACAGGGTGCACGATGCGTTGGGACTTTCGGGAGAACTGGCGGAAGGCATCGTGCGCATTAGCTTCTCACATTTCAATACTGCCGAAGAAACGGCCGAAGCCGGCGGGATCATCAGGGAAGAGGTCCTGAAGCTTCGCAGGTTCAGACGGCTGTGAAAGAAGGTCAATGATGATAATACTTGTCAGATACGGTGAGATACACCTTAAAGGACAGAACAGACCGTTTTTTGAAAGGCTCCTTTTGAATTCGTTAAGGGATGCCGTGAGCGGTTTTGAGGGAGTGACCGTCGAAAGAGGAGACGGCCGCTACTATGTCGAGAATTTCAGCGACAGGGATCTTGAAGATATCATAAATGCATTGAAGAAGGTCTTCGGCGTACATTCGATATCTCCCGCCAGGGAAATATCCAAGGACCTGGACTCGATTGCAGAAGAAGCGATCCTTCAAATGGATGAATACATACTCGAACACGGCAGGAAGACCTTCAAGGTCGAGACCAAAAGGTCTGACAAACGCTTCCCGATGAATTCGAACGAGATCTCGCGGGAGATCGGCGGAAAGCTCCTGGACCACGATCCCGAGCTCAAAGTCGATATACACGATCCCGGGATGAGAGTCTTCATAGAGATAAGGGACAAGGCCGCATATGTCTATACAAAGGTGATCATGGGTCAGGGCGGTATGCCGACGGGATCAAGCGGCAAAGCCATGCTCCTCGTCTCCGGCGGCATAGATAGTCCGGTAGCAGGATATATGATCGCAAAACGCGGAGTCAGGCTTTCGGCCGTCCATTATTACAGTTATCCCTATACGAGCGAGAGAGCGCGCGACAAGGTCATAGACCTGACCAGGATACTCTGCAGCTATGCAGGTCCCATTGACCTTTATCTTGTCCACTTCACAGATATACAGATGGCTATCTATGAAAAATGCCCCCATCAGCATCTCACTCTCATCATGCGCAGGTTCATGATGAGGATAGCCGATATACTTGCCAGAAAGCATAAGCTACAGGCCCTTATAACGGGGGAGAGCGTGGGCCAGGTCGCAAGCCAGACCATCGAGAGCCTAATGTGTACGGACGCCGTCGCGGATCTGCCCGTTTTCAGGCCTCTCATAGGGATGGATAAGAGCGAGATCATAGAACGCGCCGAGTCGATAGGCACCTTTGAGACCTCGATACTGCCGTATGAAGACTGCTGTACCGTCTTCGTGCCTAAGCATCCGACCACGAAACCTGACATACAGAAGATAGAAGAGAGCGAAAAGGTCCTCGACGCGGAAGCCCTTATACGGGATGCCCTTGAAAAGACCGAGGTCCTGCATCTTTCCTGACACACATGTTTAAAAGACCGGACTTGCTTATATCAGTCAGCAGCCCGGTCTTTTTTCATCTTCTTTTAATTCCGTAAAACGTCCTTAGATCGTCCAGCCTTATGAGAGCCGGGGCTTCCCCCCAGCCGGCGCCCGTGTCTATGTCGATCCATGTGTCTGTGAACAGCACCTTCCCCCTGTGTTCTTCGCCGTAGATGAAGGTCGGAGTGTGTCCCAGCACGGTCATAACGTCGTCACGGTATCTTTCGGCAGATGAAGGTCTTGCCCATACGAGCTCAAACGGTGTGTAGTCCTTCAACTTTTTATCAGGTGAAAATCCTCCCAGCCCTCCGTGGACGAGTATATAGTCCCTGCCCCCCGCGGATACCGCCCTGAAGAGCGGTGCATCCTTAAGAAAATCCATCAGATCCTCCGCAAAGCCAGGTTCTTTCCTTATACGCCTGCGTATATTTTCCGCAGTGACTCCCCCTCCGTTGCGCATCCACATATCAAGGCTCTCCATATCTCCGGTACCAAGCGATGCAGCCGCCTTTTCGGTGACTTCCGTGAACAGGAACGCGCATGAGAGCAACATCGCCTCATGGTTGCCGAGGATGAATTCCGTATTGGGGCTCTTCATAGCAAAATCAAGGAGCGATAGTCCTCCGTCACCCATCCTGTCTATGACATCCCCCAGGATATATAGCGTATCATCATCGCAATAGCCTGCTTTATCAAGCATATCCCTTAAGAGCTCAGCGGGATATCCGTGAAGGTCAGCTGCCGCATATATGCTCATATGTCCCGATCCTCCCTGTTCCTCTCTTATATAAAAACAGCCGGTGCTTGAGGCAGAGGCTGTTTTTCCGTCTGTCAGTATGATAAATACGCCGTCAGGCTACCAAATCCTTTTTTCTGTCCCTTCTCTGAGCAGACAGCAGGACCATGACATACATGAGCCCTGACAGGAACGTAAATCCGGAAAGCAGGCCGAAAGCCGTCTTTATCCCCAGATTGTCCGCAGCTATCCCCGCGAGCATGTTTCCCGCCGTTCCTCCGACACCGTTTCCGACCGTCATAAGACTCATGGCCGTAGCGCTGTTTTCCGGATTGTCCCTTGAAGCCCTCATCATGATTATAGGATATATGGGGCCTGCCGAGAAGCTCACTATCCCTACCAGTATGACTGCAAGGACGCCGGTCCCTGCAAATGCGAGCGCGATGAGCGACGCTATATTCACCCCTGCGCACAGGAGCATGACGGGCTTCTCGTTCTTCTCGTTCACATATCCTGCCAGGAATCTCGAAACCGCATAGCCTACCGAATGCACCGTAAGTGCCAGCGCGCCGAGATCGCTTTCAAGCCCGACCGCAAAGAACATGTCCATAAAGCCCATGTACGGGTTGTCCATTGCGCAGAAGAATGTGAGGGTCAGTACCGAGAACAGAAGAGGCAGGCTCATTATCCTGAGAGCATCCTTAAGGGGATTGCCCTTAACGCTCTCCTCCCTCTTTACGGGTTTCTTTATATCCGAAGCGAGTATCCCCACGAAGGGCAGCGATCCGGTTATGCCGAACACCAGTATGAGCGCTCTCCATGAAAAACCCAGGCTCCTCGCCATAAAGGAAAGTATCATGGGAGCGACGATCCCTGCGACTGAGCCGAAAGACTGAAGATAGCTGTAATATTTGGCGGCGCGGTCGGGATAGTTGTCTACTATGGCTGAAGAACTTGTAACCCAGAAAGTGACATTTCCTGCCGACCTTACGAAAAGCCCGGCGGAATACATCCCGATCCCGGAAGACAGTCCGATCATGAGATTTCCCGCAAACTGCACGGCAAGGCCAGCTATGATGACGGATTTTTTCCCCATGGTATCAGCGAGCCTTCCTACAAAAACAGGTACCACTATCATCGATATGAACGTGAGCGACATCACAGCTCCGAGGTCTGTCGCCGTAAGCCCGAAGCTCCTCGCAATATCCGTGACGAACACCGTCGTCACCTGACTGGCAAAGCCGGTAACTATCGAACATGCGAGTATCGATATGATTAGAAGATTCTTTCTTCTGCTCTGCATCTTTTTCTCTCCTGCTTGTAAATTTTTGCTGTTCCGGCAGCTGACTGCCGGATGACTGTTTTTTCCCTAACGGCACGACGGGGTATATGATAACATCTTTTCCGCCAGGCCGCAACAAAAAAAGAGCAGGTTTTCCCTGTCTTTTTTAAACCGTGCCCATGTCAGCCTCGGATCCTTTACCTTCTCTCTCAGGACATGAGCTTGTGATATTTCATTGTCAAAAGATATCACCTGTCACTTATGATATTCTTCATTCGCATTTATCTTGAAGGCCCTGTATATCTGTTCAAGCAGCATGATGCGGAACAGCCTGTGCGGGAATGTCAGATCGGAGAAGCTCAGCTGCATCCCTGTTAGGGCCTTTATATCTCTGCTGATGCCATAGGAGCCTCCTATGACAAATGTCATGTCTCTTCCCATATCGCCGTATCTCTTTACCATTTCTGCAAAGCCATAAGAGTCCTGCTTCCTGCCCTCCGGAGTGAGGATTATGATCTCTCCGCCGTTTTTATCAATAGCAGCCCTTATCCTCTCTCCCTCTTTTTTCATAAGGACTTCTATTTCCCCTGCTGACGCATTTTTCGGCGCAGGCTCATCCCTGACCTCCTCTATTTCTATCCTTGCAAAGCGGGACAGCCTCTTAAGGTACTCCGCCTGAGCCTCATGGAACCACCTTTCTTTGAGTTTTCCTACCGAGATTATCCTTATCTTCATCAGTCACCTATAAGATAGGGGCCTACAGCGCAGTCTCTCTTCGTCATCCCGAG
This sequence comes from Christensenellaceae bacterium, assembly GCA_017523755.1. GTDB lineage: Bacteria > Bacillota > Clostridia > Christensenellales > Christensenellaceae > SIG371. Next base: position 9,125 of record JAFWWA010000006.1, on the reverse strand, counting down.
CCCGATATCCTTCCCTACGTCGATCCCCGCTGTTTTAAGCCCTGCCTTTACCGTACCAAACGCGGCTTCGAGCGTATTGTTCTCCCTGCTCAGATGACCTAAAAGGAGCCCTCTTACTCGAGTATCCGCAAGAAGCCTTGCCGCTTCCGCAGCCTGGTCATTGCTCAGATGTCCTTTTGTGGATCTGATCCTGTCCTTAAGGGTCTTCGGGTAGCTGCCGTTCATAAGCATACCGATATCGTGATTCGCTTCAAGAAGAACGATATCCGCTCCTTCGGTCTCCTTTAACATCTTTTTCGTAAATCTTCCGGTATCTGTCAGCGTTGATACTTTGGCACCGTTCGCGTAGCAGGAGTAGGCAAACGGATGCGCTGCGTCATGGCTTGTCTCAAATGGCTTGACGCATATGTCGCCTATATAGAATTCGCTTTCTTCTATTATCCTTATATTTTTCAGGCTGATATTGCCAATCTTTTTCTGCATGGCCTCCCATGTCTCTGCATTGGCGAAGACCGGTATGCCGAGTTTCCTTGATATGACGCCAACGGCATTGATATGGTCGGTATGCTCATGTGTCACGAGGATCGCTTCGGGCATGCCGGCACCCAGTCCATCAAGAAGCCCGAGAATGACTTTGCCCGTCGATCCGGCGTCTATGAGGATCCTTGTATTCTCTGTTCCTATAAGAGTAGCGTTCCCGCTTGATCCGCTTATGAGCGGAGCCATGAATATCTTCATTCAGGATACCTTTCAGATATCGATTTTGCCGTATCCCCTGATAACGGCGGTTTTTGTCCCTTGAAATCTCTTTTCCGCGAATGCCCTGGGTATTTCCCAGTTTTTCCAGAAATGCATGGGAAGGAACACTCTGGGCCGTACCTTTCTTATAAACTCCTCCGCGCCTTCCGAATAGTTCCCGTTCATCCTTCCGTCAACGGGGAACATCGCATAATCGGGGCAGGGGAATCCGGCTGCGACCTTTTCAAGTTCTCGTTCGAACCAGTCCCTTGCTTCCTTTTCTTCTTCCTCTGTATTCTCACCCGTCCAGTGCCACAGGTTCAGATCTCCTGCATGGAATATGCGCACTCTCCCAACTGTCACCCCGAACGAAACGCCTTCATCCGTCGAGCCGAAAACACTGACCCTGATATCACCGAGATCGACCCTTGATCCCGGCTCCACAGGGATCAAGGGAAGGCCCTTCGGATTCCCGACCGCCCTGTCGGCTATATATACGGCTTTATCCCCCAGAAGATCGAAAACCTTCCCGGTATAGTGATCTGAATGAGTATGACTTATGAAAAACACCGTCTGTGCGGCTTTTCTGAGCCTTTCTTCCGGAAAATCCAAATAAAACTGTTCGGGAACATCACTGTGAAAATCAAACAGCAGTATCGTGTCTAACAAAACAGCAGCATAAAAGCTGCTGTCATAGTAATAGAATTCTGTCATGCCGTGGTCCGTTAAGCGACTATGTCACCTGTATAGCTTATAAGGGATGCATCATGGACTCCGCTGATATCGGCAAATCTGTCCATAAGAGCTATCTCGCTGTCGTTTACGTTCATTTCGATCGTGAGCTCTATAAGCCCTCTGGACACCGTCTTATTCTTGAGCCTTCCCTGGGGGAACCTTCTTAACAGCGCCTGGACTTCAGCCTTTGCGCGGTCTTCAAACCTCAGCACAAGGATATAGGGCATCGACTTCTTGAATTTGAAGAGCGATATGACGAGCATCAGTATGCCGAGCACCACGCTCGCTATTATGGCTACTGTATAAAGCTGCGCTCCCGTGATCACGCCTGCCGCCAAAGACCAGAACATGAATACGGTATCCATCGGATCCTTTACCGCGGTCCTGAACCTTATTATCGCCAGCGAACCGATAGTGCCCAGCGAAAGGGTTATGTTGCTTGAAAGCACCATTATGAGGACACTGGAGACCATGGTCACCATCATAAGTGCTATTCCGAAGCTTTTCTGGAAAAGCACTCCCGTATAGCTGCGCTTATATATGAAATATATAAACAAGCCGAGTATAAAGCTCACGCACAGAGTCATCACTATCGTGCCGAAGCCTATCTGATCATTGAGCGCAAACGCCTGAATAATTGATGCCATTATTCCCTCCTGTAATGAAGACCGTTTTAAGATCTTTATATGTTTGTTTCATATTGTCTGCATAAGACATATTTTGATACTGCAGACCTCGTAGCTCCTACTGCATTTTCAAGTATGCGGCAGATGTAGTCGGGCAGATACCTGTCAAACTTGACTTCAAGCACCATGATCCCTTTTCCGAATACCGGTATCAGCGGCAGATCGCTGTCGAACATGCTCCCGCTCACGATACCGCTTTTCAGATCCATGTCAAAGGTGATCCTGACATTCTCGTACGGCAGTACGAAAGGCTCTCTCCTGTAATCCACGAAGACCTTCGGTTCAAGCTTTCTTGATGTCAGTTCGGTATATACCTCGCGGGCAAGCGGCTCTTCCCTTGAAAGGAGATAGGCATAATCTTTTCTGAAGATGCTGTCCAGCTCTTCCCTTGAAAGCATGAAGCTTTTCTTGGCTATGAACTGTCCCTCTTTTATCTTCTTCTCAAAACGGATGAACCTGTCCGAGAAATCATATATCCTTATCCTGAACTTGCTTCTGTGATCGGTCCCCGACATCTTATCTCCGAGAGCCGTATTCCAGTAATCATCAAAATACAGGCTCCTTATATAATAGATCCCGTTTTTCCCGGCATGAGGATCCCTGTACATAAGATGACTCAGTGCATTTTTCAAAACGACATAATCGTGATAGTTTATATAGTATTTTAATTCATGCCTGAAATTAAGAGAACTGACATTACCCGCGTTTGCCATTTTGAACCTGACCGTATAACTATAATCCCTGTATCACCGGAACCCCGGCTACTGCGATATTATACCACCACTCGCCTCCGTTAACAATATTGCGCGCCATATATTGATATCCTTATATATGTCAGCAGCAGCCGGCCTGTTGCCATGCCGCTTGTAATTTTTACTATTTGTTGTTAGAATATCCATAATATCTAAGATGCTAATCAAAAAAAGGAGCTCTGCCAAAATGGAACTTGAATATTTTCAGATAAGAGAAGACGACAGGGAGATACTTGAACAGATCGTGGGGATGGGATCATCTCTTCACTCTTTCCTTGACTATTATGAAACGCTTATGTTCGCCCGTCACAACAGGATCTATGCCTGCATAGAAGGCAGTGATCTTGTGGGCTGCTGCTATTATGTAAGATCCTTTGATGACCCCTCGCTGGCTTTCCTTTACGGGATAAACATGGTCAAAAAATCACGCAGTGTTTCCAAGGAGCTGCTTGAGATCTCATTTAAAGATCTTAAGGCTTCCGGCGTCAGCACCGTTGAAGTGTTCATAGAACCTGAAAATGCTCAGAGCATCAGATCATACAAAGACAATCACGGATTTGAGATCTATACTCCAACAGATGATGAACCGGTCATAGACAATTACGTAACTATGAGGAAGACGCTATAATAAAAAACGCTGCCCTGCAGCGTTTTTCTGCAATACAGACACGGGCAGCACCCGGATCTGCCGTAAAAACAATTTCTGAGGAGATACCATGGTAAAGATTTTAGTCGTGGAAGACGATACTTCTATATCAAATCTTATATATACCAGTCTGAACGATGAGGGCTATGACTGCTATCAGACATATGACGGTAAAGCTGCCGCTGAACTGATCAGCAAAAACCAGTACAATCTTATACTTCTTGACATCATGCTTCCTGGAATAGACGGCTATGATCTTCTTGAGTATATCCGTCCCACTGAGACGCCGGTCATCTTCATAACCGCTAGGGCAAGCATCAACGACAGGATCAGGGGATTGAAGCTTGGTGCTGACGACTATATCGTCAAGCCATTTCAGATCGGCGAACTAATAGCAAGAGTGGAAGCGGTCCTGAGGAGGACCGGTCAGGGAGACGCTATATACAAGGTACTCGACGTTGAGATAAATACCGAATCACGTACCGTAAAGAAGAATGGGGAATACATAGACCTTACTCTTAAGGAGTTCGACCTTCTCGTAGAGCTTGTAAGAAACAAGAACATTGCGCTCTACAGGGACAAGCTGTATGAGAAAGTCTGGAACGAGCCGTTTATGGGAGATACCCGTACTCTTGACTCTCATATAGGGAGACTGCGTAAAAAGCTCGATTGGGACGACTATATCAAAACAGTTTTCAGAATAGGCTATCGTCTGGAGGTATGATCCTTGAGGCTTTCCGCCAAGATCTTTGTGTTCACAATAATCGTTATCGTGATCGCACTGTCCTCGTTGGGCTATCTCATGATAAACAGCAGTTTCGAAAATGCTGTTATCCGTGAAATAGATCTCAGTCTGGATGAATTCAAATACCTTAAATATTCATTTCAAAGCAAACTGTCATCCGATAATCGCGAACCGGAACTGAACAGAGAGCAATTGATCTCCGCTGCGCTTCAGACCGCTGATCTTTCCCCCGAGGGCGATAAGATAGCTATAATAGACAGCCGCGGAGATATATATTTTTCTGCCTTCCCCGAGGATTATCTTTTTACGGGCATTTTCAACAACGAAAAATCAGATCTGGCTTATACTATCCAGAACGACGGAAATAACTACAGTATAATAATATCTAATTATTTTATCCAGAATAATACCGGGCTGTATTTTTATCTCAATAAAGACATAACCGATATCATTATCGAAAAAAACAGCATGCTCAGGACTTATGTGTTCGCATACTGCATATCTGTCCTTGGAAGCTGTCTTCTCACAGGCGCATTTTCCAGGCTCCTGACCAACCCTATAAGGCAGCTGATGCGTTCTTCCCGTAAGATATCGAACGGAAAATACGACGACAGGGTAAACATCAGTTCTACGGATGAGATAGGAGATCTTGCCGACAGCTTCAACAGGATGGCCTCAATGATAGAGGAAAAGATCAACGAACTTTACCTGAACGCACAGCAGAAGGAGGATTTCGTCGGAAACTTTGCACATGAGCTTAAGACTCCCCTTACGTCCGTCATAGGATACGCCGACAGGATCTATCAGAAAGATCTTTCCAAGGAAGATCTCCATAATGCTGCTGAATATATCCTTAACGAAGGTCTCAGGCTTGAAGCCCTTGCTCATAAAATGATGGACCTCATCGTCATGAATCGTACCGATTTCGTTCTTTCATACATGCACGCTGACGAGGTCATCAACGACTCAAGGGACACGCTGATACCTATGATGCAGAATAAAGAGATCAATTTCACCTGCACTGCAGACAAAGGCTATATCAAGGTCGAATATGATCTTTTCAAAACTCTGCTGCTTAACTTGGCGGACAATGCTTCAAAAGCTGACAGCAAAAACATTTCTTTAACAGGGACAAACTTAGGTAATACTTACAGGATCTCAATTACAGATGACGGCCGGGGGATCCCGGAAGACCAGCTCAGCAGGATCACAGAGGCTTTTTATATGATCGACAAATCCCGTTCAAGAAAACAACACGGTGCCGGCCTCGGCCTGGCTCTGTGTCAGAAGATAGCGGAGATACATGGAACAAAACTGGATTTCAAGAGCACTCTGGGCCAGGGAACCACGGTTTCTGTAGAGCTTGAAGTCTATCCGGAACAGGAGGATCTGTATGAATAACCGTCGCGCTGATCTTTTCACGGTATTGGCATACGTTCTCTCTTTCCTTATCATACTTGCCGGCGTATTGCTTCCTGTCCTGTTCATTAACAGCAAACAGAACTCCATATTATCGAACACTGAAAGGCTGAAACTTAAATCCGACCTGCCATATAATCTCGAGACGTCTGTAGACGAATCTCTCGTTTTTCCTTCTGATGACGATAATTATCACGATTTTCTCTCACGGCTGGAGCTTTGGGAGATGAATCACGATAAAAGCGAACGCTCCCCCTATAGCTATGAAATGGATTTATCAGAGGTTTATAAGACCTGTATGGCGCATATCAGGCAGTTCAATGCTCTCGGCCTTATTACCGATCCGGAGCCTGAGAGCTTTGTAATTGCTACATATAAAATCTCCAGCAACTATATCAACATCTCCGGAGGCGAAGTCAGTGAAAAATATAAAACAGTTCTTGTTGACGGCGTGTCACTGCCTTATGACCTTGGAAGATGGGATGTTACCCTGAGAAGCAATTCAGGGCGCTTGGTAAATTTTGAGCTAGATGCTCTAACGGGAAGGATATACTCTTTTGCTTTGATCTTCCCTTCTTCTGACTCTATCACTCCTTCAGGCACTGCTCTTGCTCTTTTTGCAAAAATGAACGGTATCCTTGAGCAGACAAATTCTGTCAGCTATGATCCTATCAACCAGTTCCTTTACTGCAAGGAGATTGTATTAAGTTATACCGAACAGTCTGATGGGGATATGAACAAGGTAATCCTGAATTCAAAGACCTTAGACTCCTTTACCGCCGGCAATCCGGAATAAAAAAAGAAGCCTTAGCTTCTTTGATATGCTTTTATATCTCGAACATCTGAGATGCTATTTTCTTTCCTGCCTCCGTGACAAAGTATTTTTCAAGAGCATTTTCATGGCTCTTTTATCCATATTGCCCTCATACATATTCACTAAAAAATCAGCTTCAACAAGTATCTGGTAATCTATTCCATCTATTGAAGTATATGTATGATGGTGACCGACCAGATAGACAACCCGATCTATAAGTTTTCCATCAAAGCCCAACGCTTTTAGCATTGTTTCAGCTTCAGGCATTCCGAGTTCTTCCTGATAAGGGCCGGCAGAGCTGCCATATTTTGCGATGGCCGGCTTTATTCCTATATCATGGACTATAGCTGCCACCTCAAGAATTCTCATCAGATCATCACTTACTCCTTCTCTCTGAGCAATCAGCCTTGCAAACAAATACACCTTCATGAAGTGCTGTATCTGTTCGGGGTTTCCGCTATAGTATTCTATCATTCTAGAAAATAAAATATCTGTTGACTTTTCCATTATTTTCACTCTAACAGTTTACAGCACGATCATAATGCTGCTATCTCATTCAGAAGTTTATCAACGTCACCTTCCCTGGTGGCCCAGCTGGTACAGAATCTAACTGCTCTGAGCCCGTTGCCCATGTCCTTTATATCTGAAAATGCGAATTCACGCTTCAGTATACCTATCTGTTCGGTACTTAGTATCGGGAACTGCTGATTGGTAGGGGAATCATATAAAAACTTTATACCTTTATCCAGAAAAGCTTTCTTGATCTGCATAGCCAGTCTGACAGCCTCTTCGGATATTTTGATATACAATCCGTCTTTCATCAGTTCCCCGAACTGGACTCCCAGCAGTCTTCCTTTTGCAAGCATACCGCCTTTCTGCTTGATCATATACCTGAAATTCTTTTTTAATTCCTCGTTTCGGATTACTACTGCCTCTCCGAAAAGCAGTCCGACCTTTGTTCCTCCAATATAAAAGATATCTGTCAGCTCCGCCATATCTTTCAAGGTAATGTTATTCTGAGGGGATGCAAGCGCATACCCCAGCCTTGCTCCGTCAACAAACAGATATATATCATATCTTTGACACACCTCACTGATAGCTTTTAACTCCTCGCAGGTATACATAGTACCGCACTCAGTCGGCTGAGAGATATATACCATTCCAGGTTTTACTAGATGCTCATTGGCTTCATCATCCATTTGGGCTTTAACTGCAGTTTCTATCTGTGCTGAATCAATCTTTCCATCACAAGATTTCAACGGCAGCACTTTATGTCCGGTCGCTTCAACTGCGCCTGTCTCATGAACGTTTATATGCCCTGTCTCTGCGCATAATACTCCTTCATATGGTCTTAATGCCGCTGATATTACTGTGAAGTTCGTCTGTGTGCCTCCAACCAGAAAATGAACTGCAAGCGTATCATCTTTACATAAATCCCTTATCAGCGTCCTAGCCTCATCAGAATAATGATCCTCACCATACCCAGGTGTCTGTTCAAGATTTGTTTTTATAAGCATATCCATGATTGCAGGATGTGCACCTTCCGCATAGTCGCATTCAAATCTTATCATTGTAAGTTCCTTTCAATAAACCTTGCCACTCCATCATCCTCGTTGGATTCAGTTTCATACAACGCAATTTTCTTAATGTCCTCGACTGCATTTTCTACTGCAATAGGGATTCCTGCTGCTTTTAACAGTAAAATATCATTTATACCATCTCCAAAGGCAGCAACTGAAGCTATATCTAAATTTAAAAGATTGACCATTTTAATAAGTGCTTCCCCTTTGTTTCCTTTTACAGAGTTTATCTCTACATTAAAATCAAAAGCTGCACTTAAGGATATTCCTTCTATTTCTTTGAATTCTTTCCACGCAGATGCACGTTCTTCATATACTTCAAAATATGCATCCATTTTTTCAAGTTCCAGATCATGTGTAAGGATATACTCATACATGTCCGTGCTTAATCTATTGGTGTTTGCTATTTTTCGCACATCGCCTTTTTCCGTATAGTCCTCAACAAATATTTGAGCATTCGCATAGAGATTCATAACGACTTTATACTTTTTTAGCTTTTGCACTGATAAAAGCAGCGTTTCCTTATCGAGAAACTCGGAAAAAACAGTCTTTTTATTTCTATTATCTATTATTCTTGCACCATTAGATGTAATGATATATGGTATGAATTCAGCTTCTTTAATCCATTGAGGAACAACCGACCAACATCTTCCAGTCACAGGCATTATCATTATTCCCTGTCTATGAGCTTCTTCTAAAACTGATAACGTGTATCTGCTTGGCTCTTTATCATTTCTTAGAAGTGTTCCATCCAAATCAGTTGCAATCAAATTAATCTTCATTTCTTTTCCTAGTAAAGACTTCATGCTTTTTTTATATGACAATGATATCATAACCACAAATAAAAAAAGAAATCCTTTTCAGGATTTCTCTTTTTAAAAATAGAATCCGGCAGCTACCTATCCTCCCGGGCCGTCCCCAGCCAAGTACTTTCGGCGTTTGAGAGCTTAACTTCTGTGTTCGGGATGGGAACAGGTGTTTCTTCTCAGCCATCGCCACCGGAAACTTGT
>JAFWWA010000041.1 GCA_017523755.1 Christensenellaceae bacterium | reverse complement strand
TATCTGTGTCAGCAGCGGGAATACGCTGCTGGCCTGCCTCCACGGCGAGGGGATCAACTAAAAAACAACCAGTAACATTGCTAATTACTGGTTGCCATAGTCTTTTAATTTTTCACTGTCCTCTTGACGGGTAGCAGTTCACATCACAGATGACCTCTTTTTTGCGGGGCTGTTTTTTCACAGCCCCCATATCGATTATTTATGAATAGGCGATGAGTTCCATCACGGGGCATGTGCGTCTTCTTCCGTTGATCTTCTGTGTCCTGCTGCTCACTATAACGGCATAGCAGTCGATCTTCTTATTCTTAGTTACGGGTTCTTCCGCAGAGCTGTACACGTGGTCGAATATTATGGGATAGCCCTTATCGTCATTGAAATTGAGGATGAACGATACGGTGCCGTCTCCGTTGTCAGTCACACTGATGACGGTCCCCCTTACATGGATGGTCTTCCCGATGGCAGACTTCAGCAGCTTGTTTGCCCTTAAATAAACCGTGACTGAGAGGTTTTCCGCTGATTGAGCGATCTCATCGCGTCTCTTTGCATATTGTTCCGCTGTTTCTGATATCTTTCCGCCCTTGAACAGACCTTCATATACCAGAAGCTGGTTGTCGGTATATATCTTTCCCTGACCGTTCTTGAGCCCGTTCTGGAAGCTTCCCGAATACTTGACTTTTTCGTCCTTTATGACTGCGCCTGAACCTGTGATAAGGCCCTTCTCAAAAGTGCCTCTGTAGTCGAGCCCTCCCACTGACATTGTGCCTTTTCCGGTGATCTGGCCGTTCTCAAAAGCTCCTTCATATTTAAGTACGACGGCGTTTTTCTTTCCCTTGACGATGTAGGTGCCGTTTCCGTCGGGTATACCGTCCGTGGTCTGTCCGGTATATTTGCCTTCGGAATCGGTGAAAGGATTGTCTATCTTAACTGAAAGATCGGTCACATCCGCCTTTACGGGAGTCGGCTCAGGTGTTGGCTCGGGAGTCGGCTCAGGTGTCGGCTCGGGAGTCGGTTCCGCTGTCGGCTCAGGGGTCGGCTCAGGTGTAGTTTCGGCAGTGGGAACGGGTTCCGCAGAGCCTTTTGTTTCCTGATCTTCAAGGGCAGTGCCCGAAGCAGACGGAACGGGAGCCTTATCATTTTCTGATCTTCTGAGTAATACCGAAGCCAGGACTATGGCAGCTATCACGGTGATGGAGACGGCGATTATGGCCGCCCATCTCAGCAGCTTCTGCTTCCTGATCTTTTTCTCATCACGGGATCTGGTACGCTCTTCCTGTCTTTCCTTTAAGCGTTTTGACTCTTCCGACACAGGACCTTTTTCAAAAGCGCTGATCCCAGCGGCATCAGATCCGTCTGAAGGCTGTTCAGGCCCGTCGTTCTGCTCCTCAGGATTTTCCTGCGCCTCTTCTGATATGACGCTGTCACCTGGATTTGAAGGAGCCTCTTCCGCAGGGACGGTATCGGCTGGACTTTCTTCACCGGTCTCTTTTAAGACATCGCTGCCGGCAGGCACGGAAGTTCCTTCAGACCCGGGAGCAGGGTTCTTATCCGCTTCCTGAACTACAGCATCAGGTTCAAGCTCCGAGACCTTCTCGGCAGCTTCCCTGGTTTCTTCAAAATCGGCATCGATCAGATCGATTTCGGCCATATTCTCAAGAACAGCCTGTTCCAAGCGTTTTTTTGCGGAGAGATCCTGTCCGTCATCTTCCCCCTGTTCTTCCTTATACTGCAGAGCGCCGCAGAACCTGCATTTTTCAGCATCCTCCGGTATCTCTTCCCCGCAGCTGATACATTTTTTCCAAAGCATTTTACACTCCGTTTTGGGGCACGCCTCACGATAAGCCCCGGTTGAAATGATATTATCGGGATATAGAAATCAAAATGCTTTACTATAGCCCCTTACTGATAAGTGATCTGTATCTTTTTTCCACTTCGTCCATTATGGGATCCCATCCGAGAGGTATCTCATTTCTGGCGTTCAGGGACATCTCAGATCTTCCTTTATCGTCCAGTTTTAAAAGATAATCGTCAACGGCATCAGCTATGCAGTCTTCCTGATCTATGACCACATATCCGTTCCTTCTGTTGGTAATGAACTCCGCCGGAGCGCTGTTCCTCACGACTACTGAAGGAGTGCCCATGCCGGCTGCCTCGCTCACCACGAGCCCCTGCGTATCGTAATGGGAGGGGAATATGAAAAGCGATGCCGCCATATAGAGCCCATCAAGCAGATCGGTGTCGCTGATATGGCCCGTGAATCTTACGGGACCGGCGCCTTTCTGCTCCGCATAGTTGCGTATGATATCCTCATCCGGTCCTTTTCCTGCGAATATTAGCTGGAATCTCCTGCCGCGTCTTCTTAATACAGCTGCAGCCTCAACGATCCTTCCGAGATTCTTTTTTCTGTCTATCTGGCCTGCATAGAGAAGGATAGGATCGTCTGAAAGATTGAATTCCTGTCTTGCCCTTTTCTCAAGACCCGGATCGGGATCCCTTAAAGAGCTGCCGTTATGCACGACCTTTATATCGCCCACATATCCGTATTCGTGAAGTGTCTCAGCGGCATAGTTGCTGACGGTCCACACCTCGTCGCAGCGTTCGAAGAAGTTTACTATTATCCTGACGCCTATCGAGGATATCAGTTCGCTTTTCGTATACCGCTTGAGATCGTCGTAGTATTTCGAGTGGAAGGTGCCTATGACAGGGACCTTGTATTTTTCCCCCAGCCTCAATGCTTCGGCTCCGGCTGTGCCAGGGCTGTGAGCGTGTATGATATCGGGTACTATGCCTGATATACGCTCGAGGTAATGGGTGTCCGCTATCGCGATACCGCTCTTATACTGGGGAGCAAGGGGAGTATCCACCGACAGATAGTCTACTATCTCAAAGGAATATCTGCCCCTGAAACCGGTCTTCTGGACCGGGGTCACGACATAGCATTCGTTGCCGCGATCCGAAAGTCTCTGCGCGTATTCGTAAGTAACGCGCCCGACTCCGTCTATGACAGGAATGAAAGAATCAGAACATAAAACTATCTTCAAATCTATCAGCCTTCCATAATACTAATCCGATTATATTATAGCATTTGAAAAGTACCGTGCAAGTTTGAGGAAGGATGTTAATCCTTTTGTGAAAAACAGTTTAAATCTGTGTGACAAGTATTTCACATCTGAAAGGATTCAGGAAACACAAATGAAAACTTCCGTGTATAAAAAAGGAGATTCGGCATCAAGAGAGAAATATATATATGTACGATGAAAACTAAATATCCGGCTGCTGCCGGAATGAAGGGAGAACTGCCATGCGTTTGATCATAACGGGAAAAGGCTTTGAGGTGTCCGATTATCTTGAGGATCTTGTAACAAAGAAAGCTGAAAAACTCGAAAGGTATTTCAAGCCGGATACAGAGGTCCGTACGATGCTTTCCATCCAGAGAGGAAGGCATATATGTGAGGTTACGACCCAGTTCGCCGGCTCCACGCTGAGGTGTGAGGAAAGAAGCGGGGACATGTACAGCGCTGTAGACGCGTGCCTGAAGAAACTGGAGAGGATGGTCAGAAAATACAGGACACGCTTTGAGAAGAATCTCCATGAGAAGATCGTTTACAGCGATGAGCTCGTATATGATGACGAAGATGATGATGTCGTAGAGGAAACGGGTGAGATCGTAAGAAGGAAGACCTTCCCGACTAAACCGATGTCGGTCTCCGAGGCGACAGAGCAGATGGAACTGCTGGGCCATAATTTCTTCGCTTTCGTCAATGAGAAGACTTCCGAGATCAATATCCTGTACAAGAGATATGACGGAGGCCTGGGCCTTCTCGAACCTGATGAAGCCAACTAAAGCATATCATGAAACTCCTCTTCTTAAGAGGAGTTTTTTCATATATAATCAACTAAAACATGATCTGTATACGGTGATTAAGAGAGAATGCAGATATCGGAGGAGGGAAAATGAGGATCCTTGTCGTAGTTGACATGCAGAACGATTTCATAGACGGTGCCCTGGGCACCGGAGAGGCTCTTGCCATAGTGCCCGAAGTGCGGAAAAAGATCGCGGGATTCGAAGGAAAGGTGATCTTTACAAGGGATACCCACGATGAAGGTTACATGGATACCCAGGAGGGGAGGAATCTCCCGGTCCCTCACTGCATAAAGGATACACATGGCTGGCAGATAAGAGATGAACTTGAGGAGTTAAGGGATACGGAGCCCCTTGACAAGCCTTCTTTTGGATCTCTTGAGCTGCCTGAGAGGATAGAAGCGCTTTCGGATGGAGAAGAGATAAAAGAGATAGTCCTTATAGGTCTGTGTACGGATATATGCGTCATATCGAACGCGATGATAATAAAAGCAGCGTTTCCCGAGGTCCCTGTAACAGTGGACAGCCGCTGCTGCGCGGGAGTTACCCCTGAGTCTCACGAAAATGCGTTAAAGGCGATGAGCGCCTGCCAGATTAGGGTGATCTAGATAAATTAGCACCCGGAAGCGGCCCCTTCGGCGGTTTTTGTGGTATTTAAAAAATGATTATGTTACAATGATTTGTAATCATTCTGATACCTGACATAAAAGGGCAAACGGCTGAAGGGTCAGGCCCTGTCGTGTCATGGATTTATATTTTTCCAGCGGAGGATCATATTGGAAAATCAGCAGGTCGTGAATATAGAATTCTACACCGAAGAAGAGGCGATGCAGATATTCGGAGAGTTTGATGAGAACGTAAGAAAGATCGCACAGGTCTCAGGCGCAAATCTCAGGCAGATATCTGACGGAGTAGAGATAACAGGCAGCGGGGAAGCGGTAAAAATGGCTTCGGATACCGTCTCAAGGCTTCTTTCCCTTGTCAGGACCGGCGGTACCGTCGATGAGAATACGGTCAGTTATCTTCTTGATTCATGGATCGAAGGCGATCAGCAGGATGCTGTCGATTCCCTAAGCGACGTAGTGGCTATCACTTTCAGGGGGAAACCGGTAAAGTGCAAATCGCTTGGCCAGAAGCAGTATATAAAAGCGATAGATGACAATACCGTTATCTTCGGGATCGGGCCCGCGGGTACAGGAAAGACTTACCTGGCCATGGCAAAAGCCGTCATCGCCCTTAAGAACAAGCAGGTATCAAGGATAATACTGACAAGACCGGCAGTCGAAGCCGGGGAAAAGCTGGGATTCCTTCCCGGAGATCTCCAGAATAAGGTCGACCCCTATCTCAGGCCTCTTTACGATGCCCTCTACGATTTCATGGGTACCGAATCATATTCAAGGCTTGCGGAGAAAGGCGTCATAGAAGTGGCACCTCTTGCATATATGAGAGGAAGGACGCTCAACGATTCGTTTATAATACTGGATGAGGCTCAGAACTGTACGTTTGAGCAGATGAAGATGTTCCTGACGAGGCTCGGTGAGGGTTCGAAGACCGTTATAACGGGAGATATAACCCAGATAGACCTGCCCGATGAAAAAAAGAGCGGTCTTGCCGCCGTTGCGGATATGCTCCAGTCCATCGACGGAGTAGCCGCTGTAAGGTTAACACACAGGGACGTAGTAAGGCACAAGCTTGTTAAGGAGATAGTCAAGGCCTTTGAGAAAGCTGAGAAAAAGGGAAAAAGATAGATGCGCCGGATATGAACGGCGCATGAAAGGTTTCTTTCATGGATAAGGTTTTTTCACAGACTGTCGGCAGACTGAAAAACAGGAGCTTCGTGGTGATAATCATTTATTTCATCGCTCTCTTTCTTGTGTGCAGTTTTGCTCTTTCAGCCGCTGTGAGCTCAGATACGGAAGAATTTGCCGTTGGCGAGATCAGCACGAAGACCATCACCGCCCCCGAGGACGTGGTCGATGAGTATTCTACCGCCATAAGGAGGGAGGAAGCAAAGCAGAAGGTCCCTCCGATCTACAGCATAGACGATTCCTTAAGGGAAGAAGCAGAACGGAGGATAGAGTCTGATTTCGACTCCTTCGAGGAGATAAGAGCGTCGGCTAAGGAATCCTTCGACAAGTATTATGAGGAACGCGGTATAACAGTGACCTTCCAGCCGAAAAGCGTCAGATGGACATCGATACTGACCAACTCTGAGATGAGGGCGTTCGCCTCAAGAGGGCCGGAATATATAGATTCGGATGATATCCCCCTTATCGCATCGCTTACCGAAACGGAGATATCCGATATGAAATCGCTTCTTATCGGATTCATATCCGAAAAGTACAGGGAAGGGATACTCGAAGAAGATATAAAGGACGTGATCGCCGAATCGAAGGAGCTTCTGTCGCAGGCGGGAGCATATGACGATGATGGGATCAATCTGGCTGTAGCAGTGCTGGAACATGATCTGCGTGCCAATAAGATCTATGACACCGAAGCTACCGATACGGCAAAGGAAGCAGCAGCCCTTACCGTTGAGAATATAGTATATAAGAAAAACCAGAATATAGTGAGACAGGGCGAGAGCATAACCCAGGCGCAGTATGAACTTTTAAAGAAACTGGGATTCACGAAGGACGATTCGTCGCTTGTGCTTAAGAGGATCGGAAGTTTCATGTTCTTCGCTTTGATATATGTGATCGCTTTTCTGTATATAAATAAGAACGACCCGGATATATTGAAGGATTATCAGGTACAGTTCTGCCTGGCGCTCCTTGTGCTTCTTGGCGTGCTGCCCACACTTCTGACGAGATCCCTTGACTCCAGGATAGTGATGGCGTTCCTGCCTGTTATCATAGCGTCTTCGATACTTAAGAGGAGGCTTGCCTTTGCCTTTGCGGCTTTTCTTTCGATAGTACTCAGCGTGCTGCATGCAAATAATGTCGAATATCTGTTTTCAAGTGAGGTGCTGAGATACCTCATAGCGTCGCTTGCGGGGAGCTACAGCGCCATGATCACCTTAAGAAGGAGGCAGCACAGGAGCGGATTCCTCTGGAGCGGACTCGCGGCAGGTATCGCTACTTCGGTCGTGAATGTGATCTACTGCATGTTTGCTGGAGCTACAGGAACACAGTACACGGAAGGCTTTTTCATAGGACTTGGCAGCGGTATCCTGTGCGGATTCCTGAGCATAGGCATACTTCCCGTATTTGAAGTACTGTTCTCGCTGTCTACGCCTTCAAGGCTCCTTGAGCTTGCAGACCCAGGAAGTCCTCTTTTAAGAAGGATAACCTATGAGATACCAGGTACATACCACCACAGCATAATAGTCGCCAATCTTGCCGAGGCTGCCTGCAGCTCCATAGGAGCTGACGCACTGCTTGCAAGAGTAGCGGCATACTATCATGATCTGGGGAAACTTAAGAATCCGCAGATGTTCAAGGAAAATCAGATCCATGCTGCAAACATGCATGACAGCCTTTCCCCTGAGGAGAGCGCAAGGATAATAATGAGCCATGTTTCCGAAGGGGTCAAGATCGCGAGGAGCCAGAAACTTCCTAAGAATATCACGGATATAATAGAACAGCATCACGGCACGAGCCTCGTGTACTATTTCTACAGCAGGGCAAAGGCAGAGGGGCTTGAGCCGCGCGAAGAGGATTACAGATATCCGGGACCTAAGCCGCAGAGCAGGGAGGCAGCCGTCATTATGATGGCAGATACTGCGGAAGCCGCGGTAAGGGCGAATGCGTTAAAAGACGGAGACGAGATATACAGCTTCATAGACAGACTGATCCAGGGCAAGATAGATGACGGCCAGTTCGATGAGTGCGATATATCGATAAAAGACTTCATACTTATTAAAGAGGCTTTTGTCAAAGTCTTTGAGGGCGCTAACCACGAAAGAGTACAGTATCCTGGAAACGCAAGGGACGAGTGATATGATATATATTGATTCAACACAGGATGATGCCGTCATAACTGACGGCATCATCAGGCATATAGAGCAGGTGATGACACTGGCTGTAAGGATGCAGCTGGGGGCAGTCGATCCGGAGATAAGCCTGATCTTCACAGGTGAGGAAGAGATAAAAAAACTGAACGGTGATTTCAGGGGCATCGACAGCGTAACTGATGTCCTGAGTTTTCCCGCCAATGACCTGGCCGGGCCCTGCGGGGACGCGTCGGTCCTTGAGCATGAAGGGGAAAGCGTGATCCTTGGAGATATAGCCATATGCGTAAAAAGAGCTGCTGAACAGGCTCTGGAATACGGGAATACGCTTGAGGAAGAGCTTTCTTTCCTGGCAGTCCACGGGACGCTCCATCTTATGGGTTACGACCATATGGACGAGGAACAGGAACGGATGATGAGAGCCATGCAGCGTAAAGTGCTTGGAAAAGAGGAAGGTCCATATGACTGACGGAAAAGACATGACCGAAAGCGTCATAGCAAGCTTTTTCGGCGACAGGGACGGCCGCGACGATGCCGGGAAGAGCGCTGATGTGAAGAGCGGATTCGTTGCCATATTAGGCAGTCCGAACGTAGGCAAATCCACTCTTATGAACGCGTTCGTAGGGGCTAAGATAGCGATAGTTTCAGAAAAAGCCCAGACGACCAGGAACAGGATAGCGGGAGTCGTTACAAAAGAGGGATACCAGATAGTATTTCTGGATACTCCCGGCATACATGAGCCCAGGACTAAACTCGGGGAATATATGGTGAAGACCGCATACAGCGCAGGACGGGATGTCGATGTCATCCTTATGCTCATAGATGCAAAGAAGGGCATAATGCTGAGGGACAAGGAGATCATCTCGAGACTAGACCGGAAAAAGCTGATAGCAGCGGTCAATAAGAAGGACCTTGTCGGCAAGGAAACTGTCTCTGCGCAGATGGATCTCTTAAGGACCCTTGGGGCAGATACTGTTTTCGCGCTGTCGGCAAAGTATCACGAGGGCGTTCAGGAACTTGAGAAAGAGATAGTGGACAGGCTTCCTTTTGGGCCAAAATACTATCCGGACGATATGCAGACCGATATGCCAGAGAGATTCATAGCCTCAGAGCTCATCCGTGAAAAAATGCTCACTAATCTGAGGGATGAAGTCCCTCACGGTGTGGGGATCGAGATAGAGAAATTCGAAGAGCAGGAAGAGATAACCAATATAAGCGCAGTGATATACTGCGAGAGGGAGTCCCACAAGGGGATAATCATCGGCAGGAAAGGCTCCATGCTGAAGAAGATAGGTACAGAGGCCAGGCTCGACCTTGAGATGCTTACAGGTACAAAGGTCTTTTTAGAGCTTTTCGTAAAAGTGAAGGAAGGCTGGAGAAACTCGAATTTCATGCTGAAGGAACTGGGATACAGCAACAGGGATTGATATAGTGTATATTACGGTACTGGCGGTAGTGCTGAGGGCTGAGAACTACCGGGACAATGACAAAATGCTGACTCTGTTCTCAGGGGAAAAGGGAAAGATAGAGGCGCTTTCAAGAGGATGCAGAAAACAGGGAAGCCATCTTGCGGCAGCTTCCGAGCCTTTTGTGTGTTCCGAGATGCAGCTCTATGAGAAAAACGGAAGATATACGCTCACTCAGGCGGTGGTAAAGGATGATTTCTATGAGATGCGCAGCGATCTTGACCGTTTTTACTGCGGGAGCATACTGCTTGCCGCCGCGGAAAGATGTACTGTACCGGAGTCTCCTGACAGAAGAGTGTTCGCTCTTCTTATAAACTGTCTGTACGGACTTACAAAAGGGGCTGATCCAATGGACGTGCTTCTGTTTTTTTCTTTCAGACTGATGTATGCTCTGGGCCAGGGGCTAAGTCTTGGGAACTGTATATACTGCATGGAACCTTCAGTGGTGAAAATAGATTTCGATCACGGGGGATGTGTCTGTGCAGACTGCCAGGGAGGAGTCGAGTTCTCGGAACGATTCATCTCCATATTAAGGCTCATATACTCATCAGGAGTCAAGGATATAGCAGATGCTGTTTACGGAGCTGACAGGAGCGAGACTCTGAAGTTTTTAAGATATGCGTTCGATACAGTTAATATAGGTCATATAAAAGCTGTGGACTATTTTGACGATGAGCACAGATGATACCTGATCAAAAAGGTTTATTTATCGACCGGCTGGCGCGTTGCAATTGCAACGCATTTTTTGTGTATGAATCAATATAATATGCGTTGGATGAAAACAGGACTGTGAAAAGACAGTATCCTGTAAATATAGTTTTAAAGAAGGAGTTAATCATGAGAAAAAGAATCGCATGGGTATTGCTGGTGGTAGTAGCATTGTCTGCATTTTTAGGATGTGCCGCCCCCCAAAAGAGCGAAGAGCCTGAAAAGACTCAGGAAGAGGCTACCGCGCCTGCAGAGGAAAATGAAGAAGAAGCAACAGAAGAGGCCGCTGAACCTTCAGCTGAGAGCACGCCTGAAGAGCAGTCCGTAACGATAAGGCTCGGGGGACTGAAAGGTCCCACCTCGATGGGTATGGTAAAGCTTCTTGACGATGCGGAGAACAGTCTTACTGAAAACAAATATGAATTCACTATGGCAGGTTCCGCGGATGAGCTGACCCCGAAACTGCTCAAGGGGGAGCTTGACATACTGGCTGTTCCGGCCAATCTCGGTGCCATCCTTTACAGCAATTCCGAAGGAGCGGTACAGATGCTGGCAGTAAACACTCTCGGAGTGATATACATAGTTGAAAAAGGCGGAGAAAGCATAAACAGCATAGAAGACCTGAAAGGAACGACCATATTTGCGACAGGGAAGGGTTCAACGCCCGAATATGCTCTTACTTATCTTCTCTCGCAGCATGGTCTCAAGATAGGGGAAGACGTGACGGTGGAGTGGAAGAGCGAGCCTACCGAAGTAGTCGCCGCAATGTCTGGAGAAGGAAACTTCATAGCGATGCTGCCCCAGCCTTTCGTGACCGTAGCGTCCACACAGATCGAAAACCTGAGAGTCGCCCTCGACCTTACAAAGGAATGGGAAGCTCTTGATAACGGAAGTGCTTTCGTCACCGCGGGTCTTATCATAAGAAAGGCCTTTGCCGAGGAGAATCCCGAAGCGGTCGCAAAATTCATAGACGAATACAGGGCTTCTACAGAATATGTAAATGCAAATGTCGACGATGCTGCCCAGCTTATCGAGAAGTATGACATAGTAAAAGCTCCCGTCGCCAAGAAAGCTATACCTTTCTGCAACATCGTATGCATCACAGGGGATGAGATGGTCACGATGGTAAAAGGATATTTCGAGGTGCTGGCGGAGCAGAACATCAAAGCTGTAGGCGGGAAACTGCCCGAAGATGATTTTTTCTGGGTAAAATAAATGGATAAAAAGCTTGTCAGGAAGACAGGCGCTGTACTGCTGGCGTTGATAATATGGCATCTGGCATCCATTGCCGTTGGCATGGACATGCTACTTGCTTCTCCCGTGAAGGTGATAGGCAGGCTCCTTACGATATGGAAAGAACCGGGATTCTTCAGTACCGTCTTCTATTCGCTCGTAAGGATCCTGTGCGGATTCCTGATCGCGTTCGCGTCAGGCTTTCTGCTTGCTGTGGCTGCAGGCCGGTATGAGGCGATTGAAACTCTCTTATGGCCGTATATAGTGACCGTAAAATCGGTACCTGTCGCGTCGTTCATCATACTGTGCCTGACATGGTTCTCTTTTGACCAGCTCACTGTTTTCATAGCGTTTCTCATAGCTTTTCCGGTGATATATCAGAATATACTGCAGGGTATAAAAAGCATAGACGGAAAAATGCTTGAGATGGCTGATATCTTTAAGGTGAGCTGGCTGAGGAGATTCTTGTACATATATCTTCCCGGCATAAAGCCCTATGTTCTTTCAGCAAGCAGTACTGCTGTGGGTATGGCCTGGAAAGCGGGAGTGGCAGCTGAGGTCATAGGAGTGGTAGGCGGATCGATCGGCGAGAAACTGTATGATGCAAAGATCTATTTCATGAATGCCGATCTTCTTTCGTGGACGATAATAATAATCGTTTTAAGCGTCCTGCTTGAGAAACTGTTCATATTTGTCTTAAGGATGCTGTTTTCGGGACTGGAGAAGCTGTGAAGGATATAGTTATAAAAGGGCTTGTTAAAAGCTTTGATGACAAGATGGTCTTCAACGGTTTCGATCTCACGATAGAATCAGGGACCGTCACATGTATAAACGGACCGTCAGGCTGTGGTAAAACGACGCTTCTGAATATCCTTGCGGGAATAACGCGACCGGACAGCGGTGATATAAAAGGCGTACCGGACAGGCTTGCAATGGTATTCCAGGAAGACAGGCTGTGTGAGGACCATTCAGTCATAAGTAATCTTATGCTCGTGTCGGGACGGAAGAGGAAGCAGGAACTTGAGACGCATCTTTATGAGCTCGGACTGGGTGATGATATAAAGGAACCGGTAAGGAATCTGAGCGGCGGGATGAAAAGAAGAGTAGCGATAGCGAGAGCCGTTTCATATGAACCCGATCTTCTAATCCTTGATGAACCTTTCAAGGGACTCGATCCGGAGCTAAAAAAAAGCGTGATGGATTATGTGAAAAAGCATACCAAAGACAGGACCGTGATATGTGTGACTCACGATCTCGGTGAGGCTGAATACATGGACGGCAGACTTGTGAGTCTGGGGGAGGATGCAGGATGACACTAACCATAAATGATGTCAAGAATATCATCATGATGCCTGATGACGAGTTCTTAAAGACGGTCATGCCCGAGGCAGGGAAAAAAAGAGAGGCCGTTTTCGGAAAGAAGCTTAAAGTCAAGTCCATGGCCGCTTACAGCAATATTTGCAAGAACAACTGTCTTTACTGCGGCATGCGCTCGATGAACAGATCGATAAAAAGATACAGGATAAGCCCTGATGACGTCATTGCTTTGGCTCTTGATGGACTGGATAAAGGATTTAACCGCATATTCCTTATATCCGGTGAGGATATGGGCTACGGTTTCGATAACATCGTTAAGATAGTTTCTGCTCTCGGGAGCAGAGGAATGCAGATAAGCCTTGCTCTTGGAGAGTTTACAAAGGCGCAGTACAAGGAACTTAAGGATGCGGGCGCGGATGAATACGTGATGAAGTTCGAGATGTCCGATCCGGAGAGCTTCAACAGGCTGAATCCCTCTACTGATTTCAGGAAAAGGATGGATGCCATATATGCGATAAAGGATACCGGAATGAAGCTCGCGTCAGGAAACATAATAGACTGGCCGGGGCAGACCGATGAGGAACTGGCAAACGATATCATGCTGATGAAAGAACTTGATATAAGCTGGGCTCCTGTGATCCCGTATCTTCCTGCCTTAAACACTCCTCTTGCCGAGGAGGGCAAGAGGGGCAGTCTTTTAAGGCTGTATAAGGAGATAGCGGCGTTAAGGCTCCTGATGCCTGAGGTCGACATAACCGCACAGCAGCCCGGGAAGGATCTTAGAAAGGGACTGTCGGATCCGGAAGGAAATCTTGCAGCCATAAACGCCGGAGCTAACGTTCTATTCTTTGACATCATACCCGATCCATATATAGACAGCTTCAGGGTTGTGGACAACAGGAACGTCAAAGGGCCTGAGCATATCTACAGGATCTGCGAGGAAAGCGGATTCATAATGGATACAGGCAGAGAGGATCTGAAATGAGCCTTATGAATACACCGTCGGGGGAGAGAGTACACGTTACTTTTTTCGGCGCAAGGAATGCCGGAAAATCGAGCCTCATCAATGCTGTAGCAGGGCAGGAGATAAGCATAGTATCGGATATAAAGGGAACGACGACAGACCCTGTGAGAAAATCCATGGAGATACTTCCGTTAGGACCCGTGGTTCTGACAGATACACCCGGATATGACGATGAGGGCCCGCTTGGCGATCTCAGGGTCAGGAGGGCAAGGTCTGCGCTAAGATATACCGATATCGCAGTCATGGTCATAGATCCCGAAGCAGGTGTTTCGGAACATGATATGAGATTCCGTGACATAATAACGGAAAAAGGCATCCCTCTCATAACCGTTTTCTCCAAGGCGGATATCTCAAGGCCTGCAGTAAACAAAGAAAAACTGGAGATCTCTGTAAGTGCGGTCACTAAAGAGGGGATCGAGGAACTCAAGGAACTGATAGGAAATCTTGAGACAGGAAGAGAGATCAGGCGCTTTATAGTAGCCGACCTGCTTGATGAAGATGATATCGTGATCCTGGTATGCCCCATAGATGAATCCGCTCCGAAAGGAAGACTGATCCTTCCGCAGACTCTAACTATAAGGGAGCTCCTTGATCATCATATAAAGATGATGGTATGCCAGCCTGAGGAGCTTAAGGATACTTTGTCAGTTCTCGCGACCAAGCCGAAAATGGTGATCACGGATTCACAGGCATTCGGGGCTGTTTCAAAGGATACGCCTGACGATGTGCTCCTGACATCATTCTCGATCCTGTTTGCCAGATATAAAGGGGACCTTAACCGGCTCATCGAAGGCGCAAAGGCGCTTAAAAACATCAAGACCGGTGACAGGCTACTCATCTCTGAGGGATGCACGCATCACAGGCAGTGCAAGGACATAGGAACTGTGAAAATACCCGGCTGGATAGAAGAGTACACCGGAGCAGAGCCGGTTTATGAGTTTTCTTCCGGAGGGGATTTCCCGGATGATCTTTCCCGGTTCAGTCTCATAGTCCACTGCGGAGCATGCATGCTGAATGAGAAAGAAATGAAAAGCAGGATGGACAGAGCAGAGGAACAGGGCATCCCCCTGGTGAATTACGGAGCGCTGATAGCACAGGTCCACGGTATATTAAGCAGGAGTTTAGAACCGTTCGGGCTGAGAGTATGAACCTGATAAATGAGGAGAAGCAATCCCGCCGGATTGCTTTTTTCTTTATTTTCCATAGAATATACAGCAGAGGTAACTGATATGCAGCTGTTGATTACTTTTCTTGAGGGCATGATCTCGTTCATTTCGCCATGTATGCTTCCGATGCTTCCCGTTTATATCTCATATTTTTCCGGCAACAGCGGAAAGAGGAGAAATACGCTGGTCAATGCTGTCTTTTTTGTTATCGGATTCAGCCTCATATTCTCGGTAATGGGTGCGATGGCAGGAGCACTCGGTTCGTTTTTATATGATCACAGACCGGTACTGAACATCATATGCGGGGCCGTCATGATACTTTTCGGCCTCTCATATCTGGGTTGTATCAGGTTTATGCCTTACCGGGGTTTCTCTTCGGAGAAGGAGATAACAGGGGTATTTTCAGCATTTATGTTCGGGGTGGTGTATGCATTTGCAGTTTCGCCCTGCGTTGGTGTTTTCCTCGGTTCTGCGATAATGCTCGCATCTGCTGGGGGAAGCGTATTATACGGCGTTATTCTGCTTCTCGTGTACTCGCTCGGTCTCGGCATCCCGTTCATACTGTCTGCGCTTTTCCTTGACGCCGTTTTAAAAGGTTCCCGATTCATAAAAGAAAGATATGAAACGATAAACAAAATATGCGGTGTATTGCTTATAGTTCTGGGGATACTTACGGCTTTTGGAATCATGCAGAAGCTTCCGGGGCTGACCTTTTAACATAAGAAAGGGGTAAATATGTCAAAAAAAGCTATTATATTACTGATAGTACTGGCAGGACTTATCGCGGCAGCATTTATCATTTATTCATCGCTTGCTGATGATGTGGTGCCGGCTGCTCCTGACACAGGCAGTGATGATACGGTAAAAAATGAGGATGAGGATCTTGCGGAGGACTTTACCGTACACGATCTTGACGGGAATGAAGTCAGCCTTTCGGATATGAGGGGCAGACCGGTGATCGTCAACTTCTTTGCGACATGGTGCGGTCCATGCATGTCGGAGATGCCCCACCTGGAAAAAGTATATGATGAGATGAAAGACAGGATAGTTTTCATGGCGGTAGATCTTACTGATGGAGTGGAAGAGACGAAAAAGGATGTGGAGAAGTTCCTCGGTGAAAACGGATATGATATTCCTGTGTATCTTGATGATATGCTCGATGCGGCTGTAAAATACAGGATCACATCTATCCCGACGACCCTGTTCATAGGGAGCGGAGGAGAGCTTAAAGGCTCCGCTACCGGTGCCATGAGCGAAGAATTGTTCAGAAACTATATAAAAAGATATCTTGATATTGAATGATTGTTGGTTTATGGTCAAAGATATGAAAATGGCCCCGTAAGGAAGCAGACGGCTTCTCCGATACGTGGCCTTGATAATGTCCGTTTTACGGACGTTTTTTTCTTTTTCCCTTATTTACGGATTGTTTAGGCTTTGTGAAAGAGTCTTTTTCCCTTATAAGACAATGCTTACCGTCGCCTATCAGATCCTCTCTTCCGGCTTTTATAAGCGCTTCATGGACAAGAGAGTAGTTTTTGGGATTCTTATACTGGATAAGTGCCCGCTGCATAGCTTTCATATGGGGATCCCTTGGAACATATACAGGCCGCATGGTCCTGGGGTCGAGACCTGTATAATACATTGCGGTCGATATGGTCGACGGGGTGGGATAGAAATCCTGCACCTGTTCGGGCGTATAGCCGGTATCCCTCAGGTATTCAGCCAGACCGACAGCTTCTTTGAGCGTCGAACCCGGATGGGATGACATGAGATACGGGACCAGATACTGATTCTTTCCGTATTCCCTGTTGAGCTCATTGTATTTTTCGGTGAATCTCCTGTAAACGCTGTTTTTAGGCTTGCCCATCATCAGAAGGACCGGATCGCAGATGTGTTCCGGAGCGACCTTGAGCTGGCCGCTTATGTGATGCTGGACCAGCTCCCTCATGAAGGTATCGTCTTTGTCATAAATCAGATAATCGAATCTGATACCTGAACGGATGAAGACCTTTTTGACCCCGGGAAGTGCTCTAAGTTTTCTTAAAAGCTCAAGATAGTCCGAATGATCCACATTAAGATTCGGGCATTTTTCCGGGAACAGGCACAGCCTGTTTTTACATGCCCCGTCTTTAAGCTGCTTTGAGCATGCCGGGAACCTGAAGTTTGCAGTCGGCCCTCCGACGTCGTGTATGTATCCTTTGAATTCGGGATCCTTTATTATGAGTTCGGCTTCCCTGATGATGGACTCATGGCTCCGGTGCTGCATTATCCTTCCCTGATGGAAAGTAAGGGCACAGAAGCTGCAGCTCCCGAAACATCCGCGGTTGCTGACGAGACTGAATTTGACTTCCTTTATAGCGTCGATCCCTCCCTGTTTTTCATACATGGGATGATATGTCCTCATATAGGGAAGATCGTATACCTGATCCATCTCCTCCGTGGTAAGAGGCTGCTGAGGAGTGTTCTGCACGACATAGACGCCGTTCGGATAGGGCTCTATGAGAGTCTTTGAGTTTATAGGGTCGGTATTCTGATACTGTACGTAAAAGCTTTCGGCATACTTCCTTTTGTCCGATACGATCTCGTCATATGACGGCAGGGTGACGGCATCAAATACGTTTTCAGGATGCTTAGTCTTGTATACGGTCCCGGGGATATAAACAAGGTCTTCGGGCCTGAGCCCGCTTTCAAGAGCCTCTGCGACCTGGACTATAGCTTTTTCGCCCATGCCGTATATTATCAGATCCGCCTGTGAATCAAGAAGGATGGAGCGTTTGACCTTGTTGCTCCAGTAGTCATAGTGGGCGAGCCTTCTCAGGCTTGCCTCTATCCCGCCGATGATGATGGGCGTCTTCTTATATGTCCTTCTTATGAGATTCGAGTAAACCACAGCGGCATAGTCAGGCCTTTTGCCTGTTGCGCCGCCCGGAGTGAAGGCGTCATATGACCTTCTCTTTTTCGCAACGGAATAATGGTTCACCATGGAATCCATATTGCCGCTCATTACAAGGAACCCCAGCCTTGGTTCGCCGAGGACGGATATGCTATTATCATCCTTCCAGTCAGGCTGAGGGATGATACCGACCCTGTATCCGAAGCGTTCGAGCACTCTGCTTATTATCGCATGGCCGAATGAAGGATGGTCTACATAGGCGTCTCCGATTATGTAAACGAAATCGCAGCGGTCCCAGCCGCGTTTTTCCATATCTTCTCTTGTTACTGGCAGAAATCCGTTGATCTGTTCCATGGGCACCGGCCTTAATGTTATTTGATACTGTGATTATATCATATGAACTAAAGCTTATGAACGGTACCGGTCCCGGGCTTGGATACTGACGGGCGATGAATTGTCAATCTTTTATGAATAACGCTGTATCTGATTGTAAAAACGGGGTATTTATGGTATTATTTAGAAAAAAGAAAACTAACTGTTTGGAGGAATAACATAATGAGTGAAATGCTGGATGAAGTAAAGGAAGTTCAGGGCACGGTAACATTTGCTAATGAAGTCCTTGCAACGATAGCAGGAATAGCAGTGACCGAGGTCGAAGGTGTGGCAGGGATGGCCGGCGGATTCAAAGACGGTATCGTTGAGATGCTCGGAAGGAAGAATTTCACCAAGGGCGTAAAGGTCGTAGTTGCTGACTCGGCAGTTACAGTCGATGCTCTCGTTGTCCTTGATTACGGTGTAAAGGCTCCTGAGGTCTGCAAGAACATTCAGATGAATGTCGCAAAGGCGCTTGATATAATGACAGGCCTTGCGGTTTCCGCTGTAAATATTTTTGTTCAGGGAGTTAAGTTCAAGGAAGTGGCTGCTTCCACGACCGTTGAAGCTTAATATTGCATGAAAGAACGGCTGTGCACTTGTGCACAGCCTTATTTTAAGTTGAAAACCGGTAACAGCGGCAATACCCGGTGAGGGATACCGCAGACCGGAGGAGGGATATACTATGAAAATGGGCGTTGGAACAAGGATAATCTTTACACTTTTCCTTCTTGTCATCCTTACCGCTTGTGTATTCACGGCGCTTAGTGCTTTCAATATCATCGATGACTATGCATTTACCAGGATCATCGGAAGCTTTGACGGGTACCGCCTTTACTGGGGGATAGCTGCAGCAGTCCTGTTCGTTGTCGGATTCCCGCTTATATTCTTCGGAAGCCCGAAAAAGAAAAGAAGAGCCGACGGCATATATCAGAAGACATCCGAAACGGGCGGTGTATATCTGACTGTCCCTGCGCTCACGGATCTTTGCGCGCGTTATCTGTCAAGCATAACTGAGATATCGGTATCAAGGATCGGTGTCATGCCTCAGGAGGATAAGACTCTTAAGATAGACTGTGATATCTCAATGAAGCCTGAAACGGATATACCTCTTATGACCGAGAAGATCGACAGAGAGATGCGCGAATACATTGAGAGATATTCCGGAGTGAATGTATCTGCTGTAAATATACGGGTCCTCCCGTTCAAACAGCCTAAACAGCAGTAACGGATCGCGTTGGCGACAGAGGTCGAAGATGGAAATACTAAAGAGAATACTTGATTGGTTAAGTGAATACAGGTGGTATGTCATCGGCGGTGCAGCAGGTCTGCTCGTTGCCATACTTCTCCTTACAGCCGGGTTCTTCAAGACCCTGCTCATCATCCTGCTTGTCGGAGGCGGAGCTGCTCTGCTTGGAAGCAGCAGGGCAAGAGAGACCGTGAAGTCGTGGATCGTATCAGCCTACAGATACATCACTAAAAGAGGTTGAGCTGATAAATGAGCAGGAGACTTGCAAGAGAAGCTGCCATGTGCCTTCTGTATGAGAGGGAGATCCAGGGCATGAAGACCGACGGGACACTGAAAGAGATGCAGGATGTCCTTCATACAGAAAAAATAGAAGAGAAGCACGGCGAATATATAAAGAGCGTACTTGAAGCTTTTGATGAGAACAGGGAAGAGACCGACGGTATAATAGACAGATTCAGCAGATCGTGGAATCTCGACAGGATATCGAAAGTCGATCTGTCTATCCTCAGACTTGCGATAATAGAGATGCTTGTTCTAAAGGATATACCATATAAGGTATCTGTCAACGAAGCCGTTGAGCTTGCCAAGAAATATTCAGACCAGAAAGCGCCGGCTTACATAAACGGCATACTGGGTTCAGTGATCGAGTGCTACGGAGTTCAGACTGACAAGTGAGTTTTTTCCTCGGTGTTGACATGAGCTGCTATACGACATCCTGTGCGGTGTGCGATGAATCAGGCGGCATAATTTATGATAGAAGACTTCCGCTAAGAGTACCGGAAGGGAAGAAAGGCCTTCGCCAGCAGGAGATGGTCTTTTTGCATATAAAACAGATAAGGGACATATTCCCCGAGGGGTACTCGTTTGCGGCGGTAGGCGGAAGCACCAGACCAAGAGACATAGAAGGATCGTATATGCCGGTCTTTTCAGCCTGTGAAAGCTTTTCCAGAGTCGCGGCACGTGTTGCCGGCGCGGAATTCTATCCTCTTACCCATCAGCACGGCCATATAATGGCCGCTCTTATAGGGAAAAGCATGCCGGACAGCTTTATTGCGCTCCATGTATCGGGGGGAACGACTGATGCCGTATCGGTCGAAATGAGGGATGGTATCATAACCGGTATAGAACAGATAGGAGGGACTGCGGATATAGCAGCCGGGCAGTTCATCGACAGGATCGGTGTCATGCTGGGCCTTCCTTTCCCGTGCGGACCTGAACTTGAGAAGCTCGCAAAAAATGGAACACCGGTGAAGCTGAGAGCGGATGTGAGGGGGACAGAGATCAGCTTTTCAGGTCCGGAAAGCGCCGTGAGAAGGATGATCGAAAAAGGCATGTCTAAAGAGGATGCCGCCGCCACAGTACAGGAATGCATCGCTGAAGTCCTCACAAAAATGATCTTGAATTGTGTTGATATGACAGGAAAGAAAGATATCCTTCTTTCCGGAGGAGTCATGTCTAACAGGAAGATAACGGAAACCATTAAAGCCGGAACGGGAGCAGAGGTATCAGAAAGAAGATATGCTTCGGATAACGCTTGCGGGCTCGCAGTTCTGGCCAGGAACATATTTTTGAATAAAACCAAAGGAGAATAATTGAAATGTCAGCGGTCGTTATAAGCGGAATGGATCTGGCTGCAAGGATCAGGGAAGATATCAAAAATGAGGCTGAGGCTTTCAGGAAAGAGAGGGGATACGCGCCCGGTTTGGCAGTTATACTGGTAGGGGACGATCCTGCTTCCCAGGTATATGTAAGGAACAAGGAAAAGGCCTGTATCGAGGTGGGTTTCCATTCGGTAGTCGAAAGGATGGACGGCTCCACCACGATGGAAGAGCTGCTTGAAAAGGTAGACGAATTCAATAACAGGGAAGATATACACGGGCTTCTTGTACAGTTCCCGCTTCCGGAGCATCTTGATGAGAAAAGGGTACTTGAGAGGATCTCTCCCTCTAAGGATGTCGACGGTCTGACTGTTCATAACGCTGGTGCGCTCATGTCAGGTCTTGACGGCCTTGTATCCTGTACGCCTGCAGGTGTCATCGAGCTGATAAAAAGCACGGGGGAATCGATAGAAGGAAAACATGCGGTCGTCATCGGAAGGAGCAACCTGGTAGGGAAGCCGGTGTCGCTGCTGCTTTTAAATGAGAATGCGACCGTTACCATGTGTCATTCAAGGACGAAGGATCTTGCGGCTGTATGCAGGACAGCTGACATACTTGTTTCCGCGATAGGCCGTCCCGAGTTCGTTACAGGTGACTTTATCAAGGAAGGCGCTACGGTGATCGATGTCGGTACGTCACGGGTAGGGAAAAAGCTCAAGGGCGATGTCCTGTTTGAGGAAGCCGCAGAGAAGGCGGCATATATAACACCTGTTCCCGGCGGAGTAGGGCCGATGACCATCACTATGCTGCTTAAGAATACTCTTATCGCGGCTAAAAGGTCATAAATACAGGAGAGATACCACAATGATAAATATAGCTATAGACGGACCTGCAGGATCAGGAAAAAGCACCATCGCAAAGGCCGTTGCGGGCAGACTGGGCATAAGATATATGGATACCGGAGCGATGTACCGCGGGATAGCGTATACGCTTGTCAAAGCAGGGATCAGCGCGTCTGATGTTCCAGAAGTGATCGATTCCATAAACAGGACCGATCTTAAGGTGGAATATGATGAAGAAGGCCAGCATATCATAGTAGACGGAGAGGATGTCAACGGATTTTTAAGGACCCCTGAAGTAACAAAAATGTCTTCGGATTCAGCCGTTATCCCTGAAGTCAGGGAGAAGCTGGTAGCTATCCAGCAGGAGACCGCAAAAAGATATGACATAGTTATGGACGGAAGAGACATAGGGACTGTTGTCATGCCCGATGCACCGCTGAAAGTGTTCATGACCGCTTCCCCGAGAGTAAGAGCTCTGAGAAGGAAGCTTGAGAATGACGAAAAAGGCATCCCCTGCGATCTCGATCAGCTTGAAGCCGAGATCATTGCAAGGGATCATACCGATTCGACAAGAAAAACGTCGCCCTTAAAACAGGCCGATGACGCTGTTTTTCTTGATACTTCCTATATGACGATCGAAGAAGTCGTTGATTTCGTGATCGATAAAGTGAATAAGGTCTTTAATACAGATGTTTAAGTTTTTGGTTTTTCTTGCAAGGCTGCTATATCTTCCCCTGTTCAGGATCAAAGTCGAAGGGCTGGAGAACGTGAAGGAAGTGAAAGGCGGTATATTCTATGCCAATCACCGCAGCAACAACGATCCTGTGGTCATCTCAGTCATAACCGGTTTACGGTTCAAGGTGATGGCCAAGTCTGAGCTTTTCAAGATCAGGATATTCAATCCCGTATTAAGGTGGATAGGGGCTTATCCCGTATACAGGGGGACCGGAGACTTTGGCGCAGTGGATACTGCAGTCGATGCTCTGAAGAATGGAGAAAACTTTCTTCTGTTCCCTGAAGGGACAAGAAATGATGAAGGCGGCCTTTTGAGGTTCATGCCGGGTCTGGCCTCGGTTGCTTTAAGGACGGGGGCGCCGCTTTACATGGTCGCTTTCAGCGGGAAGCTCGGGATGTTCAGAAAAACCACGATCAGGTTTTTCCCCAAGCAGGATATTTCGGAATTCACAGACAAAACCGAACCTACGATGAAAAACATACTTGAGACTTCAAGAGCCTTGCATGACAGGCTTGAGAAAGCTCTGGGAGAATTCGATGCCTGAGATAATCACTGCCAAATATGCCGGATTCTGCTTCGGTGTAAAGAGGGCTGTCACAAAAGTCATGGAAATGGCTGAAGCGGGCGAGAAGCTTGCTGTCATAGGTGACCTTATACATAACAGATCAGTCATATCCAGACTCGAGGAAAAAGGAGTCAGGAAGGTCGGCAGCCCCTATGAGATAAATAAAGGGGAGACAGCCGTTATCAGATCCCATGGGGAACCGCCTGAGACTTTCAGGTATCTTGAAGATCATTTAATACCTTACATCGATCTCACATGCCCGTTCGTAAAGAGGATCCATGAGAGGATAATGCATGAGGATGAAGCCGATATCGTTTTTATAGTAGGCGACGAAGATCATCCTGAGGTAAAGGCTACGAGAAAGTGGACAGGGCTTAAGACCATGGTCATACCCTCGGATGAGGAAGACTTCTCACATCTTCCTGAACATATCGACCGTGCAGTCGTGCTTGCTCAGACGACGATAAAGAACTCCGATTTTAAAAGGATCACGGATGAACTGAGAAAACGTTCGGGAGATCTAAGGATCTTCAACAGCATATGCGATGCGACCGAGAAAAGGCAGAATGAAGCGGCCGAGCTTTCGGCCAGGGCTGATGCTGTTGTTGTGGTCGGCGACAGGCACAGTTCGAATACTGTCAAGCTGTATGAAATATGCAAAAAAAACTGCAAAATCACGCAATTTGTTGAGTCAAAAGAGGAACTTTTTCTTGATAAGCTTCGAAACTGTGATATAATTATGATTATCGCTGGGGCATCTGCCCCGGAATGGATCATTAGGGAGGTAAGGACACAGATGAGTGAACTAGAGAACGTTCAGGCAACAGAAGAAGAGGTTAAAGAAAATATGCCTGAAACAGATGAGGCCGTTGAAAAGGCAGAAACGACTGAAGCTATTGCCGAAGAGGCAGCACCTGAGGAGACTGCACAGGAAGAAGCAGCTCCTGCAGAAGCTGAAGAAGAAGCAGCCCCTGCAGTCGAAGCAGCAGAAGAGGAAGCAGCTCCTGAGCAGAGCGAAGAAGAAGCCAATTTCGCAGCCGAACTGGAAAAAACTTTCGTAAGGATAAGGAGAGGCCAGTTCGTAAAGGGTACTGTCGTCCAGGTAACAGAGAGCGAAATCTGTGTTAACATTGGATATAAATCTGACGGTATTCTCAAACTTGAGGATATGCAGCTTGAGGATGGAAAGAGCGCTGAAGAACTGTTCCCGGTCGGAAGTGAGATCGAAGCTGAGATCGTTTCATTAAATGACGGGGAAGGAAACGTGATTCTCTCCAGAAGAAAGATCGAAGGCCAGCTGAAATGGAGAAAGCTTGCTGATGAGATGGAAGAGAAAAAGGATGAGGCTGTTTACGAATGCAAGATCACAAGAGTTATCAAGGGCGGCGTCCTTACCAAGCTTGACGGATATGATGCATTTATCCCTGCTTCACAGCTTTCTCTCAAATACGTTGAAGACCTCAACGAATTCATGGGCCAGACCCTCAAGGTCAAGGTCATCGATATAGACAGAAGGCAGAAGAGATTCGTCCTTTCCCACAAGGAAGTGCTGAAGGATGAGGCAGATGCTGCTGAAAGAGCACTCTACAACAATTATCACAAAGGCGATATAGTCAAGGGAACAGTCAAGAGACTTACTGACTTCGGTGCATTCGTTGATATAGGCGGTGTAGACGGTCTGCTCCACATTACTGATATCAGCTGGACAAGGATCAAGCATCCAAGAGAAGTGCTGAGCGAGAATCAGGAGATCGAGGTCAGGATCAAGAACGTCGATCCGGATAAGAAAAAGGTATCTCTTGAATACAGACAGCTTCAGCCGAAGCCCTGGGATCTCGTACCTGAGAAATATCACGAGGGCGATGAGGTCGAAGGCAAAGTAGTGCGTATCGCTGATTTCGGCGCATTCGTAGAACTTGAACCCTCTGTTGACGGACTTGTACACATTTCACAGGTCACGAACCGCAGGATCGAAAAAGTAAGCGATGTCCTTCAGGAAGGCGATGTTATCAAGGCTAAGATCCTTGAAGTCAATCCTGAAAAGAAGAGGATCAGCCTTTCGATCAGGGCCCTTATGGAGCCTGCAAGAAAAGAGAGAGCTGAGGGTGAAGCAAGACCCGAGAGATCCGACAGGCCGCGCCGCCGCAGCAATGACCAGAACAGAAGAGTTGAAAGAGATGCTGAAAACAATGAATTCTCATATGTGATGCCCACTGAATTTGAAGAAGCAAAGACATCTCTGGCTGATCTTTTCAAACAGCTTGACGACGAAGAGAAATAAATGTTATAATCAATGCACTGGGAAGGATAAACTTCCCGGTGCATTTCAATCAGTCTATAATATGCCTCACATTTTATATTATAGAACCCCTTACTTTAGCGGCTGTAAGATGAAACTTAGTCTTACAGCTTTTTTTTGATTTTGCCGCAGGAGCTTGAGATAAAATGCTGACCGATGAAATTAGAAAACGGCTGTTTGAGCTTAAAGACGAGCCTTACCTGCTTTTCAGCCAGGGGCTCATACCCGATGTGGAAATGATAGGTGTGAGGACGCCTGCCCTGAAAGCTCTGGCAAAGGAGATAAAGGCAAACGGGTTCTGCATGGATTATTTAAGAGATCTGCCGCACAGGTATTTTGAAGAGAATCAGCTGCATTCATTTCTTATATCCGAAATCAGGGAATATGAGACATGTATCGATGAAACAGAAAGATTTCTTCCGTTTATAGATAACTGGGCAACATGCGACCAGCTTTCGCCGGGGGTGTTCAAAAAGAATACTGTGGATCTTCTTGAAAGGGTGACCGGGTGGATATCGGATGATCATACATATACTGTAAGGTTCGGACTGCTGTCGCTTATGAGATACTATCTGGACCGGAACTTTGATCCCTCATACCTGAAAATGGCAGCAGATATCAACTCTGAGGAGTATTATATAAACATGATGAGGGCGTGGTTTTTTGCCACAGCGCTTGCAAAACAATATGAATACGCTTTGCCCTATATCTCGGAAGGCCTTCTTGACATATGGACCCACAATAAAACGATCAGCAAGGCCTGTGAGAGCAGAAGGATACCTGATGACAGGAAAGACATATTAAGGGGCTTCAGGAAGAAACAGACAACTGCCGTTTCCGGGAAGTATCGGGATAATTGATGTGGAGGAACATATGGCTTTTAATATCGGTAAGTATAAGGCACCTGATTTCAGTGATGTGAAGTTTCTGACTTCACCCGACTGTTCTGTCAAGGCAGCTCCCAGGGATGGGACTGCACCAGAAGGATATCATGCCATGAGCATATATCCCGAATACTTCAAAATAAAAGGTGAATGGCTGCTTGCCGAGGAGAGCAGGATGGACTGTGTTCCTGTTTATGAGGGCGGCAGGATCCTGGTCAGGGAATTCAGGAATCTGAAAAAAGGGGATCTTGTCATAACAGGAAGGACAGAGAACTGTGAAGAAGGCATTTATCTTCATGAAAACGGTTTTGAAGAGGATCTGTCAAAAGACGACAAGTTCATGTTCAGATACGGAAGATCAAGAGAAAGCTCTTTCTCAAGAGATTATGATGAGCTTTATGATCTTCTGAGGTATGAGAAGGAACACGGATATGTTGTCTGGGTAATGGGCCCTGCATTCTCGTTCGATTATGATGCAAGGAATGCATTCAGCAAGATCATAAAGGGCGGATATGTCGATGCTGTGCTGGCAGGCAATGCTCTTGGAACACATGATCTTGAAGGAGCATATCTCGGAACGGCATTGGGACAGAATATCTATACACAGAAGAATGAGCCGAACGGACACTATAATCATCTTGATACTCTCAATAAGGTCAGGTTCTACGGATCAGTAAAAAGGTTTATCGAAGAAGAAAAGATAGGCAACGGTATAATAAAGAGCCTTGAAGAGAGCGGCATACCTTATGTGCTTGCCGGTTCTATAAGGGATGACGGTCCCTTGCCGTGTGTTTTCGGAAACGTATATGAAGCGCAGGATGAGATGAGGAAATACGTGAGCAGAGCCACCACCGTGATCTGTATGGCGACGATGCTCCATACGATAGCAGTGGGAAATATGACTCCGTCCTACAGAGTCATGGATGACGGTACAGTAAGGAAAGTCTTTTTCTACTGTATCGATATATCCGAATTTATGATAAACAAGCTCGCCGACAGGGGAAGCCTTTCGTCAAGGGGCATAGTTACCAATGCCCAGGACTTTATAGTTAATATCGCAAACGGGATCGGACTGTAAACGATCGGAGATCTTTGTGTTATGGCTGCAGGTGTTTATGACAGGGCAACAGAATATGTACGGGGTCTGCTTAAGGAAGATTCCGGAGGCCATGATATCGGCCATGTTTTAAGAGTGTACAGGACTGCGCTTTATCTGGCAGAGGGCAGGAAGGACTGCGATCTGATGATAGTATCGCTTGCAGCCATCCTTCATGATGCCGATGACAGTAAGCTTTTTGACACCGTAGATTATGAGAACGCCAGAAGATTCCTCGCATCTGAAGGTTTTGACGCTTCCCTGACAGAAAAGGTTATAGGAGTCATAGATCAGGTCTCATATTCAAAGAACAGGGATCGCAGGCCCTGTACGTTAGAGGCTATGATCGTACAGGATGCAGACAGGCTTGACGCCATGGGTGCATTTGGTATAGCAAGGACGTTTGCTTATGGAGGAAGGAACGGCAGAGATATGAAGGAGTCCCTCAGGCATTTTTCCGATAAGCTTTTAAAACTCAGAGATCTGATGAACCTTGAACGCTCGAAGGAGATCGCTGATAAAAGACATGAGTTCATGGTATCATATCTTAAGGAAATGTATGACGAATCAAAAGAAACGGACAGTCAGATGCTGGACGTACTGAGCGATATATTAAGCTCGGAGCTATAATAACAGCCAGATATTATAAGTAGGAGACCCATAATGAGGATAGAACAGAACAGGGCATATGATATCAAAATAGCGTATATAGGCGGCGGCTCGAGAGGATGGGCATGGGGTCTCATGAGTGATCTTGCCTCATGTAAAGACATAAGCGGGACGGTGGATCTTTATGACATCGATAAGGATGCCGCGCTCGCTAATGAGATAATAGGAAATAAATACAATCATCTTGATAATGCAAAAAGTATATGGACATATAAGGCAAGGAACACGATAGAAGAAGCGCTTGAAGGGGCGGATTTCGTTATAATATCTATTCTGCCCGGTACATTTGATGAAATGGAGTCGGATGTCCATGCTCCGTAAAAGTACGGTATCTATCAGTCTGTCGGAGACACGACGGGGCCCGGAGGAATAATAAGAGCCTTAAGGACGGTCCCTATGTACGAGTATATAGCAGAAAAGATAAGGGATGTAGTACCTGATGCATGGGTGATCTCATATACCAATCCTATGACTCTCTGCATAAAGACATTATACAGAGTATTCCCCGGGATCAGGGCGTTCGGATGCTGTCATGAGGTATTCGGTACACAGAAATTCCTTGCAAAAGTCGTTGAGGAAAAACTGAATACCGGTCCTGTAGAAAGGGAAGAGATCAAAGTCAATCCCGTAGGAGTTAACCATTTCACCTGGCTCACTGAAGCCAGATATATGGAAAAGGATCTTTTTCCGCTGTACAGAGATTTCTGCCTTGAGCATAAAGACGGATATAAGGGGACTGGACCTGTAGACTCCAACTGGATGAACAATCATTTCGCTTCGGAAGAAAAAGTGAAGATGGATCTGTTCCTGAGATTCGGTGTTGCCGGTGCTGCTGGAGACAGGCACCTTGCGGAGTTCTGCAGCGGAAACTGGTATCTCGGTTCTCCTGAAAATGTCAGGAACTGGCATTTTTCGCTGACGCCCGTATCATGGAGGAAAAAGGACCTGAAAGAGAAGCTTGAGAGGTCGAAAAGACTGGTCAGCGGTGAAGAGGAACCTGTCATAGGTCTGACGGGTGAGGAGGGAACGAATCAGATAAGGGCGATACTTGGTCTTGGAGATCTTGTGACTAATGTTAATATTCCAAATCAGGGTCAGATCCCGGATCTTCCATCAGGTGCAGTCGTTGAAACGAACGCAGTTTTCAGTTCCGGAAGCGTAAGACCTGTAATGGCAGGCAAACTGCCTGAGAGCATTGCTCCCATGGTCAAGAGGATCGCCTCTATCCAGGAAATGCTCAGCGACGGTATAGCAAAGAGAGATCTGAAGACCGTTTTTGCAGCTTTTATCAATGACCCTCTTATGACCTGCAGTATAGATGATGCAAAGGCTCTTTTTAAGGAGATGTGCCTTAATACCAGAAAATACCTGACCATGTACGATCTGTCAGAGCTCGATATGCTGTAGACCGGATGACAGGGTAGCTGATTTCTTGTGGATGAGAAAAGCCGCCGGTCAGTATGACAGTTTGTATTTCAGGCAACTTTGGGATACAATTATGAAAATGTTTTATCAGTGGAGGAGGAATAAATGGAAGAAAAAAAGGATACACTGTTCTCCTGGATATGGAGGGTGATAAAGGGCGCGATCATAGGTACCGGAGCTATCCTTCCGGGTATCAGCGGGGGAGTTTTAAGCGTGGTCCTGGGCATATACAGGCCGATGATGGAATTCCTTTCAAATCCTATAAAAAGCTTCAAGAAGCAGTATAAGTTCTTTCTTCCTATCGTTATAGGCTTCGCTCTTGGAGTCGTGCTCGTGTCCGGTCTTGTCGATCTGCTTTTCAGAAAGAGCAAGATACCTGCTGTATGGCTTTTCATAGGTCTGGTGCTTGGGACTGTGCCGTCTCTTTTCAAGGAAGCCGGAGAACACGGAAGAGGATGGGCTGGATGGCTGTCTCTGATAATCTGCGGCGGACTTATGTATGCGCTCCTGAGCTTTTTTGGAAATGCAGTTGCCGCAAATGTGCAGCCGTCTTTATTATGGTGGTTCATATGCGGTCTTCTGTGGGGGATAGGACTTATAGTTCCCGGCATGAGCCCCTCTTCGATATTCATATACCTTGGCCTTTATCAGCCGATGTCTGCAGGTTTCAGTATCAAGGCGCTGGATTTTTCGATAATACTGCCGATAGGGGTAGGGCT
Organism: Christensenellaceae bacterium; assembly: GCA_017523755.1. Lineage (GTDB taxonomy): Bacteria > Bacillota > Clostridia > Christensenellales > Christensenellaceae > SIG371. Next base: position 5,326 of record JAFWWA010000041.1, on the reverse strand, counting down.
TGTCGTTATGATCCTTCTGCTTGCAAAACCCATTAAATACCTTTTTGATAAACATTACTGTGTTATGTACCATGGTATATTAGGCATAGTGATAGCTTCTACACTGGTCATCATGCCGTTCGGGAATGCTTCAGGCACTTCAGATATCCTTCTTTATGCGGGATGCTTCATTATAGGGGCTCTTATTGCATATTTTATGGAAAAGGCAAGCAAAAAGCTTGATCAAAAAGCTGAAGATAAATAATATTAAATGGTAATTTTGAAACAACATGAAAGCATCAGAATCAATTTGATGCTTTTTTTGTACCAAAAAACAGTATAATCGATACTACAAATGAAATTTTCATATTAACAAATTTCATTTGCAACTATATAATCATTGCTATGATGGTGGATTGGTATGATAATTATATCTTTATATAATTAAAATTTTAATCAGGAGAAGAAGAGATGAAGAAGAGACTTATCGCGGTCATTCTTGCGGTAGCTATGGTTTTCACACTTGCTTCCTGCAAGAAAGCAGATTCAGGGAACATCAAGATCGGTCTTATTACACCTATGACCGGTGAAGTAGCAGTTTACGGTATGGCAGTCAAGAATGCGGTAGAGCTTTATATCAACGCGTTCAACGATGCCGGCGGTATCGACGGAAGGAAAATAGATCTTATCGTTTATGACGACAAGGGCGACGCGACCGAATCGGTCAACGCTTATCAGAAGCTCGTTACATCTGATGAGGTCGTTGCTATAATCGGTGCTGTCACATCTACGCCTACCCTGGCAGTCATGCAGGCATCCGTATCAGACAACATCCCGATGATCACGCCTACAGCTACACATCCTGATGTAACCTCATACGGAAAGAATGCTTTCAGAGCATGCTATACCGATGATGTCCAGGCCATATCGTGTGCTAATTTTGCAAAGACAGGACTTGAAGCCAAGACAGCTGCTATCATATATGGTTCCGAGGATCCTTATTCAACAGGCTTAAAGGAAGTCTTTGAGGCAAAGTGTGAGGAAAACGGAATACAGATAGTTGCAGTAGAAGGCTATTCTGCAAGTGATGTCGACTATAAGAGCCAGCTTACAAATATCATAGCAAAGAAACCTGAAGTGTTATTTGTTCCTGACTACTATAATACAGTCTATACAGTTGCCAAGCAGGCAAGAGAGCTCGGATACGAGGGAGAGTTCCTCGGAGTTGACGGGGTTGACGGAGTCCTTGCGATCGAAGGCGCTGATGTCTCTTACCTCGACGGGCTGTATTTCTCGAACCACTATGCAACGGATACCGATTCACAGGCTGTAAAGGACTTCATCGACGCATTCCAGAAGAAGTACAATGAAGTTCCGAACGCACTGGCTGCACTCGGATACGATGCCGCAGATATTCTTGTACAGGCTGTAGCACTTGCAGTAGCTGACGGAGTTAAGATGGAAGCCGGCAAGGAATGCTATCAGGCTATAATAGATAAGATAGCCACGATAAAGCTTGACGGAGTAACAGGAAATATAACGTTTGACGCTGATCATAATACTCAGAAAACGTGCACGATCATTACTGTTATTAACGGTGAGTATAAATCCATAGGAAGCTATTGATTCCTGCTTTTCAGTCACAACTGGGGATTCTCTGTCGCAGGGAATCCCTGTTTGAGTTTATAAGATAATGGTATGAAGTCGACTCTGTGATGTCTGTTACAGGCATTAAGGGTGAGATCGGTAGAAGGAAACGGAATATGATTTTTCTAAGTCAGATAATCAACGGGCTGCAGATAGGCAGTATATATGCCCTTGTCGCCCTTGGATACAGCATGGTGTACGGTATCGTAAAGCTTCTTAATTTTGCTCACGGCGATATAATTATGGTCGGATCATATGTTTTATGGTTCGGCTTGTCGAGATTAGGCCTTGCACCGTGGCTGTCGGTGATTATTTCTATAACAGTCTGTTCAGCTCTTGGCATGCTCATTGAGAAAGTTGCATATAAACCATTGAGGAATTCGCCTAAGATATCTCTTCTGATAACCGCAATAGGCGTCAGCTATCTTCTTCAGAATCTTTCGCAGCTAATATTTACCCCGAATCCGAGGATGCTGCCGAATTTCTTCCCGGGATATGTGAGCATAGGAGGAGCGCAGTTTGCAGTAGTGACGATAGTGACTATAGCCGTCTCGGTCGTGATAATGATAGGCCTGTCAGTAATGGTCAAAAACACCAAAATGGGAAAGGCGATGAGAGCTGTGTCGGAAAACAGCGATGTTGCCCAGCTTATGGGGATCAATGTCAACAATACGATCTCATTCACTTTTGCCCTCGGAAGCGGCCTTGTAGCAGTTGCGAGCGTGCTGTACTGCTGTTCGTATTCCCAGATCGAACCCACGATGGGCTCCATGCTCGGAATAAAGGCTTTCGTTGCAGCTGTTCTGGGAGGGATCGGTTCACTGCCGGGTGCTATGCTCGGGGGTATAATAATAGGGATCTTTGAGAGCCTGACCAAGGCTTATATCAGTTCACAGCTTGCTGATGCGGTGGTCTTCGGCATACTGATCATAGTGCTGCTCATAAGGCCTTCGGGTATTCTTGGAAAGAGCATAAGAGAGAAGGTGTGATCATGGATAGGATTAAAGAAAAGATCGGTAAGACAAGGTATACATATATACTTAATACTCTTGCGACCATACTGCTTTTTGCTGTTATATATGCCCTGATCAACTTCGGAGTATTGAACAGATACCAGTCTCTTTTGCTGATACCGATAGGGTTCAATATAATACTGGCCGTCAGCCTGAATCTTACAGCCGGGTATCTTGGTCAGCTGCCTCTTGGCCATGCGGGGTTCATGTCTGTTGGAGGATATGCTTCAGCATTGTTCACTCTTGCTGTTGATCTTCCTCCTGCAGTTGAGTTCCCGCTGGCGATACTGATAGCTGCTTTGTCTGCAGCGGTCTTCGGAGTGCTCATAGGACTTCCTGCCTTAAGACTGAAAGGCGATTATCTGGCAATTATCACGCTTGGATTCGGGGAGATCATAAGAGTCATCATAACCAACCTGAAATTCACCGGAGGTGCATACGGACTTAAAGGCATAGAGAAGCACACGACTGTAACATGGGTCTTCATATGTGTGACCCTCACGCTGTTTATTGTTCAGACTCTGATGGAGTCAAGACACGGCAGAGCGATACTTTCGATAAGGGAGGATGAGATAGCTTCAGAGGCTTCCGGCATCTCAACGACATTCTATAAGGTGCTTGCGTTTACGGTATCAGCGGCTTTAGCCGGTGTCGCAGGCGCTCTTTATGCTCATTATCTTTCGATACTTGATCCGAACAACTTCGGGTTTATGAAATCCACAGAGATACTGGTAATGGTGGTTCTGGGAGGTCTGGGAAGCACATTCGGTTCGATAGTGGCTGCTGTGGTCCTTACCCTCCTGCCTGAATGGTTAAGGAGCTTCTCGGAATACAGGATGGTAGTTTATGCCCTGGTCCTTATCCTCGTAATGATATACAGACCTTCAGGACTGTGTGGAAAATACGAGTTTTCCCTTGACCGCATAATAAGCGGAGAAGATGAAGGGTTAAAGAAGATTAAGGCGATCTTCCACAGGAAAAAATCAGGCAAAGAGGAGGTCGGTGAATAATGGATCCGGTACTGAAAATAGAACACCTTGGCATCAATTTCGGCGGACTTCAGGCGCTTGATGATTTCAACATACAGGTAGCCAATAACGAGATAGTAGGGCTGATAGGACCTAATGGTGCAGGAAAGACAACCGTATTTAATCTGATAACGAATGTTTATCCTCCGTCAAAAGGAAGGATAATGATAGGACAGCATGAAACTGAAGGTCACGCCACTCATGAGATAACACAGTATGGGATAGCCAGGACTTTTCAGAATATACGTCTTTTCAAGGATCTGACAGTTATCGACAATGTCAAGATATCTCTTCATAACGGGATGAATTACAGCCTCTTTGAAGCTCTGTTCAGGCTGCCGAGATACTGGAAACAGGAGAAGGAGACCGAAAGGATATCTTTTGAACTGCTCGATGTTTTCGGCATGAGAGACAACGCATATGACATGGCCGGAAGCCTGCCATACGGAGCACAGAGAAGGCTCGAGATAGCAAGAGCTTTGGCAACATATCCACAGGTGCTTCTGCTTGATGAGCCTGCAGCCGGTATGAACCCATCAGAAACTGCTGAGCTGATGGAGACCATTAAGAGGATCAGAAGGGACTTCAATGTCGCGATCATTCTTATCGAGCACGATATGAATCTGGTTATGGGTATCTGTGACAGGATACTTGTACTGAACTACGGGCTGATAATCGCTCAGGGAACGCCTGATGAGATAAAGTCTAATCCTGTTGTCATAGAAGCATATCTTGGACAGCAAAGAAGCGAGTGACAGGTTTGGAGGAATATACGATGCTGCTTGAAATAAATGATCTTAATGTTTATTATGGAGCGATCCATGCTATCCAGGGAGTTTCCTTCAATGTCAGAGAAGGAGAGATATTGACCCTGATAGGTGCGAACGGAGCCGGGAAAAGTACTATTTTAAAGACGATATCGGGAATACTGCATTCAAGGACGGGTTCCGTTAATTTCAATGGGGAGGACATATCAGGAACGGCTCCTTATAAAATCACCAGAAAGGGACTCTCCTATGTTCCCGAAGGAAGGATGGTCTTCTCTCAGCTTACTGTACAGGAAAATCTTGAAATGGGTGGATATGTCAGGAATCAGTCCGAGATAGCGCCTGCCATAGATAATGTATATGTAAGATTTCCGAGGCTGAAGGAGAGAAGGAACCAGATAGCGGGGACACTGTCTGGCGGAGAACAGCAGATGCTTGCTATAGGACGTGCCCTGATGTCTGATCCGAAGCTGCTCATGCTTGACGAACCGTCGATGGGTCTTGCTCCTATTCTTGTTAGTCAGATCTTTGACATTATAAAGGAACTGAATGAAAGCGGGGTCACTATCCTGCTTGTGGAACAGAATGCAAGGATGGCTCTGAAGATCGCAAACAGAGGCTATGTGCTTGAGACAGGGCGGATCAAGTTCTCGGATGAAGCTCATAATCTTCTTGATAATCCTGAAGTAATAAAAGCATATCTCGGAGGCTGAGTTCAGAAGCCGAAAATAAAAAGAGCAGAGGTCTTTATGGCGGCCCTCGTAAGAAAGTTTTATAGTTTTCAGGAATGGCATGATCTTCGGGTCATGCCATTTCCTGTTCCATCAGTTCATTCAGCGGGATGAACCCGATCAGATCATAGCAGATGTGGATGCTCTGGCGGCGTTTTCCG
>JAFWWA010000040.1 GCA_017523755.1 Christensenellaceae bacterium | reverse complement strand
ATGCCCGAAGCTCTTGAGAAGTGGCCCATAGACATGATAAGAGGGCTCCTCCCCAGGATATACATGATAATAGAAGAGATAGACAGAAGGTTCAGAGCCGAGATGAGGGAGCAGTACGGTCTTGATGACATGACCATAAACCGCATGGCTGTTTTAAGAGACGGCGAAGCCCATATGGCGAATCTGTCCATAATCGGGAGCCACTCTGTAAACGGTGTCGCGGCGCTCCATTCCGAGATACTGAAGGCGAACGTCTTCTCTGACCAGTATAAGGTCTATCCGTATAAGTTCAACAACAAGACGAACGGAGTAGCACACAGAAGATTCCTTCTCATGGCCAATCAGGGCCTTTCTTCCCTTATAAGCGAGAGCATAGGGGACGGCTGGATAAAGAGGCCGAGGGATCTGGAACAGCTGCTTTACTTAAGAGACGACAGTGCTTTCTTAAATAAGCTTGCCGATGTTAAGACGAGAAACAAGGAAAATCTGGCTGACTACATCTTCAAGACGACGGGTATAAGCACTGATCCTAAGAGCGTGTTCGATATCCAGGTCAAGAGGATACATATGTACAAGCGCCAGCTGATGAATGCCTTAAGGATAATGGACTTAAGGCTCAGGATAAAGGCAAATCCGAATATGCCCGTAGTCCCGCATACTTTCATATTCGCAGGCAAGGCCGCACCGGGATATATAGCCGCCAAAAAGGTCATTAAGCTCATAACCAGCATAGGTGATCTCGTCAACAACGATCCCGATCTTGACGATAAGATGAAGGTCGTGTTCATGGAGAACTTCAATGTCTCGACAGGCGAGATGATCTATCCCGCAGCTGACATAAGCGAGCAGATATCCACTGCAAGCAAGGAGGCATCGGGTACCGGCAACATGAAATTCATGATGAACGGAGCCGTGACACTGGGCACTCTTGACGGAGCGAACGTAGAGATAAAGGATATGGTAGGGGATGACAACATAAAGATATTCGGTCTCACTGCGGAAGAAGTCCTTTCATACTACATGGGCGGCGGATACAACTCGATAGATCTCTACAACTCGGACAGACGGATAAGGACTGTGGTGGATGAGCTTGTCGACGGAACCTTCCCGGGCGTGGGAGCCGAGTTCCAGGATCTTTTCGACGGGCTCCTTAACGGGAACGATACCTTCTTCGTTTTAAAGGACCTCATCCCGTACATCAACGCGTGGGAGGATCTCGTGAGCATTTATCCCGACAGGGAGAGATGGCAGAAGATCGCTCTCGCAAATATTGCGGGGAGCTGGCAGTTCTCTAGCGACAGGACGATAAAAGAGTATGCCGACGATATCTGGCATGCTTCATATAAGAGATATTAAAAATAAGAAAAGAAAAATGTGTGATAAAAGAGGGGTGTGTTAAATGGCAAAGAAAAGATGCATAGCGATGCTTCTTGCCGGAGGCCAGGGCAAAAGGCTCGGGGCTCTGACACGTTATGTGGCAAAACCGGCAGTTTCTTTCGGAGGCAAATTCAGGATAATCGATTTTGCCTTAAGCAACTGTGTCAACTTCGATATAGACACTGTAGGCGTTCTTACACAGTATAAACCGCTTGCACTTAACTCCTATATCGGAACGGGACACGCATGGGATCTCGACAATACGAACGGCGGTGTATATATCCTTCCGCCGTATATGGGCGAGCAGGGAGGGACCTGGTACAAGGGGACCGCGAACGCCATTTACCAGAACCTGGACTTCATAAACTCATATGACCCGGAGCATGTCCTCATAATCTCGGGCGACCATATCTATAAAATGGATTACTCGGATCTGTTAAGATACCATGAGGAGATGGAAGCGGACGTGACGATATCCGTCATAGAGGTCCCGATAGAAGAGGCTTCGAGGTTCGGGATCATGAATACGGACGAGACCGGAAGGATCACGGAATTCGAAGAAAAGCCCGCAAATCCGAAGAGCAATCTCGCATCGATGGGAATATACATCTTCAACAAGGATCTTCTCGTGGAATCGCTCACGGAAGACGAGAACGACCCCGACAGCTCGAATGACTTCGGAAAGGATATCATCCCGACACTTATAAGCAGAGGCAAGAGACTCTTCGCATATAAGTTCTCAGGGTACTGGAAAGATGTGGGGACCATAGACAGCTACTATGAGGCAAATATGGAGATGCTCCTCCCCGATCCTCCTTTCAAGGTGGATGAGGAAGGATACAAGGTATACACGAACAGCAACCTCCATCAGCCCCTGTATATAGGGACCAATGCCACGACCGACAACAGCATTATCTGCAGCGGATGTACTATAGAAGGCACAGTAAGGAATTCCATACTGAGCTCGGATGCTGTGATAGAAGAAGGCGCGGTAGTGGAGGACAGCCTCATACTTTCAGGTGCTGTCATAAAGAAGGGCTCACTTATAAAGAAATCGATAATAGGCGAGGAGACGGTCATCGGAGAGAACTGCATTCTGGGACAGGAGGCGGATGAAAAGCGCCATCCGGCAGGGATCACGGTAGTATCGGGCCACATGAACATCGCTCCGGGCACAGTGGTGCCTGAAGGCGCGGACGTTCTTTCATATAAGTAAGAGGAGGAACAAACAGTGAAACAGGTATTCGGACTTATATGCGCCAATTACTCGCCTGACTACATGGGCGATATAGTAAAGGACAGGCCGATAGCCGCGCTTCCTTTCGGAGGACGGTACAGGCTCATAGATTTCGCACTGTCAAATATGACGAACATGGGGATCCAGTCGGTAGGTGTCGTTATGGCCTCCAATTACAGGCCTATAATAGACCATATATCATCGGGTAAAGCATGGGGCCTTGACAGGAAAAGAGAAGGATTGTTCATTCTTCCCGGTGCCAACTTCGGCGCCAGGTTCGGTGCGGTCAAATTCCTTATGGGAGACATAATCAGGAACCAGGAATATCTCATAAGGGCAAACGAACAGTATATAATCATAAGCTCCGCAAACCAGGTCTTCAATATGGATTATGAAGAACTGGCGAGAGCTCATATCGCGAGAGGGGCAGATGTAACTCTCGTATACAAGAAGACGGGCGGCTATTATGTGAGCGATGAGGAAAAAATCTTCCTTACCCTGAATTCGGACGGCATGGTCTCAGGGTTCGGTCACAGCCAGATCGATGAGAAAGACAACCTGTTCTGTGATCTTCTCATTATGAACAAGAACCTTCTTATGGATCTGATCGATTGGTATAAGGAAGTTCCCTATATCGATCTCATGGAAGTTATAGAGCAGAACCACAGGACCATCAGGATCAACGCTTTTGAGACGGACTGCTATCTCAAGCGCATAGATTCCGTTAAGGAATACTACAGGACCAACATGGATCTTCTAAAAAAGGAAGTCAGGAAAGAACTCTTCCAGGGAGACAGAAAGATCTATACCAAGGTCCGTGACAATCCGCCGACGAAATATGAGACGGGATGCCATGTCAGCAACACTCTTGTTGCGAACGGATGCGTGATATACGGAACGGTCGAGAACAGCATCATATCAAGACGCAATATCATCGAAAAAGGCGCGGTCGTGAAGAACAGCATACTGATGCAGGGGACGATAGTAAGGGCCGGTGCCGTAGTCGAGAACGTGATCTCGGACAAATATGCCGAGATACATCCGGGCTCGGTCATAAAGGGCAGGACCGACAAGCCGATCTATCTGCCCAAGACGGAAAAATTCTGATCATATAACGCTGTTCCTTATGACAGATCAGTGAATAAGATACAAGGGGATACACGAATGAAAAAGAAGACACTGAAAACAGAGGCGGAGACACAGGTAAAAGCGCCTGTACAGAAAAGGAAGGTCCTTTTAGCGGCGTTCGAGGCCTATCCGTTCGCAAAGACGGGAGGACTGGGCGACGTTATGGGCTCTCTTCCGAAATTCCTTATAAAGGAAGGGGTCGACGCAAGGGTCATAATGCCTAAACTGCAGGTGATAAAGGACGAGTACGTGAAAAAGATGAAGTTCATATGCTCATTCACAGTGAGCGTGAGCTGGAGGAATCAGTACTGCGGACTTTATGAGATGGTCCATGACGGTGTCAGATTCTACTTTGTGGATAACGAGTATTATTTCAGGAGAGAGAAACTCTACGGCTACTATGACGACGCCGAAAGAGTCGCCTATTTCTGCAATGCAGTGCTCCGCAGCATAGCCTATATGGGAGACTTCAAACCTGAGATCATACAGTGCAACGACTGGCATACAGCACTCATCCCCGTTTATCTTAAGGAACTGTACGGAGCGAATCCGTTCTATTATGACATAAAGACAATATTCACGATCCATAACCTGAAATTCCAGGGAGTCTTCGGCAAGGAGATAATAGGAGACGTTCTGGGTCTGTACGGGCATACCGCTGCGGAAGACAGCCTTGATTATGAAGATGCCGTTAATCTTCTTAAAGGCGCTCTGTTCTATACGGACATAATCACCACTGTCAGCAACACGTATGCTGATGAGATAAAGTATGAATTCTTCGGGGAAGGACTGGGATGGGTCATGCGCTTAAGGGCTCAGAGCCTTATAGGCATACTCAACGGCGTCGATTACGGAGAATTCGATCCGGAGACCGATCCGCTCATCGTAAGGAATTACAGCCTTAAGACCCGCAGGGAGAAAACCGTGAACAAGACCGCCCTCCAGAAGGAAGTAGGGCTCCCCGTAAGAGAGGATGTTCCTGTTGCCGCGATGGTATCGAGACTGTCGGAGCAGAAAGGCATCGATCTGCTTTTATATATCGCTGACGAGCTCGTAAGGGAGGATATACAGCTCATAGTGCTGGGCACCGGCGAAGAGAAGTACATGCAGGGATTAAAAGAGCTTGAAGCCAGGAACAGCAGCAAGGTAAGAGCAATAATGAAGTTTGACGAAGGCCTTTCAAGAAGGATATACGCAGGAGCGGATATGTTCCTGATGCCTTCAAGGTTCGAGCCGTGCGGCCTCTCGCAGATAATCTCCATGAGATACGGGACGATACCGATAGTAAGGGAGACCGGCGGACTCAAGGATACCGTCATATCATATAACAAGTATACGGGTGAGGGAACGGGATTCTCGTTCAAGAACTATAACGCGCACGAGCTTCTGTTCACTACCAAGAACGCCGCCAAGCTGTACAGGGAAGACAGGAAAGCCTGGGACAATATTATGATCCAGGCGATGAAAGAGGATTTCAGCTGGACGGTATCCGCACGCAAATACAAGAAACTATATGACGAGCTTGCACGGAAATGATTGTACT
>JAFWWA010000005.1 GCA_017523755.1 Christensenellaceae bacterium | reverse complement strand
CCAGACCTTTTATTCCTATGATTTCTTGTATACAATTATTATTGTCGAGCATGACTTGTGCCTCCTTGTTTGTATTTTTTGTGGTGATTAAATTCTAAACTAATGTCGCACTTTATGCTCGATTTTTTTTTGCAACAACAAAAAAATGTTGAAGTGCTTTCGCACCCCAACATTTATTGTAGAACCACAAAAAAGCAGCAGTTTCTGGGACACATCCATCCCATAACTGCTGCTTATTGTTTTTCAGGCTCTTTATCTGCCTTCTATGAACTCTTTGCCCTTTTCGATCGCCTGTTCGTTTATCGGTATAAGATGAGCTCTTCTTTCACCGAAGCTCTCCTTTAACTGGGCGATACAGGTCTCGGGCATCACAAGACCTGTTACCTTTAAATATGCGCCGAGCATGACTATGTTCGCGACTCTCGGGTTCCCGAGCTCGTTGGCGATATCGCTGGCAGGCACATAATACACCTCTATGTCGTCCCTCTCCGCCTTCTTGTCTATAAGGGAGCTGTTGATGAAGAGCCTTCCACCCTTTCTTATCTTTCCCTCATATTTGTCAAGAGAAGGCCTGTTCATGACTATGACTGTATCGGCCTCGTCGATAACGGGGGATCCTATCTCCTCATCAGAGACTATGACACTGCAGTTCGCGGTGCCGCCTCTCATCTCGGGTCCGTATGAGGGCATCCAGGAAACGTTCTTTCCCTCCCTCATGCCGCTGTATGCAAGTAACTGTCCCAAAAGAAGGACGCCCTGTCCGCCGAATCCGGCGCTCAGTATCTGCTCTGTCATAATGTGCTCCCCTCCTTCTTGACTCCGAGCGGGTAGTAGGGGATCATGTTCTCCTTCAACCACTCGCAGGCCTTCACAGGTGTCATTCCCCAGTTAGTGGGGCAGGTCGAGAGCAGCTCGACCATCGAGAAGCCCTTTCCTTCCATCTGATATCTGAAGGCTTTCTTTATGGCAGCCTTTGCTTTCCTTATATTCGCCACATCATGGAGCGAACATCTCTCGATATAGTATGAGCCGTCAAGCACGGCAAGCATCTCGGACATCTTGACCGGCATGCCGTTCAGTTCTTTTTTCCTTCCGTACGGGGAGGTGGTCGTCACCTGGCCCATTATGCTGGTCGGAGCCATCTGGCCGCCTGTCATGCCGTATATGGCGTTGTTGATGAATATAACGCTTATATTCTCTCCCCTTGCCGCTGCATGGACTATCTCAGCCGTGCCCATGGAAGCAAGGTCTCCGTCTCCCTGATATGTGAAAACGAGATTCTCGGGGTGCACTCTCTTAGCACCGGTCGCTACCGACGGCGCTCTTCCGTGGGAAGCTTCATACATGTCGCAGTTGAAATACTTATACGCGAATACGGCGCATCCTACGGGAGCTATCCCAACGGCCTTATCGCACATCCCAAGCTCTTCTATGCACTCGGCGACCAGCCTGTGGGCTATGCCGTGCGTGCATCCGGGGCAGTAATGGAAGGGAACGTCCGTAAGCATCTTCGTCTTTTCAAACACCTTGGTCATTATTTTTCCCTCCTTATGACTTCCATGATCTTTTCCCTGATCTGGTTCGGGGTAGGCACGCTGCCTCCGACCACTCCCATGAATTCCACGGGCTTCCTTCCGTTGACCGCGAGTTTCACGTCCTCAAGCATCTGTCCTAAAGACATCTCGACGTCAAAGAAGAAGTCGACCTGCCCGCAGTACTTCTCATATGTTTCAGAGGGGAAGGGCCAGAGGGTGATGGGTCTTATCACACCGGCCTTTATGCCTTCGCTCCTCAGCTTCTGGGCAGTGCTCTTGGCTATCCTTGCCACCGTCCCGTAAGCCGTGATGCAGACCTCGGCGTCATCCATCATGTATTCTTCGACTCTCTTTTCCTTTTTCTCTATCTCATCATAGCGGGCCTTGAGCCTTGCCATGACCTCTTCCATCTCTTCCGCTGCGATGTAAAGGGAGTTTATGACGGCTCTCTTTCTGGACTTGCCGTCCCAGCCGGTGGCAGCCCAGTCCTTAGCGGGCAAAGGCCTCTTGCCGGGTTCCTTGAACTCGACGGGCTCCATCATCTGGCCTATCATGCCGTCTCCCAGTATCATGACGGGATTCCTGTATATATCGGCAAGATCGAAACCGTCCATGATAAGATCGGCAGCTTCCTGTATCGAGGAGGGAGCAAGGACTATAAGATGATAATCCCCGTGTCCGCCGCCCTTCACAGCCTGAAAATAGTCTCCCTGACTGGGAAGTATGCCACCAAGTCCGGGACCGGTCCTCATCATGTTGACTATCACTGCCGGCAGTTCGGAGCATGCTATATAGCTTATGCCCTCCTGCTTTAAGCTTATGCCCGGGCTCGACGATGAGGTCATTGCCCTGGCGCCTGCTCCTGCGGCACCGTATACCATATTTATGGCGGAGACTTCGCTCTCTGCCTGTACGAACGTCCCGCCTATCTGAGGCATCCTTCTGCTCATATATTCAGGGATCTCGTTCTGAGGTGTTATGGGGTATCCGAAGAAATACCTGCAGCCTGCTTTTATGGCGGCTTCGGCGATAGCTTCATTCCCCTTCATCAGTTTCTTTGCCATATCATATTCCTTTCAGTCTATTATCTCTCTACTTCGATCACGACATCAGGACACCTTACGGCGCATGATGCGCAGCCAATGCACTGGGATTCATCGGTGACCTCCACCGGATGGTATCCTCCGACATTGAGAGCTGTTTCAGATAATCTCAGGATCTTTTTGGGGCAGGCATCAACACAAAGCCCGCAGCCTTTGCAGGAATCTGTCCGAATAGTCAGTTTTGCCATTTTTCCGCTCCTTATCTTTCACTTTGAACGTCTGTCAGGGGGAGCTGCCTCCAGACAGATACTTCATTTAAAATAGCACATGTCGTATAAAAATGCAATAAACGGGCGGGTCCTCCTCAGTCCTTTTCTGACAGCACGGATCAGTGCGGATTTCATCTGGCAAAATGAAAAGGCCCTTCCACCCGCATATGGCGGAAAGACCTTTTTGGAGGACCGGACTGTCTTATCTCAGGAGATTATCCGCCCAGATGATGCTTATGAGGCTCACCAGTCCTTCCACTATGAGCGCTATGCCCTCGAAAGTCGTTATGACTGACAGCGATCCGAACGGGTCTACTATGAGGAGAACACCTACGACCGCCATAAGCACCGCCGTTATGAACACGAAAAGCCAGCTCCTGTATCCCATCCTGGCAAGATTCAGTCCCACCTGCAGCCTTATGATGCTGTTGATGACTATGATCCCTCCTATCACGGATACTATGATGCTCAGGAAATCAGGCGTCTTCCTTAATATTATTATTCCAAGCGCAGTCACTATTATGCCCTTTATAAGCGAAAGGTCCATTAAATCCCTGTCTGCACCCTTGAACACATACTTCCCTATCAGTACAAGTCCCCAGATGACTGCCGCAGCCCCTATGATGTAACAGATAAGATTATACGCTATAGCGGGCCATATAAGCAGCACGAGTCCCGCTATGATGAAAAGAACAGACGCCCATAAAACTGTTGTCTTTATTTCACGACTCATACTATATTCACACCTTTCCTTCTGTATATCCATATTATACTATATTTTTCCCGGCCTTTCTGATACAAATCCTTTTATTAAAAAAATATTCATGGTTTTAATACTCCTTTAACAAAAATCCCCTGACATCCGCTGTCATAAAGCGGCACGCACTTCACAATACCGTCCCCTTGTGATAATATTACAAGAAAATATAGGGAATGCGGTCTGAAAGGTGTCATTTTGGGACTGATATGGAAACAGCGCAGAAAAGAGAAAGATACGGTCTGATATCAAGCATCACGGGCATAATACTCAACACTTTACTGTGTGCGGCCAAGATAGCTGCAGGCGTTATTTCGGGTTCGATCTCCTCGGTCGCCGACGGCATCAACAACCTGTCTGATGCCGCTTCGTCCGTTGTAGCTCTGATAGGCTTCAGGATATCCTCGAGCAAGCCGGACAGGGAGCATCCTTTCGGTCACGGGAGGGCCGAGTATATAAGCGGATTCGCCGTAGCGGTATCGATCCTAATGATCGGCGCGGAGCTTATAAGGAGCTCGGTCGAAAGGATAATAAGACCTGAGGATCCTTCATACTCCGCCGCTTCCTACATAATCCTTTCCGTCTCCATCCTGGTCAAGCTTTTCATGGCGCTGTTCAACAGGAGCATCGGAAAGAAGATCTCCTCTCCCACGCTTATGGCGGTCTCTGCAGACAGCATAGGCGACTCAATGGCTACGGCTGTAGTTATCATTTCAGCAGTCATCCACAGCCTTTACGGTATATCTGTCGACGGATATGCAGGGCTCATAGTATCCCTCTTCATCATATTTTCCGGCATCAGGGCTTTAAAAGAGACCGCAGCCCCTCTCCTCGGAGCTCCTCCGGACAAGGGCTTTCTGGAAAAGGTAAGGAGCATAGTTCTGAAAGACAGCTCTGTTCTGGGACTGCATGACGTCATATGTCACGATTACGGGCCGGGCAGGAGGATGGTCTCCCTGCACGTCGAAGTACCCAAGGACAGCGTGCTCGTAGACATTCACGACCGTATAGACAGGCTCGAGAAGGAGATAAAGGAAGAGCTCGGGTGCGAGACCGTTATACATATAGATCCCTCCTTCCGGGATGACAGCAGCTCGATGGAAGCAAGGCGGATAATAACGGATACACTTAGCGAGATAGACCCCTCCATAACCATGCACGATTTCAGAAAGGTCACCGGGAACGGGGAAAACAGTTATGTGTTCGACATCATCATACCGTTCGGTCTCGAACTGGAGGACGATGCCGTGACGGATATGATAAAAAAGAGGCTCGAAAGCTTTGACAGGGGATGCAGCGTCATCATCACCGTAGACAGGCCGTATACACAATGAACATCTCCACCAAAAGATTAGTATTAAGATACTTCAAAAAAACAGACTGGCAGGACCTTTACGAATATCTGTCCGACCCTAAGATCGTCAGATATGAGCCTTATGATGTCTATGACGAGGAAGGATGCCGGCGTCTTGCAAGAGACAGGACATATGACCACAGCTTCATAGCCGTCTGCCTTAAGGACGGGGACAGTTCTTACGGAAAGATGATAGGCAACCTTTACTTTTCAGAATACAGGACAGGGTCATACGAGATCGGGTATATCATAAGCCGCGATTATCAGAGGAACGGATATGCCTATGAAGCCGTTTCCGCACTTATAGAGTATGCTTTTAACGAGATCACGGCGGATAGCCTCACAGCGATGTGCTGTGTAGAGAATACGCCCTCCTACAGACTCATGGAAAAGCTCGGTCTTAAAAGATATAAGGTCCATCCCAATTTCATGTATTTCGGGAAGAAAAAACTTGGATTTAAGATAAAGGAAGATGTGCTTGAATACCGTCTTACAAGAGAGGAATATCAGGAATGGACTTCACGGTGAACGGACTTTAATATAACGGCATACGACGGGATCACCTGAACGGCATCTCGTTTTTTTTATTCCGATGATATATAATTAAGGAAACAGTAAGAACTATTTAACTGGGAGAAAGATATGCAGCAGCAAGAAACGGCAACGAACCGGATAGGCAGGGATTTCACATTTCTGCAGCTCATCCAGTTCGCTCTTCCTGCAATACTAACCAATCTGTGCCAGCAGCTGTTCAGGTCTCTTGACGACGGACTGTTCGTGAGCAGATATGTCGGCGAAAAAGCGCTTTCGTCGATATCTCTTCTTGGGCCTATGAACAGCCTTATCATGGCCTTCGCACAGGTCTTTTCTGTTGGAGCCAGCACTCTTTCCGCTCAGCGGATGGGCAATAACGAGCAGGCGGAAGCAAAGAGAATATTCACCCGTATGATCATCCTCGGTCTTTCCGTAGGCGCAGTCTTTGCTCTTATGTTCAATTTGTTCTGCGACCCCCTCTGCAGATTCCTCGGCGCGGATGATGAACTTATCGCAAACTCAAGGATATATGTGAGGCTCGTCCTTACCGATGCCCCGGTCAACCTTATCGGCGCGATATTCTCTTCATATTATTCTACTGCAGGCAAACCGCAGATGGGACTCCTGTGCTCTATCGTGAACGGCTCATGCAACATCATCTTCGACATCATACTGATAGCGGTCATGAGATTAGGAGTCATAGGGTCAAGTCTTTCCACGGTTCTCGGTGAGGTCGCCGTAGCTCTGATAGGGCTCATCTTCTTCTCATCCAAGAAACATGAGATACATTTCATAAAACCGGAAGGCCGCTATCTTTCCACTTTCAGGGACACATGGAAGTCCGGTTTCTCGCAGTTCATCAACAGCATATCGTTCGGAGTCATCGGCTTTGTCACCAACAAGACACTCCTTTCCGTTTTCGGAGCGAACGGTGTTGCCGCAAATACGATAATAAATGACCTTAGGACCATACTTAACGCCGCATTCGTAGGATATGTTACCTGCATAGGTCCTGTCATAGCCTACAATTACGGCAGCAAGAATGCAAAAAGGCTCAAGAGGATACTCTCATACAATCTTTACTTCTGGCTGTTCGGGACCATAGCGGTCACTATCATAGGACAGCTGTTAAAAGGTCCGCTCATTTCCATATTCTTCGGGGAGAACGCTTCGAAGGAACTGTATGATATGACGTATTTGGGTCTCACTATAGAATTCTGCTCATGCATCTTTACATGCGGGTGCATATTCATAATGAGGATGTTTGTCGCGCTCGGCACACCGAAAACAGCATCGATACTCACCGTCAGCAGGAACTTCATCGTGAGGATGTCTATGCTCCTGCTCCTTCCCGCTATCTTTGGAAGCATAGGGATCTGGTTCGCGATACCTGTTGCTGAATTCATCTCATTCTGTATAGGCGCGGCCCTTGTCATTGCCAATGCGGACAACTACGGATACGGGAGGTCGGGACTGGCTCTGAGGATGCAGCCGGAGCTCTCGGTCGATGAGATGAAACAGCTTATAACTGAGTCGGGCAGCAGTGAAGACTGAAATATAAAAAGCAGGCACATAAAAAAGAGAGGTTCAACCTCTCTTTTCATTTTACTCTTTTTACTCTATAAGGAAGCATCCGGAATACGTCATCGTACCGCGTCCGTGATTATACGGTATGCCGCAGTCCTGGCATACCTTTGTTACGAAAAGCCCGAAGCCTTCCATGGAATATGTCATTTTATCAGGGAACCTGCACGGTGCGTCAGGGTAAGTACATTCCTCACATCTTCTGCATCCGCCTGCTCCAAGAGCAAGCAGATCAGGGTAATCCTTCCTCAGCCTGGCATATAACTCCTGAAAATTTTCTCCATGGCGTTTGCCCAGCTCCTGTATTCCTTCCCAGTCAAAATCATCTTCAAGCATCTGCACGCTCTGTACGAGCAGTCCTCTTTTATATTTCTGCAGTATCTTCCGGCTTTCTTCAAGATCGCCGAATGCAGGCGGACATGCCCATGTCTTATTGTATGCTCCGCATCTGTTGACCTCACACGCCTTCCTGACATCTTCAAGCACTTCAAGCTTGCTGACATCCATCGGTGCAGCGCAGTCAAACCTGTATTCCTTTGCCAGCAACAGCAGTTCCTCATCCGTCATATACGCCAACCCTCCTAAAAATGTCTCTTTACGATCAGGTCCTGTTCTATAGATATTGGAAAAGACTGACAAAATCCTGTCCATCATTATATATAGATGAGAGTTTCTTAATTTAAGATGATAGTATCACAGCAGGATTTTGTGTGCAAGAAAAGGAAAAACAAAAAAGAGAGGATAAGACCTCTCTTTTCTGGCGCCTCTTGTAGGACTCGAACCTACGACACTTCGGTTAACAGCCGAATGCTCTACCAGCTGAGCTAAAGAGGCATATGCGAGCTCTTTTTCAAGAGCTCTTTTTAAAAATAGAATCCGGCAGCTACCTATCCTCCCGGGCCGTCCCCAGCCAAGTACTTTCGGCGTTTGAGAGCTTAACTTCTGTGTTCGGGATGGGAACAGGTGTTTCTTCTCAGCCATCGCCACCGGAAACTTGT
>JAFWWA010000004.1 GCA_017523755.1 Christensenellaceae bacterium | reverse complement strand
TAACTACGGCAAGCTTCTTGTTAAGCTCTCCGAGGATATCATGCTTGACGCTTCCAAAGTACCGCACATGACTTCTTTCGACCTCCCCGGCTGCAACTACAGCAACGTTGCTGAGATGTTCCCCGAGAAGTACGCAGAAGTTACCGCTACAATGTAATTTAAGGGATTACATATCTAGATAACGAATAAATGATTGACGGAGCCGGACAAAGCTCCGGCTCCTCAACAGCTCCTGATCTCGTATGTAATTGATACATATATACTTATTCGAACACTTATACCGGAAGTCATGCTTCCGGTTTTTTTTATAAAAAAGAGACCTCCTCATGAAGGTCTCATGTGTACTGCGTTTATCTTCCGGAAACGATCATTCTCGCCGTGAAAAAGCCGCCCGTCAAGATCATCAGACCGCCCGCGCATATCGAAATTACGGGGACAGTAGTGCCCGGGATATCCGTTTTTTCCGGATCATCGGGATCATAGAGGATGTCGGTCTCCTCCCCTTCCTGATGCCCGCTGCCTATATCCCCGATATACGAATGATACCGTTTCCCGTCTACGGTATAGTCTGCCCATGCGTCATAGGTATCCGCTTCATCACCCGTACCGGGAGTGAATTCGACCGAGCTGATCACCGCTTTTACAGGAAGATATTCCTTCTGATGCTTCAGACGAAGGCTGCCGACGACTATCAGGAATATCCCTCCAAGAAGAGCGATGAACGGCGCTGTCCTTGCCATGAATCTGCTCAATGCACCTGTCATACAGTCCTCCTGAACTTTTTTATCGCTTTTGCCGGATACATCGATAAATCAGGAATGCTCTCCGGCCGTGCAACGTAAATATATCAGAACTGAATGGGTCTTTCAACCGTCTTGATGTATCTCCTGCCCTCTCTTTCTGCTAAAAAAACGGCAGTCCGCATATCTGTATGCATTCCGCCGTCTTAGATCTATGATTTTTTTAACTCCTTACAAGCTTTTTTGCCGTTTCAAGCGCTTCTATCACCCTGTCGCAGTATTCATCGAATTCAGGATCTGGTACCTGACACTCCGGATGGGACATTATATAATCAAGCGCGATCCTGACGCCTTCGCTCCAGTTTATATCAGGAACAAAACCCGGTACGAGCCTCTTTATCTTGCTGTTGTCGAAAACGACTGTATTCGATTTATCTCCCCACAATCCCTCGAACAGTCCGGGATCGCCTGTTTCTACAAGGAAATCCGTAGTTACATAATATGGCCTGAAAGGAACTCCCAGCGCATTCGCCGTAGCCTGATAGATCTCGTTCCACGTGAGCGATTCATCATTTGTTATCTGAACCGCTTCACCTATCGCTCTCACATTGCCCATCAGTCCGACAAATCCTTTAGCGAAGTCCCTGTTGAAAGTCACCGTCCACAGTGTCGTGCCGTCCCCGTTTATAAGGACGGGCTTTCCTTTAAGCATCCTGTCTATGACCTGCCATGAGCCTTTCCTGCCCTCGACGTCAAGAGGCAGACGCCTCTCATCATACGTATGGCTCGGTCTAACTATCGTGACCGGGAAACCGTCCTCCCTGAAATGCCTGAGCAGGACCTTCTCACATTCTATCTTGTCCCTTGCATACTGCCAGAATGGATTCGCCAGTGTGGTCCCCTCGTTTATCATATAGTTCGCGACCGGCTTCTGATACGCAGCCGCTGAGCTTATATATATGTACTGGTCTGTTCTTCCGCTGAACAGTCTGAAGTCTCTTTCGACCTGGTCTGGAGTGAAACCGATAAACTCACAGACAACGTCAAAATGCATCCCTTCTATCAGTTCAAGGACTTTCTCCTCATCATTTATATCCCCTATGAGGGATACAGCTCCTTCCGGCAGTTCATCGTTCCTGCTGCCTCTGTTGAGAAGATACAGTTCATGTCCCTTCAACAGATAAAGTCTGGAGATCGCCATGCTTATAGTGCCTGTCCCGCCGATGAACAATGCTTTCATAATTATCTCCTTTTCTAAATGATAAGAGCAGGATGATCCTGCCCTTTGATCTTCAAATAACTCAGATAGGTCTGTTCCCCTTCTTGTAGGTCTGGGGTATGAGCCCGAATCTTACCATCATGAACACATCGGCAAGATGCATCCACTCATCCGCTCCTACGAACGCGAGGCCTTCCTCGTGATGTTCTGGCCCTACTCCCTTCCCTGTCCCGAAGCCGTGGGGAGCGCCTGCGAATATATGGAGCTCGCAGTCGATATCAGGATGACGGTCAAGGAACTCGAAGAATGCCTTTTCGGCCTTTCTCGGACGCATGAGCACATCCCTTGCTCCCGAAGCCGCGAATATCGCCGGGAAATTGGGATTCTCGTCGGTCGAAGGAGCATATCCTCCGTAGATCGGCATCGCTACCCCGTAGTCAGCGTCGACCCTGTCTATCTCGTCGGGCACATAGTCCGGATACTCCTTTGTCGGGAGCTCATGGCCGTAGAACCTTTCGAGCTGGCCCACTATCGTCCCGCCGCCTCCTGAAAACCCTGCCGTGGCCAGCCTGTCGATATGAGCTATACCGTATCTTTCCGCATTGAACTTGAGGTATCTCACAGCTCTTTGCAGATCGAGGAAGGCGTCCTCGGGTCTTGAGGGCTGTACCCTTCTCTGGAGCACGAAGGCGTTATAGCCCATATTCCTGAACTCCTTTGCCATGCAGTATCCCTCGGTCTGGTTCCATCTCTGCGCATAGCCTCCTCCGGCTATCACTATGACATTTCCCTTCACAAGGCTCTGGTCGTCCATCATGAAAGGTATAAGGAACGGCCTGAATCCCGCATAGTCGAATTTGTAGAAATAATCGTAATCAGCCGCGTCGGGAGCTTCCGCCATCCTGTCGCCCCATATATACCATATTGAATCCTCGGGCTCCCTTACCTTCACGAGCTTCTCCTCGAGCGCCGGCAGTTCATCAAACAGCTTCCAGGCTCTTTCATCGGGGAGTACGTTTTTTGCCTCGTAATCGAATATGAGCACGTTTGCTGCGCCGTAATAGGGCACGAAGCTTTCCCATGTGAAGGCCTCCGGGCGTGCGATCATGTATTTCACATGCCTCATCTTCACTTCGTAGTCGAGCAGCTTCGCCTTCTTTTCATCGCTCCACGGTTCCCAGCCTGCGTAATACTTTCCGTCTTTATACGGATCAGGCTCAGCCTTCACCGTGCACGCCCGGTCTTTGAACCAGCCTTTGAAATCAAAACCCTTCCTGAATCCTACGGGGACAGTCCTTGTCCTCACCGCAAGAGATACGGCATGGTCGTTTACGTCATATCCTTCATAATTCATGTCATATTCCGGAAACCCGTTCATATGCATTTTCTCCTGTAAACCATATCGATGATGTAAGCCTGTGATTAAAGTATATCCCTGATGAACACAAATGACAACAAAACAGGATCATCCGTCAGTATCAGAGAGAGCCCCTTATACTGAGCTTTGCCGCCTTAAGTCCCTCTCCCGTCACGGTCACCTCGGCTTCACAGGTGCCGTCGACAGCCACTATAGCAAGAGCCCTTCCCTCAAAGGCATGGCATTTCCATGTTCCGAACGCGTCAAGCGACCTGGGGTCTCCGCTTCCGAAGCCCTTCAGGATCCCGCCCTTCGATACCGAGCAGCAGAGCTCAGCCTTCGACCACGGCACCCTCCTTCCCTTGCTGTCGGTAACCGTGACCGTTATATATGACAGGTCTTTCCTGTCCCCTTTCAAGTCGGTCCTGTCTGCGCTGAGGACAACAGAAAACGGGTCTCCAGCCGTTTCAAGCGTGGTCCTACCCCATTCCTTGCCGTCACTTAAGACAACAGCCTCGAGCGTGCCCTTCTCATATATGATATCGGTCTCGCCCAGATTGTTCCTTATCTCAGTCTCACCGGCCTTTTTCCCGTTCACGAAGAACTCTGCCCTGTCCCCCGCGCCGTATACCTGCACAGGAACAGGCTTCCCTTCATATTCATCGGGATAAGTCCAGGAATCGCTTACGTCATACCAGTGCCACCTGGTGCCCACGAAGCTCTCACCGTAATGGCACGGGTGTGTCGTGAATACAGCGGGTACCTTCTCATCGCCCCACATTATCTTCCTGAAATAGGACTGAGGTCTCCTCGTTCCTATGAGATCGTGGTCCCCCTGCCAGCATGTCCTCCACGGCCACTCTCCGAAGAACGGGATCTTTTCATCAGTTCCCCATTCGACACGTCCGACGCCGACCTCTCCCAGGTTGTCATAGGCCGTCCATGTAAAGTCCCCTATGACATGGCTGTTGTCCATGACCCCCTGCCAGTAATCCCACTGATAGAACGGAAAACTCTCGGTACATACTATGACCCTTCCGGGGAACCTTTCCCTGTCCTTTTCATAGCGGTCCCTGAGATAGTTATATCCGACTATATCAAGACAGTCAGTATAGGCTTTAGTCCTTCTTCCCCAGTAGTCGTCCTCACTGTCCCCGGTAAGCGTATTCGCGTCCATGGCCGTCATCTCCTCCCCCTTCTCGGGATCCGGGAAAAGATTATGGAGCGCTGAAATGACGAACCTGGTATCGTCAAGGGAACGGATCTTGTCCGCTAAAGCACGTGCTATCTCTGCTCCCCCGGAGCTCCCGTCCCTTTCTATTATCTCGTTTCCTATCGAATAGGTGATGACGCAGGGATGGTTCCTGTCCCTTAATACCATCGATTCGATATCCCTTTCCCACCATGCTTCGAAATACAGGTGGTAATCGAGCGGGTTCTTGGCTATCCTGAAGCAGTCGAAGGCTTCATCGAGCAGCAGCATCCCCTGTCTGTCACAGGTCTCGAGCATACTGAGCGACGGAGGATAATGGCTTATCCTTACGGCATTGAAGCCGGCTTCCCTTAGTATCTCTATCTTCCTCTCCTCGGCTCTCGGATATGCGGCTGCTCCGAGAAGACCGTTGTCATGATGTATACATCCGCCCTTAAGCTTTACCGGCCTTCCGTTGAGCGTGAGCCCGTTATCAGCATCAACTGTAAGCTTCCTTATCCCGAAAAATGCCTCAGCGGAGTCGATCACATCACTGCCGGATTCGACGGATGCCACAGCCTTATACATATTCCCCTGCCCTATATCCCATAGCAACGGTTCCTTTATCTCAAGAACCAGCTTTTCCGTGTTCTTTCCCTTGCGGATCACGATATCCTTTTTCAGCTCAGAGACCGTCCTTCCCTCAGGATCGGTGATGCTAACTTTAAGCAAGACTGGCCTTTCCTTTTCATCTCCTCCGGTTATAACGATCCCGGCTTCCGCCACAGCTCTTTTATCCTCTATCACCGGCGTCGTGATGAACATATCCCACGGTCTTATGACTGTTTTCCCGCCGGTCCAGATGCTCACGCTCCTGTACAGGCCGCCTCCGGAATACCACCTTGTCGAAGGCTGCAGGCTCTCGGTAACGATCCTGAGCCTGTTCCTGCCGGGCTTCAGGGTATCCGTAAGATCGGTAAGGAACGCGGTATATCCGTAGGGATGTAGAGAGAGAAGCTCACCGTTGAGCCAGACCTCTGCGTTCATGTACGCCCCGTCTATATCTAGAAGCACCGTCCCGTCAAGCCAGCTCTGGGGCACGTCAAGCTCTTTTCTGTATGTCCCCACACCGTTCCCGAAAAAGCCGTTCGCCACGGTCCCCGGGTTTTCCGGATGCCTGGGCTTCGCGACTATGAAATCGTGGGGAAGGTCGACGGCTATCTCGGGGTATACCGTCTTCCTGTCTATGCTGTTTTCCTGGAACAGCCAGTCCCGGTCTATATTAATCTTCTTCATATGGAACCTCCGTATATAAACATGTCATGCCGATACTTTAAGTATAAGCGATTGCCAGGCGTATTAACAATAACAGCGGTCATAAATAATGCAAATGCCCGGCACAATCGTATATAATTAGGATATCAGTAAAAAACGCTTGAAAAGGGAAAAGACATGCAGCTTAAAGGAACGGCAAGGACTGTTTCATACATCCTTAAGATCACGGTGATCGTTTCAGCTCTGACAGGGATCATACTCAGCGCAATTCCCGGCAGGCACTCTTTTATGGGAGGCGGCACAGTCTTCATGTATTTCACGATACAGTCTAACATCCTTGCCGCCCTCATGAGCGCATCAGGTCTGTTCCTGATGCTTAGAAGGAAAGAAGCTGGAAACGCTCTTCACGTGATAAAGCTCACGGGCGCCGTATCCATCACTCTAACGGGCCTGGTATTCACATTCGTACTGGTCCCGGTCCTTAAGGGGAACGCGTGGAATCTTCAGAATACCCTCACCCACGCAGTCGTCCCGTTAGCTTTCGTGCTCGATTTCATGATCACGGGGATACTGTCTGACATAAAGAGGAAGAACGTATTTTTCGTTGTGATCCCGCCGCTCCTCTATGCGGTATATGCAGGCATCGGCTATATGCAGGGATGGGAATTCTCTCCCGGGGTCAAATACCCGTATTTCTTCCTCAACTGGGGAGGCCCTCTTAAAGCGTTCGGGCTCTCACGGGAGTTCCCGTTCATGGGAACTGCGTGGTGGATACTGTCCATCCTCGTTCTCATCATACTGACCGCTCTTCTTTATCTGTCCGTTATCGGTATGATAAAGAAGCAAATCTACAGGAATGACATCCGGCAGGTATCTTAGCCGGAAAAAAACAGAAAAAGGGACAGGAGGTAAAAAGAAATGTCGACAGCAAAGGATATGGATCTCCTTCTTAACGACTTCTCGCTTCACCATGTGCCGGGATGCGGATGCATAGTGATGAAGGACGGAAAGATGATCTATGAGGGATATACCGGACTTGCGGATATAAAGAACAGAAGGAAGGTCGGCAGCGACACTATATTCAGGCTCTACAGCATGACAAAAGTGATAGTCTGCACAGGGGCGCTGATCCTTTTCGAGAGAGGAAAGTTCGCCCTTAACGACCCCTATTACATGTATTTCCCGGAATGGAAAGACACGAAGGTAGCTGAGCTCACGGGAAACGGGAGCTTCGTAATACGCCCGGCCAGGCGTCCGATAAGGGTAAAGGACGTGTTCAATATGGCCTGCGGGCTTCCCTATCCTTCCCCTCAGGGCGAACATCCGACCGACAAGGGCATGAACGATGTCAGAAAAAAGCTCGCGGAAAAGACCGGCGGGAAATATACAGTCTCAGAGGAAGTGAGCATGATGGCAGAGGTCCCTCTCCGCTTCGATCCGGGCGAGCACTGGCTCTACGGCTTCGGTCATGAGATGGTGGCAGCGCTCATAGAGCGTACTTCAGGGATGACCGTCGGGCAGTTCCTTAAAAAGGAGATATTCGAGCCTTTAGGCATGACGTCCACCGGTTACAGGTATGAGGGCGACGAGAGAGAAAGGATGGCCGTGCTGTATCACATAAACGACGACGGCAGCTACGAGGAGATGGAAGGAAACATGGATGACCGTTTCGAGCCTGACGCTGTCTATGAGGGAGGCGGCGCGGGTCTTTTCTCGAATCTCCGGGACTACGCCGTGTTCACTCAGATGCTGGCTAACGGAGGTACGCTTAACGGCAGACGCATAATCGGCAGGAACACTATAGACCTCATGCGTACTAACATGCTGAACGATACGCAGATGAAGGAATTCACCAACACCTACCTCGAAGGATACGGTTACGGGCTTGGCGTCCGCACCATGATGGATATAGGGGGAGTGAGCAACTCCACTCCAGGCGAATTCGGATGGACGGGCGCCGCAGGGACATGGACATCGATAGACCCAAAAAACAGGTTCTCTGCAGTATATATGCACAACACGTTCCCAAACAATGAAGAATACCATCATATGCGGATAAGAGCAGTAGCTTACGGTATGATCGAATGAAGGAAGCCTATATTAATGGGAAGGTGTTTACGGGAACAGGCTTTGTTTCCGCGTTCACGGTAGAAGACGGATACTTTACAGAGACAGGAAACGACAAAGAAATCCTCTCGTCTCTTAAGGCTGATGGCATGCTTGCTGATTTCACGGTCCTTGACGGCGATCCTTTCGCGTCAGACCCAGAAGAGATCGACAGCATAAAAGCCTCCTTGGTCTACCTCGGCGGAAAAAAAGTATACGGCCGGGTCATATAAAGGGCGGTAAATATGAGGATATTCATAGCGATAGATCTTGACGATGATACAAAAAAACGTCTTGGGGAGCTTCAGGACAGGATGAGGCGGCTTAATATAGGAGGAAACTACTCCCCAAGGGAGAACCTCCATATAACGCTTGCCTTCATCGGTGAAACGAACGATCCGGAGGCTGTATTCGACGTGGTGGAAGGTATAAAGTTCAGGCCGCTCGATATCACAGTCGACAGGATCGGCAGCTTCAGGGGCACGGTCTTTGCCGGCGTAAGGGATACGGGGCCGCTTGAAGCACTTGCCTTAAAGATAAGGAATTCCCTTGCCAGATCCGGCATAAGCTATGACAAAAGAAAGTTCATCCCTCACATCACCCTTGTAAGGGATCCCGTCTTCAGGAACGGGATGGGGATCGATCCCGATATGGAGCCCGTCGTGACGGAAGCCCGCAGTTTTTCAGTCATGAAGTCGACAAGGGGCAGGTATCATATGATCTATGAAGAGCTCTGCTCCGTCCCCGCCTCGGATACCGGCAGATAAAAACTCTTTTTGATAAAGTAAAAGGACACGCTTCCTTTAAGGAAAACGTGTCCTTTTTAACGCGGCCGCTTTATCATGCTCTAAAGAAGGTTCATAAGGAGCACACATACGGCCGTTCCTCCGGCGATGCTGAGGAAGGTATTGCCTTTAAGGAGATGGAGGCCCACGGTCACGGCTGAAGCAACGAGCAGGGGTATAAGATCTCCGGTAAATCCGTAGGCGGCATCTTTCACGCAGTACACGACAAGCGCGGCTATTATGGCCGAAGGAAGTATCTTCCCGAGCCTGCGGACCGTTTCAGGCACTTTCTTTCCACCGAACACAAGAAAAGGGAGCGCCCGCTCGAGGAAAGTTATGAGAGTGCATATCACGGTTATGATGAGCATATTTACGTCAAAGCTCTTCATTTTTCATCCTCCCTGCCGCCTTTTCTGAGTCCCGGGACCAGCACGATCACCGTCAGCAGCAGCGCCGGGAGCATGAAATTCGAGGGACCGAGCACATACAGGCACAGAAGGGATGACGCCGCCGCGACCGCTGCCGGAAACGCTGTCTTTCCTGTTTTTATCTGCTCGGTCAGTATCACAAGGAAAAGAGCCGTCATGGCGAAATCTATCCCTTTTATCTCAAACGATATGAGCGTCCCTATAAGCGCTCCAAGAATGCTGAAGCCCACCCAGTATGACCATACGAAGGCGGCTGTCAGCACGTATGAGAACATCCTGTGCCTCTCGCTGCCGTCATCGAAATCATTTTTCAGATGCAGAGGGAAAGTCTCATCTATAAGGCTGAAGATGAGAAAGTATTTCCAGAAGCCGTAATCCTTCCATTTTTCTATGAAAGGTATCCCGTAGAACAGGTGCCTGCTGTTAAGGAGCGCAGCCATCACGGCGCATGTGAGATATGAGACCGTCCCTCCGTACATGGATATCATTAGGAACTGCAGGGAACCCGCAAAAACGAAGAAGCTGGTCCCTCCCGTTATCACCGGCCCGTAACCCGAAGCCTGCATCAGTATACCGTATGCAATGCCTAAAGGCATGAATGACACGAGCACCGGTATGCTGAGCCTGAAAGAATAACTGATGACCTTTTTCAAAAAATGCCTCCCTTAAAATGTCCTCCGGACATCATACGAGCCTAGTATCATACCATTTTTTCCTGAGCCAGAACCACGCTGAGAACAGGCCTCTTATCCACTCGTCCACGGCCTGAGCGGCCCAGAGGCCTATCACTCCGAGACCCGCCTTTACCGAAAGGACATACCCTAGTCCAACCGCAGTGATCCATATCGATACGTTTGCGGTGACCATGGGCCAGAAAACGAATCCGGCGCTCCTGAGCCCGAAATTGAACGAATGGTTGAGCGGCCTTCCCGCGCATGATATCCAGTCTATCATGAAGAGGATATGGGCAAGCGCCAGTATCTCGGACGAATCCGTGAACCACCCTATCATGTTGTCCGAGAACAGGAAGAATATACCTGCAAACGAAACGTCAAGGATAAATATCGCGAGCCATACCTTTTTTATAAAGCTAAAAGCCTCTTCTCTCTTTCCCGCTCCTATCATATGGCCTGCCGCTATCTGTGCCGACTGCCCCACCGCCCAGCCGGCCATATACGCGTAAGTATTCACAGACTGTGTATATACCTTTGCCGAGAGAACATATGAAGGCAGGGACGCAATGAACCTGGTCGTCACTATAGGCGAGAGGTTGAACGACAGGGATTCCATCCCCGCCATGATCCCCATGCCGAGTATCTGCCCAAGGTATTTTTTCCTTATCCTGTAAAGATCCTTAAGGGACACCCACCATCTCTCCCTCATGAAAAACAGAAGGAGGATGACAAGGCCCGTGCTCTCCGACACGACGCGTACAAGAGCAACACCCGTGACGCCCGAAACAGGGAGCATCCCTTCAGTGACCAGCCATGAGCCCAAAATATTCACCAGATTGTTTATTATTATGACGAACATGGGTATCCTGGTCTTTCCGCGGCATCTGAAATGCTGGGCCGTCATCGAGGAGAAGAACTGTATGAAGCATATGATGCCGGCTGTTCTGAGATAGGACACGGCATGCTCCATGAGTATCCCCTTAAGTCCCATGAGAGAGACCAGCGGTCCCGCAAAAGATATGACAAGAGTGCTCATGAAGGCTCCCGTAAGAGCGCTTATGGTGAGGCTGTTCATAGTAGCGACTCCCGCCTCTTCATCGCGCCCTGCGCCTATGAGCTGGCTCACGACCACGCCTGCGCTGGCAGCGAACATGCCTGAAACGCTTATCGCCACGGTTATTATCTGATTGGCGGTACCTACGGCAGCGGACGCGTCATCGGATATCCTGCTCAGCATGAACGTGCTCACGAAGTTCATGAGGTATCTTAAGAACTGCTCTATGAATATCGGGACGGTGAGAGATACCATATTGAGTTTTCTTCCCGGTTTTTCCATGTCTTAAGCGCTCCCATAAAAAATAATGCTATGAAGATTATACTATCACTGAGGTCGGCTGGGAACAGAGATTTAAGGCGGGTACCTGATTTTCAGGGATGATAAGCCATTTAAACACGTAAAAGATAAAAAGGCGTTTATGGTATAATGGAATAAGATAAAAAGTGTAAGGAGACCGTATGAAAACACTTGGGAACATATTATGGATCCTTTTCGGGGGCTTCATCAGCTGGCTTTTGTGGATCATATCGGGCGTCATCTGGTGTGTCACCGTGATCGGCATACCGGTAGGGCTTCAGTGCTTCAAATTTGCCTCCATATCGCTCGATCCATTCGGAAAAAGGATAGTCTACGGCGGAGGAGCAGGTTCATTCCTTTTAAACGTCCTATGGTTCCTTGTATCGGGGATCGAGATGGCTGCCGTAAATTTTATCATAGGGCTGCTGCTCTGCATAACGGTAATAGGTATCCCCTTTGGAAAACAGTTCTTCAAGATAGCCAAGCTTGCCCTCGCCCCATTCGGAGCATCCGTGGAAAAGGACAGCTGAAAGAAAGGATATCGTCATGAGACCGGTCATTATATATTATTCTCTTGAAGGCAACACAGACTACGCCGCGGACAGGATCGCCCGCGTCCTTGATGCCGGCACGCTGAGGCTGACGCCTAAGAAGGCCTACAGGGACAAAGGATTCCTCAAGTTCTTCCTCGGAGGGAAGAGCTCGGTCATGAAGGAAAGTCCTGCTCTTATGGACAGCCGTGCCGACATCTCACAGTACGATACCGTCATATTCGGCTCTCCTGTCTGGGCAGCCAGTTTTGCGCCTCCCTTAAGGACGTTCATATCGGAAAACAGGGATGCGCTTAAAGGGAAGGCCATTGCCGCATTCGTATGCGAGAGCGGCAGCGGCGGTGAAAAGGCGCTCATGAGATTAAAGGAGCTTTTAGGGACTGACGCCTTTATCTCCGAGGCTGTATTCATAGACCCTCTTTCAAGGAGATCTGAAAAGACGGACGAAATTATAGACGGATTTGCAGCAAAGATATCGGGAGGCAGCCAGGAATGACAGAACGGCACAGGATCTCTTATGACGGCATAACGATGGAATACATAAGGTTCGGGACGGGTACAAGGACTATGGTGATACTTCCCGGGCTCAGCATAAAAAGCGTGGCAGACATGAGTGAAGCAGTAGCTGCGGCATACGATATGTTCACGAAAGACTTCACTGTATACCTTTTCGACAGGAGAGAGAATGTCTGCTCTTCCTATGACATTTACGGCATGGCGCATGACACATATACGGTCATGGAGCATCTGGGACTTCACGGCATATACCTTTTCGGCGCTTCCCAGGGCGGCATGATAGCCGCTCTCATCGCAGCAGAGCATCCGGGCTTTGTGAGAAGGCTGGTCCTCGGAAACACTTCCCTCTTCGTCCCCGGCGGGACTGAAAAGACGGTCGCCGAATGGGTGGGCGATGCTGAAAAGGAGGACGGTATAAAACTGTGCCTCGATATGGGACGCGCGATATACAGTAAAGACACCTTCTTAAGATATGAAGGCATGCTTGCCGATATGGGAAAGACCGTGAGCGCGGACGAATCCGTGAGATTCAGGATATTTGCGGGAGCTCTTAAGGGCTTTGACATGCGGAGCAGAGCCTCTCATATAAAGTGTCCCGTCCTGTCCCTCATATCGGATGACGACGGGGTATTTAAGACCGCTTCCCCGGAGCTGGCTGAGGCCGCGTTCAGCGGGATCGGGGATATAAGGTTCAGACACTTTGACGGGTACGGGCATGCCGCATATGATACTGCTCCCAGCTACAGGGAAGAGATGCTCGGTTTCTTCCTTAGCTGAGCAGCGCATGATAAAAGCGTTGCATCATATAGGAAATTAGGTTAGATTAATATAGACAAGTCCCGGGTCCTAACGGGCATCGTCCCGGGAGGACGGGAAGGAGGATAAATGAAGAAGATACTGTCAGTCCTGCTCATTTCGGCTTTTCTAATATCTTTTTTACCCTGTACGGGCGTACATGCAGCAGCCGGCATGACAGCCGCTCTCTACGATGATGATACCGAGGTTCCGGACGACCCGGATGATCTTTATGATTACGACGACAGGGAAGACATGGTCGAGGAACAGGCCGAACCCGAGAGCACCGAGGTCAAAAAGCCGAAGAAAAAAAGAAAAGGCGCTACCGACCGTATAGCAGGGATGCTTATACGCGTCATAACGCTGGCAGGGGCAGTGATAGGGATCCTTATTTACGTCCTAATATACTTAAAGGAGAAAGAGAAAGACGGCGCTGCTGTAAGGAATGCCGTTAAAGACGATAATGGGGAGAAGCTGAGCTTCAAGGAAAAGCTCTTGCGCACCGCAAAAAATGTATGGGAAGAGATAAAGCGGCTCTTCAGGGAAGAACTGAAAAAGCCGTAAAAACCATGTATCAATATGAAAGGACCTGAGCGTCTGCCGTGACACTCAGGTCCTTTCATATCCTCTTCCTTTATGCTTACAGGTCCGGATTTATGTTGATACATACCACATGCAGGACATCATCAAAGGAATAATAATACATCTTCTTATATCCGGCTTTCTTGAGGATCCTGTTCATCGAGCTCCCGTCACCGTCAAACAGGGCCTTTGCCTTCAGGAAATCCTCCTCGTTCTCGAATCTTACGGTGAGCACGTTCGAGCCTGACTTTAACTGTTTTTTGAATACGCTGATAAGGAACTTCGTGTCATACTCTTCAGCCATATATCCCTCATGCCTGTAATAATTCATCACTATGGGGTCTGCCACATAATCGGTATAGGAATCGGCGCCTCCCTCTATCGCATGGAAATCCGTTTTTTCGACTTCCTCCCTCGTGAGCCCGAAATAAGCATGCTCGATATAGTCTTTCCCCTTTTTGTCTTTCATGTCCGGATCGTCCCACGTGACGTCTATGAACTCCTCAGAGGTCCTGGCCTGTATGCTGTTCCATGCGTGTGAGTCCGACAGCACTATGGGGCATTTCTCACCCAGCATGTCCATTATGTGTGAGAATGCGCACGCGTATCCGCTGCATACGGCATCCCCGTTCACCAGAGCCCCATAGGTGTCATAGATATGCGGAAGAGAGACCGAATCATCAAATGTAACGCGTCTTATAAGCTCATCATGTACTATGAGCGCTTTTTCAAAAACATCCGCATCTTCGGGAACGAGTGACGCTATCTCCGCCGCCTTAATATCGATCTCCTCTTTCATTTTCTCTATATCATCATACGAATCGTCGAAATAACGGAATCTGTACAGCTGTATCGGGGAATCCACAGTCTCTCCCATGAGATGTCCTACAGTCGTTTTACATCCGTAATCATCGAGCCAGAACACGCTGTAAGGCATCGCGCAAATATCTGACAGACCAATAGGGATATAGTTCTTTACACATACATATTCAGCCTTTTTTTCAAGCAGCAGATAAAGCTCGTCGAGAACAGACTCTTTATTCCCGTCGATCACATATGTCCCGTCAGGAACGGCATAATATGACGTATCCACAGGCGCCGTGATCTGTGCAGGTGGCGTTTCCAAGGGATCCGGGATCTCAAAGTCAGGAACAGACACTGTTGTATTTGGCGGCAGATATCCTCCGCTGCACGAAACGGAAAGCACTGTCCCCAATAAGATCATCAGACAAATAAGCTTTTTTACCATATCGGTCTCTTTCCGGCATCCTGCTCCCCTTTCAGGTCAGGCGGAGCGGATGCTCATACTGATATTTACTCGGACCTGCCGGCTGTATCTATGCTGTTTTTAAATACCACGAAACGCTGATATAAAAACTCAGTCACCAGGTTTATCACCATCATGAGGGCGTCTGCAAAAAACGCATTCCATCCGCACCGATCGGTAAGATACCTGACCCCAAAGGTGGATATCGGGGTAAATACGGCATAGAACAGAGTCACCTTGAGCATCGCCCTGGGTATATTCTCCTGGGACTTGAAGGTGAATTTCCTGTTAAGCGTGAAGTTCCATATTACAGAGAGTATGAGCCCGATAAGATAGCATGCCCAGCTGGGGAGATGCGTGAAGGTCTCAAGGAGATAGGTCGAGCCGGCCTGTATGATCCCCGCGCTCACGGAAAAGAACAGGAATTTGAGAGCTCTTAAGAATTCTTTTTTTCTTTCAGTTTCAGCCATGACAGCCTCTCCTATTCGAACATCTCTTTTGCCCGTCTGAGTTCATCTGTGATCTTTATATGCTGGGGGCAGGCGCTCTCACACTGGCCGCATCCTATGCAGTCGGAAGCCATATGTCCTGCCTGGGCGGCAAGCGCATACGCTTTTTTTGCCTCCTCCATCTGTCCCATGCCAAGCTGCAGGTTCATCGCTTTAAAGATCTCCGGGATGTTTATCTGCATCGGGCAGCCCTCGGTGCAGTATCTGCATGCGGTGCATGGGACCGTGGAAGAATTACCCATTATCCTCTGAGCCTGCTGTATGATCTTCTGCTCTTCCCCGTCAAGAGGTCTGAAATCCTTCATATATGACAGATTGTCTTTCATCTGGTCGAGGTTCGACATTCCTGACAGCACAGTTATTATCCCGTCGAGCGAGGCTGCGAAGCGTATCGCCCATGACGCGAACGACATGTTCGGGCTGTGGGCTTTCATCAGCTCCTTAACGGCACGGGGCGGATCCGCAAGGGCTCCACCCTTAACGGGTTCCATGACCACTATCGAAACGCCGTGCTTCCTTGCTGTCTCATAGTTTGCCCTTGACGTGACTGACGGATTCTCCCAGTCGGCGTAGTTTATCTGCAGCTGCACGAAATCGACTTCGGGATGATCAGTAAGAAGCCTGTCAAGAAGCACGGGATCGTCATGATATGAGAACCCAAGATGCTTTATAAGGCCTTTTTCTTTAAGTTCCCTGACGAAGTCCCACAGGTGGAAACGCTCGTATTTCCTGTAATTGTTCGCCATCAGCGCGTGAAGGAGATAAAAATCGAAATACCCGGCGCCGGTACGTTCAAGGCTCGTATAGAATTCCTTCTTTGCAGCTTTTTCAGTCAGGGCTGCGTTAACGTTGAGCTTTGTGGCAAGCGTATATGAATTTCTGTCATAGCGGTCTACAAGCGCCAGCTTAGCTGCCACTTCTGAACCCGTATACACGTATGCCGTATCAAAATAGGTGAATCCCGCTTCCATGAAGAGATCGACCATCTTCTTTACATGCTCCACATCTATGGAGCCTCCCTTCTTTGGAAGACGCATGAGCCCGAATCCGAGCTTTCCTACTTCTTTTCCGAAATAATCAGACATTGTGACTTTCCTTTCAGACAGTTCTTATTTATCGATATTATGCAGGCCCAAGCCCGCCGTCATACAGAATATATTATACTTCAAAACGCTTCCCTGTACAGTTTTAAAACATCTGCCGCGCCTTCCTAAAACATGCGGGGCATTGTATAATCCTTTGTATAGAGCACACTTTTAAAAGGAGACAGAAATGACCGGAAAAGATAAGGAAAGAAAACTCACTGAGGATGAGATAAGAAGGCTCGGGATCTTTGAGGATCTTGCGGCAGGGATGGAGCAGGACGGATATAAAATGACGCCGCTCACCATAGACATGAAAAAAGCGTCGATATTCTCGTTCGTCCTTTTTATCATAGCGGCCGTCATATTCGGCGCTCTCTTCATCGCGGTAAACGGCTTTGATTTCGATATGACCACGACCGACATCATAGTATTCACCGTCGCGGTCCTTATCCTCACCGTAGTGCACGAGCTGGTGCACGGGGCCACATGGGCGGTCTTTGCCGAGGATCATTTCAGGGATATATCGTTCGGATTCATGAAAGAGTATCTCGCACCCTACTGCAGCTGCAAGACTCCCCTTTCAAAGGGACAGTATATCACAGGCGCTCTCATGCCTCTTATCGTAACGGGGATCGTTCCCGCAGTCATAGCGCTTATCACAGGCTCCTGGATGCTTCTCCTCATCGGCGTCGCGCTCATCTCGGGAGCTGCAGGAGACATACTTATCGTGAGGAACATATTAAGATACAGAACGTCATCAGCGGATGTCAGGTATATAGATCACCCGACCGAAGGCGGCGGTGTCATATTCGAGAAAGACTAGACAGCTAGAGGATCTCCTCTATCCATTTTCCGTCTTCCATATGGAAATAATCTTCCTGAAGGTAATCTGAGAAAAACACGTCGAGCATGGCGTCAAAGCCATCTCCCAGATCCATTTCTCTTATACCTTCTTTTTTTGTCCAGAAGGGTCTCCCCTCTCTTGATCCCCTTAACTCACCCTCATATCTGTCAGTCTTGAAGAAGAAGACGATGTATCTGTAATTCTTACCTGCATCGGTCCACTGCTTGAGCCCGCACAGCTTGAGCCCGCTCACCTTAAGACCCGTTTCCTCATAGACTTCCCTTATGCAGGAGCCTGTTATGGACTCTCCAGGCTTCACATGCCCTCCGGGGAACGTGATCCCGGGCCACTGTTCATTCGTCCCATCCATTACGAGGACCATATCCCCGTCATATATCATGCACATGTTGGTAAGCACTGTGTTTTCAGTCTTATGCGCCATATGATGCTCCTTTTCCGGACGTCCCTGTTAACAGGCATCCATAAAAAGGATAACACATATGAAAAAAGGGTCAAGACGTAAAGAAATTCCTGCCGCGGTCATGTTTATATCCCGCCCTTATTTACAAGCACAGGGGGATAATATAAAATGAAAAACGTAAAATCCATTTAAAACTTAACAAAAAAAGGGCCGGCCTGAGGCTTCATTTTTGAAGAGAGCTATGTGGCAGCAAGGGCCGGGAAGATGATTCATCAAAGGAAAGGTATATGTCATGACAAAGGCAAGCATCAGTGTCAGAAAGGTCACCATCCCAACGTATCCGGACGCGAAAAAGATCGAGTATCCCATGTTCGCTGAAAACAGGAACCATCAGGGAACGAGCGGTGATCCCTACCCCAACAAGGTGGTCACCCAGACGG
Source organism: Christensenellaceae bacterium (assembly GCA_017523755.1). Classification (GTDB taxonomy): domain Bacteria; phylum Bacillota; class Clostridia; order Christensenellales; family Christensenellaceae; genus SIG371. Next base: position 46,001 of record JAFWWA010000004.1, on the reverse strand, counting down.
ACAGATCAGAAAGGAAAGACCGGGAGTATGATATGGTCGTAATGGAAAACGATTACGTCGTGCTCGAGATCCTGCCCGAGATAGGAGGGAAGATATTCTCCGCGCTGGATAAATCCACAGGTTACGATTATTTCTACAAACAGCATGTCATAAAGCCCGCCCTCATAGGCGCGCTGGGCAGCTGGATCTCAGGAGGCATCGAGTTCAACTGGCCCTTCCATCACAGGCCATCGGGCTTCATGCCGGTCGATTACATCATAAGGGAAAACCCCGACGGGAGCGTCGAATGCATCCTGTCCGAGCATGAGCCAATGGAACGCACCAAAGGCACGGTATCCGTCATATTGAGACCCGACGCGACTTATCTTGAGACGAGGGTATCACTCTACAACAGGACTTCCTCGGAAAAATCCTTCCTTTTCTGGCAGAATGCCGCGGTGCCCGTAAACAAGGATTACCAGATATTCTTCCCGAAGGATGTCACATATGTGAATTACCACTATCTGAAATCAAGGACCACGTATCCGATAGCCGGCAGCGGGGTCTACAACGGGATCAACATGGATCCCCCGAGAGACATCTCATGGCATAAGAACACCGTCCCCGCCACATCATACTTCGCGTGTGCTTCCGACTATGACTTCTTCGGAGGCTATGACCACGGTAAGAGATGCGGTGTCGTCCATATAGGCGACCATCACCTCTCGCCCGGAAAAAAGATGTGGTCATGGGGATATACCCAGCTTGCCAAGTCATGGGAGAACGCACTCACCGATACCGACGGACAGTATGCCGAGCTCATGGCCGGATCATATTCGGACAACCAGCCCGATTTCTCATGGATAGAAGCTTATGAGACCAAGAACTTCTCACAGTTCTGGTATCCCATAACGAAGATAGGCACGCCCGACTACGCAGATCTTAATCTTGCCCTTAAGATCGACAGGGAAAACGGCTGTCTGAATATCCAGTCCACAAAGGTGATAAAAGGGGCAACGATAAAGATGTCATCCGAAAAAGGGACCGTCCTTATAAAGGAATGCGACCTCTCTCCTGTCCGGCCGCTTTCGTTTGCAGTTGACGGGATACCGGAGCTCGTGGAGGTCACGGTGGCTGAGGGTGAAAATGTCATATCTTCATATACCGAAAAGGTCCAGGACGGGTACAAGATGCCTGAACCTATAACGGATATGCCGATAGCGGCAGATATGAAAGACACCGAAGAGCTGTATCTTGCCGGAATGCACGTACTCCAGTACAAGGATCCTACTATCAAGCCCGACGCATATTTCCTCGAAGCTTTGAAGAGAGATCCCTCCCACGCCCCGTCTCTTTTAGGCATGGCAAAATACGAGCTGTCACGGCATGACCTTGACGGTGCCGAGCATTATGTGAAGCGCGCCATAGACAAGCTGACGAGATTCAATACGAGGCTCAGGAGCGGAGAGGCGTATTACACATACGCGAGGATCCTCGAGGCTCAGGGCAGAACAAAGGAAGCTTATGACTATTACTTTAAGGCCGCATGGGCAAACGACTGCGCGCAGAAGAGCCTTACCAGGATAGCGGTCCTCGACCTTAAAAACTGCGATCCCGTAAAGGCCAGAAAGCATGCACTTGAAGCTCTCGAACGCGGAAACAAAAACAGTCTTGCAAAGGCCGTGCTCTATATAGCGTTAAAGGAGACGGGAGATATAAAGGGAGCGGACGAGCTTGCGGAACGCACCCTTGAGAATGATCCCCTGGATCATCTCATGAGAACGGTATCGGGAGCCGGCGATCTCTTCGGGCTCATGAACAGCTGCCCGGTGCAGACTTCTCTAGATATAGCGTCCGATCTGATGGATATGGGCAGATGCGGTGACGCCCTCGATCTTTTCACGAAGCTGTATGAATATAAGAAGGACGATCCGAACGCCATCCTTCTCTATGCCCTGGCATATTTCATGAAGCTTAACGGAAAGGACGGAAGGGATGAGATCCTTAAGAAGGCAAGGAACGCAAGGATAGGCAACACTTTCCCTGTAAGGCCTCTTGAGATAAAGATCTTAAGGGACGCTTTCAGCGATGAAGATGATCCGTACGCACGTATGCTCTTAGGCTGCCTCCTCTATGACAAGAGATACTATAAGGAAGCTGCTGAGCTCTTCAGCAACAGCAGCCTCGTCCATTCAAGGAGGGATCTCGCCGTAGCTTACTATAGCCATCTCGGACGTCAGGAGGAAGCTCTTGAGATAATGAAAGCCCTCACCGAAGAATGTCCCGATGACGAGGAGCTCCTGCATGAGACCGTTCTTCTGATGGACAGGATGGGCACAGACCCGAGGGAGAAGATATCCCTTATCGAGTCGCATGAATACAGCAGGGAAGACATTATAAAAGAACTTGCAAAGGCATATAACCAGCTCATGATGCCGGACAGGGCTCTTGATATCCTGCTCTCGCGTGAATTCATAAGCTGCGAAGGCGGGGAATACTCGACTGCCGAGCAGTACATGCTGGCCCATGTCATAAAAGGCCTTATGACACTTAAGGACGGAGATGCTGAAAAGGCTGCAGGGATATTTGCTGACGGGCGCGTCTTCCCGGATTCCCTCGGAAGCGGCATCTGGCACATCAGCAAGCTCGTGCCGCTCATGTTCCTCGAGGCTCTTGCGCTTGAGAGATGCGGGAAAAAGGATGACGCGGAAGTCCTGTTCAGGAAAGTCGCGGAGGTTCCCGTGGAGTACTTCAGCAAAGGCAATCTGCCCGAGCTCCCGGCATGGCAGGCTGCGGCGGCAAGGCATCTCGGAGAACCCGTAAAGGCGCAGCATATCCTTATAGGAGCTTTAAGAGACTGGAAAGCGATGGCAGATGTGAAGGATAACGGATTCTTCGGCACGACGCCGTTCTTCATACCTTTCATAGGCGATCCGAAGACCTTAAGAAAAGGACAGTCTCTCTATCTGACGGGGCTTGCAGACCTCCTCACAGGGACACCCGGAGCAAAGGAAAAGATCAGGGAAAGCTGGCATATCAACAGCGACAACCTGTTCGCCCTGGTGTTCTCGAGCGATTTTGACATCTTCTCATAAGTCAAAGAAAGACAGATATAAGAGAAGCATCCTTTATAAGGGTGCTTCTTTTTGACTTTTTCAACTGTTTTTCAGTTATTCGAAAAGAGGTGTCGAATAGTATCTGTCCCCGCTGTCAGGAAGAAGCGCAACTATCACCTTGCCTTTGTTCTCTTCTTTCTTAGCCAGCTCGACAGCGCAGAAGAGCGCGGCTCCCGATGAGATGCCCACGGATATGCCTTCCTTCCTTGAAAGTAGTTTCGCAGTCCTAAAGGCGTCATCTCCCGCAACCGGGAACACCTCGTCATATACTTTGGTATCAAGAACGTCCGGAACGAATCCGGCTCCTATGCCCTGGATCTTGTGGGGACCCGACCTGCCCTCTGACAGTACGGGGGAATCCGATGGTTCTACAGCGACCACCCTGACGCCCGGGTCCTTCTCCTTGAGATACTGTCCGGTACCGGTGATCGTTCCTCCGGTCCCTACGCCGGCTACGAAGATATCTATCTTCCCGTCAAGATCTTCCCATATCTCGGGGCCTGTAGTCTCCTTATGTATCTTCGGATTCGCGGGATTCACGAACTGGCCCGGAATGAAGCTTCCCTCTATCTCCTTTTGAAGCTCCTCCGCCTTTGCGATCGCGCCTTTCATCCCCTTCGAGCCCTCGGTGAGGACTATCTCCGCCCCGTAGTTTTTAAGGATATTCCTTCTCTCCACGCTCATAGTCTCAGGCATCGTGAGTATTATCCTGTAGCCTCTTGCCGCTGCGATAGCGGCAAGCCCTATGCCCGTGTTTCCGGATGTCGGTTCTATTATGACAGAGCCTTCCTTAAGGAGCCCCTTCTTCTCGGCATCCTCTATCATCGCCTTTGCGATCCTGTCCTTTACGCTTCCCGCGGGATTAAGGTACTCGAGCTTTATCAGCACCTGTGCCTTCAGCCCAAGCTCCCTTTCAATGTTTCCTATCCTTACGATTGGGGTCTTTCCCACCAGTTCGGTTATATCGTTGTATATCTTTGCCATATAATATCTCCTGTGTCCTTTCCTCAAATGATTATATCACATCATATGCATATGGACCTGTTCTCATATCGCTGAGAACGCCTGGTCCAGATCTTCAATTATATCGTCAATATGCTCCGTCCCTATTGAGAGCCTTATGGTACCCTGCCCTATCCCGGCGCTTTCAAGCTCTTCATCCGTAAGCTGCGAATGGGTGGTGGTAGCCGGATGTATGACAAGGCTCTTCACATCGGCAACGTTCGCTAGCAGCGAGAACACCTTAAGGCTGTCTATGAATCTCCAGGCTTCCTCTTTCCCTCCCTTTATGTCGAAGGTGAAGATCGATCCCCCGCCGTTTTTGAAATACTTCTCATAAAGGGCATGGTCAGGATGATCCTTGAGGGAAGGATGGTACACCTTTTTCACCTTCGGGTTGTTCACAAGATACTCTATAACTTTTTTTGTGTTCTCAGAGTGCCTCTCGACTCTGAGAGACAGCGTCTCCGTCCCCTGAAGGAGAAGGAAAGCGTTAAAAGGAGATATACATGCTCCGGTGTCCCTTAAGAGTATCGCCCTTATATATGTCACGAACGCCGCCCCGGGTACTGCGTCCTGGAAGGTAACGCCGTGATAGCTGGGATTCGGTGCCCCTATGTTCGGATATTTTCCTGCGGCCTTCCAGTCGAACTTCCCTGATTCGACTATGATACCTCCTAAAGTGGTCCCGTGACCTCCTATGAATTTAGTGGCTGAATGGACGACTATGTCTGCCCCGTGCTCTATCGGCCTTATAAGAAATGGCGTCCCGAAAGTATTGTCGACTACCAGCGGGATCCCGTGCCTGTGGGCTATACCGGCAACCGCATCTATATCCGGTATGTCGCTGTTCGGATTTCCAAGCGTCTCTATGAATACCGCCTTGGTGTCAGCTCTTATGGCTTTTTCTACGGCGCCAAGATCGTGTATGTCGACAAAGGTCGCCGTTATGCCGTATCCCGGGAGCGTGTTCCCGAGCAGGTTGAACGATCCTCCGTATATCGTCTTCTGCGCCACTATATGGCCGCCCCCGAACGCCAGGGCTTCTATCGTATACGCTATCGCCGCAGCTCCCGAAGCCAGGGCGAGTCCTGCCGTACCACCCTCGAGCGCCGCTATCCTTTTTTCAAGCACATCCTGCGTGCTGTTGTTGAGCCTTCCGTAAATGTTTCCGGCATCCGTAAGGCCGAACCTTGCAGCTGCATGCTCACTGTTATGGAATACGTATGAAGTCGTCTGATATATAGGCACCGCCCTTGAATCTGTTGCCGGGTCTGCCTGTTCCTGTCCTACGTGAAGCTGAAGCGTCTCAAATCTGTAATTGCTCATTTTTTGTCTCCTTAAATCTTTATACAGCCTTCCTTAAGGCCTTCTTATCTCATATTCCGTGCAAAATAAAATCCGGGATGATACAGCATCTCCCGGACAGGTCCTTCATGATGGTCTCGCCTCATCCTTTAAGGCTTTACGGAGCTTTCTCTGCATCTATGCATGGCAAAGCACCGGCCATCGATCCTGCCCGGGAGCCATACATTCGCATACATTTTCCGTATCGCCTTAGAATACCTGACATCTTTCTTCCTCTTTCCTTTTAAGCATCTTCATGCTTAAAACGATGTCATCTTAACACTATTTACATAGTATGTCAATAGGTAATTAAAAAGTTTTTTCCGACGTATGATCTTCATGAACACTGCCATATACGCTTCAATGATTTTTTTGAAATATTGCCGTATCATATAGTATAATAATAGGGAAAAGGAGCAGAGAGAAATATGATCTCCACAAAAGGACGTTACGCGTTAAGGATAATGACCGAGCTTGCCGAGAACGGCGGCGGCAATTATATGCCTCTTAAAGACCTTGCAGAGAACCAGAAGATATCGAAAAAGTACCTTGAGCTCATAGTAAGGGATCTTGTTTCGGGAGGCCTTCTTGAAGGGATAAGCGGCAAAGGCGGCGGCTACAGGCTCGTCAAGGATCCGTCAGAATGTACTCTGGGCGAGATACTTGAGCTTACCGAAGGGACCCTGGCCCCAGTAGCCTGTCTTAAAAAGGGAGCACCAGGGTGCCCCAATATATCGTTCTGCCGTACGATACCGATGTGGAAGGAATACGATGAGATGATCCGCGGTTTCTTCTTCTCAAGGACCCTTAAGGATCTTATGAAGAAGGAAAACTGATATCCTTTACCAAAGTCTTATACAGCAAAACGGGCAGCATGTGAAAAGCTGACCGTTTTTTTATCTCATTCAGGCTTATCTTACAGCATCTCAAACAGTTCTTTGCCCTTTCCGTATACCCATTTTGAAAGGAAGAATGATGCTATCACCATAAGCACTGAGAAGGCGGTAAGATATGCAGGCCCAGGAACGGCAGCGCCGGTAAGGATATAAAGCCCCGCCACGGCAGTCATAATTATCATATAGACGAAGAATCCCGAAAAGGCAGTGAAGTTCTGTCTTAAAACGGCTTCCTTCGTGACCCAGCCCACGTTCGCGTTTCTGATGCCCATGACCATCCCCGATACTCCCATAAAGACAGTGAAGGAAAGCGTGAACAGGAGGACTGACAGGACGCCGAAAAATCCCAGCTTCAGTGACAGCGCCATCACTAAGGAGCTGACGGTGACCGGCACCGAGTTGATGGATATGCCTGACAGCATCTTTGCGTTGAGTATGGTCTTTGAATCCACTGGACATGATCTTATAAGATATATGCTCCTGCCCTCAAGCGATACCGAAGGCATCGTGATCATGTTACCCGACATGACGAGGCATATGAGGGCCGAAAGGATCACAACGACATATCCTTCAAGGCCCGGAAGGTCTCCAAGAAGCGCATAAATGAGCTCCAGTATCCTTTTCCTGTATACGGCAAGGAGCACCGCGAGCACCGGAAGTATAATCACGCCGAGCCCGCAGTCCAGCATATACGACGCGTCGCTGAAGAAATATCCGGTTTCCTTCATGACAAGGGCCGTGAAGGGGCTTCTCTTCTTTCCGTATCTTAAGGCCTTTGAACGTTTCCTTGAGGCCGTGCCCTGGGCAAGGCCCTTGAAGGTCCCATGCAGTATGAGAAACAGTATGGCTGACATGAAAATGACTATCACCGTCAGTATGATAAAAGAGCTGACGTCCCCTGCTGAAGCCTTTCCTATCAAAACGAATATATTTCCGAATCTCAAAAGGAAATGAGACACCTCGTCCGAGTGTTCGTAAATGGTATCGAAGCTGTCCGAAAGTCTTATCACGACGAAATAATAAAGGGCAAACAGCACCACCGCTATCACTGCTGTCAGGACGCTCTGATTCTTCAGCCTTTTCGATATGACTGCTATAAGGAAGCCGAATGCGCTCGAGATCACGGTAACGAGAAGAGTCAGGATGACTATCATGAGAAGTATCATGACGATCTGACTTATCCCGGCAGGTCTCCTTATGATATAAAGACCGGCAGCCGGCAGCCAGACCACCATCGTATAGAGAAGGCTCAGAAAAGCTACTCCCGTGAGCCTTGACAGGATGATCCTGTAAGCCGGTATCGGCAGCGAAAGCAGAAGATCGTTGTCCTGAGCCTTATACATCCCTTCGAAGGTATTGAAAGCGCTGCCGAAGGTGCCGAGCGCGCACGCTATCATCGACATCAGCGAGAAGTATACCCAGTCCATCGACTGAGGTATGAAAACGCCGTACATGCTTCCCGAAAGATTGTAGAAGTTGTAGCCCAGATAGGCCATTATGGCCGCGAACCATAAAAAACGCATCAGGGTTTCCCCGGGCGTTTTCATCCTGTTTTTCCGGGCATCATAGAAATAGCCCCTGAAGAGCTCCTTGAGCTGCTTCTTAACAAGTGCCTTAAGCATTTTTATCCTCCAGCTCAAGGAATACCGACTCGAGGGATTTATCCCCCCTGACCTCCTCCATGCTGCCGGTCTTTACGAGCCTGCCTTCCTTTATGATCGCGACCCTGTCGCAGAGCTTTTCTGCCACATCGAGCACATGTGTCGAGAAGAAGATCGCTCCGCCGCTGTCGCAGTGTTCCCTCATGAGTCCCTTTAACGTGAATGCCGCTACGGGATCCAGACCCACGAAAGGCTCGTCCATTATTATCAGCTTTGGCTCATGGATGAAAGCGCCTATAACCGCCAGTTTCTGCTTCATACCGTGGGAGTATTCGTTGACAGGCATCATAAGGGCTGCCTTAAGAGACAGGAGCTCGGCAAACTTTTCTATCCTCTCTTTCCTGGTCTTCTCATCTATCTCGAAAATATCCGACAGGAAACCGAGGTACTGCATCCCCGTCATGTATCCATAAATATTGGGATCGTCCGGTATGTAGGCCATGAGCTTTTTTGCCTGGACGGGTTCCCTCCTTATGTCGTGCCCCGCCACTTCTATCGTTCCGCCGTCGAAGGTCAGTATACCGGCAGCGCACTTGATGGTAGTCGTCTTTCCCGCTCCGTTATGACCGATAAAGGCATAGAGCTCACCCGGCTCCACATTCAAGGTGAGCCCGTCCACCGCCCTTACGTCCCCGTAAGTTTTTACAAGTCCCTCTATCTTAAGCATCTCATTCTCCAATACATACATTGTTATCATGATTATACAATATATCCGGCACGGGGTATACATGAAAGGCATGATGCGCGTTCTTTGACACGCCTGCTTCTTCACTAACTGGTGATAATCTGTTAAAATAGTCTCAATGGGGCGTTTTATGTCCCGTTCCCCTTATTAGACAAGGAGGACCCGATGGAGGAAAAAAGACCGGGACTGCTCTACAGGATAACAGAGCGTCTGGTGATCGCGTTCAGCAAGAAATACCGGTTAGAAGGAGCGGATAATCTGCCCGAAGGGCCATGCTTCATAGTGGCCAATCACTGCCAGATGTACGGCCCTCTGGCTTCCGAGTTCTATATCCCGGGAGATCACTATACCTGGTGCGCTTCCGAGATGATGGATATAAAGGAAGTCCCTGCCTATGCGTATAAGGATTTCTGGTCCATGAAGCCCGTATATATCAGATGGTTCTACAGGATCCTTTCATACGTCATAGCTCCCCTGTCGGTCTTTATTTTCTCAAACGCCCATACAGTCCCCGTCTACCGGGATCACAGGCTAATCACGACAGTAAAAAAGACAGCGGATCTCCTTCTTAAAGGCTGCAGGATCACTGTATTCCCGGAATACGCGAAAAAGCACAACGACATAATAAATGACTTTCAGGACAGGTTCATAGATACCGCAAGATCGTACACAAGGAAAAGCGGCAGGACTATCAGCTTCGTACCGGCATATATATCCCCCGCTCTCGGTCTCATAGTGTTCGGAGCGCCTACGGAATATGATGCCGACAGCGATCTTAAAAAGGAAAGAGAAAGGATCGCGGCTTACCTTATGGAAAGCATAACCCGGATGGCGGTGTCCCTGCCGAGGCACAGGGTAGTGCCCTATCTCAATCTTCCTAAGAAAGACAGACCCTACAACAGATAAAAGGAACAGATCCATGAAGAAAAAGACTCCGTACGACTACAGAGGGCTCTCCATAAGGACGATAAACGACCCCCGCTTCTCGCATCTCAAGCTGCTGCTGGGATGGGTAGCGTACTTTGCCCTGTATTTCCTTACCGAGAATCTTATACCGCTGGAAAAATGCAATATAGTACACAGCCCTCTCGACGATATGATACCCTTCTGCGAGTATTTCGTAATCTTCTACTGGACATGGTTCCTGCTCATAGCCGGATCCCTCGCATATACGATGTTCTATAACGTCGAAGCTTTCAAAAAGCTCCAGATCTATATAATGATCACACAGGCCCTCGCGATGCTCACATATATCGTATGGCCTAGCGTTCAGGACCTTAGGCCCGACACATTTGCAAGGAACAACATATTCACCGATATAGTCAGGTTCATTTACAGCTTCGATACACCGTCTGGCGTATGCCCTTCACTGCATGTGGCATATTCCCTTGCTGTGCTCTCGGTGGGACTCAAAGACAGGGACCTGAGCCCTCTTTTAAAAGCGCTCCTTTCACTTTATGTCCTCATGGTATGCCTGTCAGTATGCTTTATAAAACAGCACTCGGTGATAGATATAGCAGCTGCCATTCCGGTCTGTCTTATAGGAGAAGCAGTGCTTTACGGAAAAGACTACTGGCTTAAGAAACTGAAAAAACAGAACTGACCCTAAAAGAGGCTGAAGCCTCTTTTTTCATGCCTGTAAACACGTCCTGTGTGCCCGCCCCGATGTTGAAAACGGCCTTCCCCGTATGATATCATTCATATTGTGAAAACATCCCCTAAGGATAAGGAAAAGGAGGTCCTACATGCCTAAAAAATCCGTATGGAACATGAGCGATTTCGAGCGCATGCATTTCAGCATCAGGGGAAAGACGCTCAGGTCCACCATCCTTTTCGTCCTTATCCTGAGCATAGCCGCCATCAGCTTCGGCTTTTATCTCTATACAGCCACCATCAACCGTGAATACAGAAAGCTCACCTTCCATCTTTCCAACATGGCCGCCGCCGTTATCGACATTGAAGAAGTGCAGAAAGAAGCGGCTGCCGTCCTTGATATTTTCGACAGCATCCCCGAAAACGAGAAAGGCGACGGAAGGGATAACATAGAGAGATTCATGTCTGTACGGACTCCCGCATTTGAGCGCATGAGGAAGCTCCTCATGGATATGAGGATAAGAGGAGAAGCCATTGCCGCCTATACCGCTGCAATGGATCCCGAGCATCACAGACAGATATTCATCGCGGACTCAGACACATCCGATACGTTCTGTCCCCCGGGAAGCTTCGACATCATTGAGGAAGATACGTTCGCCGGGCTCATGAGAGGCTTCTCGGATGATATGGACAGCCTCTACGGCACGCCCAAGCTCACTTCTGTCCTGTCAGACACAGAACAGTACGGGTACCGCTGCATGGCCGGAAAAAAGCTGTTTGCACACGGGAAATATGTCGTGTACATATTTTTTGAGACGGATATGAATGAAGTAGCCAAACTCAGCAGGACTTTCTTCACACAGTACTGCCTCATAGTCCTGATACTCGATGTCCTGGTGGTCGCGCTTTCGGAAAGAGCTCTCGAAAGAGGAGTTGTGGCCCCCATAAACGAGCTTGCCGATGCGGCAAAGGCATATTATGAAGACAGTATACAGGACAGGAGAGAAGGACAGTATTTCAGCAGGCTCGACATACATACGGGCGATGAGATAGAGAACCTGAGTCTCACGATGAAGGCCATGGAGAGCGAGCTGTCGGACTATGTCGAAAGGGTCTCAAGGGATTCTGCTGAAAGAGAGAGGATCGGTACCGAGCTCAACCTGGCTATGAGGATACAGTCAAGCATGCTGCCGCATGTTTTCCCTCCGTTCCCCGATGTCGGTGTTTTCGACATCTACGCTTCGATGGAGGCTGCGAAGGAAGTCGGCGGCGATTTTTATGATTTCTTCATGATAGACAGCGATCATTTAGGGCTCGTCATGGCAGATGTTTCCGGAAAAGGGATACCTGCAGCGCTTTTCATGATGATATCCAATATACTCATAAAGACAAGGGCCCAGTCGGGGCTTTCCCCCGCGCAGGTCCTTAAGGCGGTAAACGAACAGATCTGTTCCAATAACAGGGAAGACATGTTCGTGACGGTCTGGCTCGGGGTGCTCGAGCTTTCGACCGGCAGGCTCACGGCCTCGAATGCGGGACATGAATATCCCATCATAAGCAGTGCGGACGGGAGTTTTGAGCTTTTCCGTGACAGACACGGCTTCGTCATAGGCGGTATGAGTTCTTCAAAGTATACCGATTACACAATCGACCTTGCCCCCGGAAGCTGTATATTCCTGTATACCGACGGAGTCATGGAGGCCGCAAACCGCGAGGGAGAGAGGTTCGGATCCGATCGGCTCATAAAGGTACTGAACAGCAATTCGGAAAAGACTCCGAAAGAGATCATAGATGCCGTCAGTATTGCGGCTGATAACTTCTCCATGGATACCGATCAGTTCGATGATATAACGATGCTCTGCCTCAGATATAACGGAGAAAGCGGGATCCGCTTTGACAGCAGCCTTAATATAGAGGCTGAGACCGATTTCCAGCCCAGAGTCATGGATTTCATAGATGAAAAGCTGGAATCATACGGTGTCGGGATGAAAGATGCATCAAGGATAAAGATAGCTTCGGATGAGCTTTTTTCAAACGTTTCAAAGTTTGCCTACAGGGGAATGGAAAAGGGAGACATAAAGGTCGAGATAGGGAGATCGGATGATCACAGGTCTGTTTTCCTCAGATTCAGCGACAGCGGTGCTCCGTTCGATCCGCTCAAGGGCAAGACACCTGACACGACCCTTTCTGCCGACGACAGGGAGATAGGAGGTCTCGGGATATTCCTTACCAGAAAGCTCATGGATGATGTTAAGTATGAATACAGGAACGGTATGAATACCGTAACGATAAGAAAGGATATCGATATCTGATGGCACTTATTGAAGATGCTCTTGAATATGCAGCCTCCCATCATGAGGGACAGATGAGAAAGATGACGGGGCTGCCATATATCCTCCATCCGCTGGAAGCAGCAGTGACAGCCTCTACCATGACAACAGACGAAGAAGTGATCGCTGCGGCGCTTCTCCACGATACGGTCGAGGATACAGACGCAACGCTGGACGATATAAGGGAAAGATTCGGCGAGAGAGTGGCGTTTCTGGTCGGCACCGAAACAGAAGACAAAATGTGGGACCTGCCCCGCGAACAATCATGGAAGCTGAGGAAATCCCTATCGTTAAAAACCCTTAAGGAATCCCCGGATCCCGGCACCAAGGTGATCTGGATATCCGATAAGCTCTCAAATATAAGAGGCTTCTACAGGGAATGGAAGAAACGCGGCATTGAGTTCTTCGATATGTTCAACATGAAGGACCCCAAGGAACAGGAATGGTATTACAGGACCATTCTGAACTATACGGAAGATATGAAGAATGAAGATGCCTGGATGGAACTGAAAAAACTCGTTGATGATATTTTTGAAGGGATCTGATGATTTATGGATAACGTGAGTATAAGAAAAGACGGGAAAAAACTTTTTGTTGAACTGAAAGGACACATCGATTCTGCAAATGCAGGAGATATCGAAAAGGTGATAAACACCGGCATGTCCGAGCTGTCACCTGTATCCGTGGAGCTTGACTGCACTGATCTTTCATATATCTCCAGTGCGGGACTGAGGATAATACTCCGCATAAAGAAAGCGATAGACGATACCTCCCTTGTGAACGTATCTTCGGATGTGTATGAGGTCCTCGACATGACAGGCTTCACCGAGATGATGGACGTTAAAAAGGCATACAGGGTGCTTTCCGTCGAAGGGGCCGAGATCATAGGCCAGGGCGCCAACGGAAAAGTATACAGGATAGATGCAGATACCATAGTAAAGGTCTATTTGAATCCTGACGCTCTTCCCGAGATACACAGGGAACGGGAGCTTGCAAGGATCGCCTTCGTTTCCGGCATACCTACAGCTATCCCTTATGACGTTGTAAAGATCGAAGGCGGAGGCTATGGCTCGGTGTTCGAGCTTCTGAACGCGAAGAGCTTTGCAAAGCTACTTATAACAGGCGAGAAGACGGTCGACGAAGTTGCCCGGATGAGCATAGACCTTTTAAAGCAGATCCATGGTACCGTTGTCAAGGAAGGAAGCATGCCTGATATGAAGGAAACAGCTCTTGACTGGGCTTCTTTCCTTAAGGACTACCTTCCTAATGACAAGGCAGAAAAGCTCGTTTCCCTCGTCAGCGCGGTACCCAAGGATCTCCACCTTCTCCACGGCGATTATCATATAAAGAACGTTATGCTCCAGAACGGGGAAGCGCTTCTTATCGACATGGATACTCTATGCTATGGGCATCCTGTATTTGAGCTGGCAAGCATGTTCAATGCGTATGCCGGTTTCCACAGCATCGGAGAACCAAGCGCAGCTTCATTCCTGGGCATTCCTACTGAAACAGCTGACCTTCTGTGGAACAAGCTTATAAGACTTTATCTTGAAGGCAGGAGCACTGAAGAGATAGAAGCTGTAGAAAAGAAAGCTCAGCTGATAGGCTATACAAGGCTTATGAGAAGGACTATAAGAAGGCACGGATTCGATTCAGAGACCGGCAGGGCTTCTATAGAGATATGCAAAGAAAAGATCCTCGCGCTTCTTGATGAAGTCGATACCCTTCTCTTCTGAAGGTAATGGCACTTAAGGAGACATGTCATGGAACACATTGATAAACTGCCCGTTATAGACGCTGAACTAGATTATATGACTGTGGAATACTACCCCAATATACTTTACGGAGTAAGGGGCGGCGTAAACAGGTATATACAGCTTATGAAACCCTTTGAGAATGAACCCGGCAAAAAGTACCCGCTGATAATATACTATCAGGGTTCAGCATTTGCGGAACAGGAGATGTACCGATGGCTGCCATTCCTGGCAGGCATAGCAAAGATGGGTTATGTCGTAGCATCGGTTCAGGGCCGCGGGTTTGAGGTAGCAAGATTCCCCGCGATGGTCGAGGACGCCAAGGCCGGTCTCAGATATATGATCAGGCATGCCGAAGAATATCAGGCAGATCCCGAACAGCTCATAATATGGGGCGATTCGTCAGGCGGTCATACCGCTCTCATGGTCGGTCTTTCAAACGGACTGCCTGTCCTTGATGACGGCACCGACAGCGAAGTCGAAGCGCATATAAAAGGCATCATCGACTTCTACGGAGTGACAGACCCTATGACCATGCTTACCCTCGACAGATCTACCGTCATCGAAGGGATAGACGACATTGCCTCGGCTCTTATGGGCGATGACATGGAAAAGATGGCGGGACTTATGAAATACGCGAAAGCAACGGAATACATCAGCAGTGAGAGGGATATCCCTCCCATCCTTATATTCCATGGAGATGCCGATGTGACCGTCCCTATAAGCCAGAGCGAGCTTCTGTATGACGCTCTCAAAAAAGCAGGCAAGGATGCCGAGTTCTACATTGTTAAAGGCGCTCCCCATGCAGGCCCGGCCTTCCATGCCCCGTCTGTTACAGAGAAGATGGACACTTTCATAAAAAGAGTATTGTCCCGCTGAATATCTGGCCCTGACAGGGTCTATATCATGCACAAAAAGAAGCATGTGACTGTTTTCTTCCTTCACATACTTCTTTTTTTATGGCATATTGCATCAGAACAGATCGGTCTCCCCTTCAAACACGGTCTCAGCCGGTCCTGTCATGAGCACTTCATGATTCCTTAATACCGTGACCTCAAGCCTTCCGCCGTCTGCGTCCACCGAAATGGGGATCCCGTAGCTGAAGATACCCTTCGTTACTGCTGCCGTTACAGATGCGCAGGCTCCGGTCCCGCATGCCAGCGTGATTCCGCTTCCTCTTTCCCATACCCGCATCCTTAACTCATTTTCCCCGGTCACTGTAATGAATTCAGCGTTTACCCCTCCCGGGAAAAGTATATTGTGTTCCACAAGAGGACCGAGATCGCTCACGGGAATGCTCTCCGTGTCTTCGGTGAATATCACTGCATGCGGATTCCCGACGGATACCGGAGTACATATGAATTCCATTCCCCTCAGTATGAGCGGGATGTCGTGCGATACACTGACCGTGCCCATGCTCACAGTAACATGCCTTACCTTTCCCCCTATTACGCTCATCTCGAGCGTCTTAATCCCGGAAAGAGTATCGACAGTGATCCTTGTCTTATCGGTGTATCCTCTGTCATAAAGGTATTTGCCTACACAGCGTATACCGTTTCCGCACATCATCGCCTCGCTGCCGTCAGCATTGAATATGCGCATCATGAAATCCGCCCTGTCTGAAGGGGTTATGAATATCATTCCGTCAGAACCTGCCCCGAAATGTCTGTCAGAAAGTCTTCTGCACATATCCTCAACACCGGCCGGGACTTCGCCGTATATATAAAGATAGTCATTTCCAAGTCCCTGCATCTTAGTGAATCGCATATGCTCTTACCTTTCCTCTGCCTGTTTTTCAAGAGCCGCCCCTATGAATCCGCTGAAAAGAGGATGCGGCCTGTTCGGTCTTGATTTGAATTCCGGATGGTACTGTACTCCTACGAAGAAGTTTCTTTCCGTCAGTTCCACGGTCTCGACCAGGAGCCCGTCCGGTGATATCCCGCTAAGTGTGAGCCCGCAGTTTTTTAAGATATCCCTGTAATCATTGTTGAACTCATAGCGGTGGCGGTGACGTTCTGAAATGATATCCTTCCCGTACAGTCTCTTCATAGTCGTACCGTCCGCTATATGACAGGGATATGCTCCGAGCCTCAGGGTTCCTCCTTTATCTATCTCATCGCTCTGCCCGGGCATGAAGTCTATTACCTTGTTCTTGCACTGTTCATCGAATTCTCCCGAATTTGCATCCTTTATCCCTGCAACGTTCCTGGCAAACTCTATTACCTCTATCTGCATCCCGAGGCATATCCCGAAATAGGGAACATCATTCTCCCTGGCATATCTTGCCGCTGCTATCATGCCCTCGATGCCTCTGCTGCCGAAACCGCCCGGGACTATTATCCCGCTCAGATCCCCCAGCATCTCATGAGCGTTCTCGTCCGTTATCTTCTCTGAGTCTATCCAGTCTATATCTATATACGCCTTATGATGATAGCAGGCATGCCTCAATGCCTCAGCCACCGACAGATAAGCGTCATGGAGCCCTACATATTTACCGATGAGCCCTATCTTCACGCTTTTGTCCCTTGTGTCTATGCTCTTTACCATCTCTTTCCACTCATCGAGATCCGGTTCCTTAGCATCAAGTCCCAGCTCACGGCATACGACTTCTGAAAAGCCGTGTTCTTCAAGCATCAGCGGAGCCTCGTAAAGATTGGGCAGCGTTATATTTTCTATGACGCAGTCCGGTTTTACATTGCAGAAAAGCGATATCTTGTCAAATATCGGCTTCTCAAGATGCTGGTCGCATCTGAGTATTATGATATTAGGATTGACCCCCATGCCCTGCAGTTCTTTCACGGAGTGCTGTGTGGGCTTTGTCTTATGCTCCTCTGATCCGTGCAGATACGGGACCAGCGTAACATGTATGAAAAGGCTGTTCTCTCTTCCTGCCTCTAGCGAGATCTGTCTTACGGCTTCTATGAAAGGCTGTGATTCTATATCACCTATAGTTCCGCCTATCTCCGTTATGACTACATCGGCATCGCTGTGCCTTCCGACGTTATATACGAAGTTCTTTATCTCGTTGGTTATATGCGGTATCACCTGTACGGTCGAACCCAGATATTCACCGCGTCTTTCCTTGTTTAAAACATTCCAGTACACCTTTCCCGTAGTGAGGTTGGAATACCTGTTTAAGTCCTCGTCTATGAAACGCTCATAATGTCCCAGATCCAGGTCTGTCTCAGCCCCGTCTTCAGTTACATAGACTTCTCCGTGCTGATAGGGACTCATGGTACCGGGGTCGACGTTTATATACGGATCGAGCTTCTGTGCAGCCACCTTGAGCCCGCGCGCTTTTAAAAGACGCCCGAGCGACGCAGCCGTTATCCCTTTTCCCAGTCCTGAGACTACTCCTCCCGTGACGAAAATGTATTTTGTCATGATCTCTTCCTCCCTACTCCCATTCCACCGTCGCCGGCGGTTTTGACGTTATATCATATACAACCCTTGATATCCCCTTGATCTCGTTCGTTATCCTTCTTGCGGCACTGTCCAGTACATCTCCTGGAAGCCTTGTCCACTCTGCCGTCATGAAATCGTCAGTCGTAACGGCTCTTAATGCCACTGTCCTGCCGTATGTCCTCGCGTCTCCCATCACTCCGACGCTTCTGTCATCAAGAAGCACCGCAAAGTACTGGCTTGGTCTTCCCTCCAGTCCGTTTTTTTCTATCTCTTCCCGGAATACGGCGTCAGCCTCAGTTAATAGAGAAAGCTTCTCACCGGTCACCTCCCCCATCACCCTGACCGCAAGGCCGGGACCCGGGAAAGGCTGCCTCATCACAAGGTCGAGAGGGATGCCAAGCCTCGAGCCCACTTCCCTTACTTCATCCTTGAAAAGGTCCCTTAAGGGTTCTGTTATGCCGGAAAAGTCCATTGCCTCCGGGAGCCCTCCCACATTATGGTGGCTCTTTATGACAGCAGAGCTTCCCTTTCCGCTCTCGACCACATCGGGATAAATAGTTCCCTGCGCCAGGATATCAATCTTCCCCAGCTTTTCAGCTTCTTCCTCAAATACCCTTATGAATTCCTCGCCTATGATCTTCCTCTTTTTCTCCGGGTCGTCAACGCCCGCTATCCTTTTTAAGAATCTTTCCCTGGCGTCCGCTCTTATCACATTAACTCCCAGCTTCCGCCCCAGGGTATTCTCTACCATGTCAGCCTCACCCTTCCGCATGAATCCGTGGTCTACGAATACACAGTTTAGTGAACTGCCTATCGCACGGGAAAGAAGCACCGCCGCAACGGATGAATCGACACCGCCCGAAAGAGCGAGGAGCACTTTCTTTCCTTTCAGCTCTTCTCTTAGTCTCGATACCGATGACGTTATGAAATCATCCATCTTCCAGTCTGCCCTGCATCCGCAGATGCCGAAAATAAAATTCACCAGTATCTGTCTTCCGTATTCGGTATGAGTGACCTCCGGATGGAACTGTACCCCGAAAAGCTTCCTTTCCTCGTCGCACATCGCCGCGCAGCCACATCTGTCCGTCCTTGCCGTCACGGAAAAGCCTTCGGGCACTTCAGTCACACTGTCGGTATGGCTCATCCAGCATATGCTGTGTCCGGGGAGCCCCTTGAAAAGGATATTCTTATGCATCACCACCTCGGTCCTTCCGTATTCGGAAAGTCCCAGGGACGGCGATACCTTTCCTCCCGTCATATATGCCAGAAGCTGATGCCCGTAGCAGATCCCTAATATCGGTATCCCGAGGCGGGTCACTTCCGGATCGAAATGGGGAGACTGCGGGTCGTATACGCTGTTGGGTCCTCCAGTAAAAATGATGCCCTTATACCCGTTTTCCTTTATATCGTCCACGGTGATCTGATCGAATCCCTTTATCTCCGCATATACCTGTTCGGCTCTGACTCTTCTAGCAATGAGCTGATCGTACTGACCGCCAAAATCAAGAACAAGTATCTTATCCATATACACCCCTAAAGCTCTATCTTTTCGCCCTGATCCGTGCCTTTTACGGTACCGGTCAGCTCTCTGACTTTCTTCAGATATGCCTCCACCTGCCCGGAACATCTTCCGGTATAGAGGGCCGGATCCATAAGCTTTTCCAGTTCTTCATACCGAAGCCCTATATCCGGCTGCTCAGACAGCCTCAGGAGAAGATCGCATCCCTTTCCCTCCTTCATCAGGGCTGACGACTCTACAGAGCATCTTCTTATGATCTCATGTATCTTCTGACGGTCTCCCCCTTTTTTGACTGCCTCCATCATTATGTTTTCGGTAGCTATGAACGGGAGATACTCGTTAAGCGCCTTCTCTATCATCTTTTCGTTGACGGCAAGCCCTTTTACCACATTTCCCGCAAGCCTTAATATGGAATCGGCTGCAAGAAACGCTTCAGGGATCGATATCCTTCTTCCCGCGGAATCATCAAGCGTGCGCTCGAGCCACTGTACCGATGCGGTCATCTGGGCATTCCCGGCTATGCTGATAAGGTATCTTGCTATCGAGCATATCCTCTCGCATCTCATCGGATTCCTTTTATAGGCCATGGCGGAGGATCCTATCTGATCCTTCTCGAAAGGCTCCTCTATCTGTCTGTCGTGCTGAAGGAGCCTTATGTCTTCGGCCATCCTGTACAGGCTCACGGCTACAGACGAGAGTGCATTCATGATCCTGGTGTCGACCTTTCTGGGATATGTCTGGGACGCTATATCATAGCATTCCGAAAATCCGAAATCAGACGCGATCATGCGGTTCATCCTGTCGATCTTTTCAGTGTCTCCGTCAAACAGATCTACAAAACTGGCCTCAGTACCTGTCGTCCCTCTTGAACCCAGGAATCTGATATTATCAAGAATATACCCTGTCTCCTCGAGGTCCATGACCAGATCCTGTATCCAGAGCGCTGCCCTTTTCCCTACGGTCACAGGCTGGGCAGGCTGATAATGGGTATATCCGAGCGTCGGCATATCCTTATATCTTTCGGCAAAATCACAGAGCTCAGAGATCACCGACGCCAGTTCACCTCTTATGTACCTTAACGCCTCCCTCATTATTATGAGATCGGTGTTATCCGTCACGTAGCAGCTCGTGGCTCCGAGATGGATTATCCCCGCTGCCGAAGGGGCGGCTTTCCCATACGCATACACGTGGGCCATCACGTCATGTCTTACTTCTTTCTCCCTTTTTTCAACGGTCTCATAATCTATGTCATATATGTGCTCTTCCAGTTCTTTTACCTGTTCTTCAGTTACAGGCAGTCCCAGCTCCATCTCTGCCCTTGCAAGCGATACCCAGAGCTTTCTCCATGTCGTATATCTCGTATCCGGGGAGAAGAGACCCAGCATATATGACGATGCGTATCTCTTTGAGAACGGGGATTCATAAATATCATTCATATCTCTTTTCTCCCTTCACCTTATTATTATGCTTTCCCTTTCGGGGCCGACGGACACATAGCTTATCCTGCATTCGATCTTTTCCTCGATGTATTCGACATATCTCCTTGCGGCGCCTGGAAGATCCTCAAATCTCCTTACTTCTGATATATCTTCTTTCCAGCCTTCCAAATAAGTAATGACAGGCTCCGCATTCTCAAGAGCATCCGGGAACGGGAACTCTTCCGTCACCCTGCCGTCTATAAGATACTCGGTGCATACGGGGATCATATCCATATATGAGAGCACATCGAGCTTCGTAAGCGCTATTTCCGTAGCGCCTTGAAGCCTTGTGCCGTACCTTGTCGCCACAAGATCGACAGGGCCTACCCTTCTAGGCCTTCCCGTCTTTGCCCCGTATTCGGCGCCTTCCTTTCTCAGCCTGTCGGCTTCAGGTCCTTCCATCTCGCAGACGAAAGGTCCTTCCCCAACACAGGTGGAATACGCCTTCACCACACCGACCACCCTGTCCACTTTCGCATATGGCATCCCGGAGCCGACAGGGGCGTATGCCGCCAATGTATTCGACGATGTGGTATACGGATAGATACCGAAGTCTATGTCCCTTAACGCTCCAAGCTGTGCTTCGAACAGTATGCTCTTTCCCTCATCATGAGCTTTTTCGAGATAGCCTACCGTATCGGTGACGAACGGCTTTATCCTCATAAGGCTCTCCTCTACCCATCTTTCAAGCATCTCCTCGGTGAAAGGTTCTGCTCCGTATACCTTTTCAAGAGTGAGGTCCTTCCATTCAAGGATATCAAGAAGATGCTGTCTTAAATTTTCGGGATAGAAGACCTCTCCCGCAAGCACTGTTTTCTTCTGATACTTGTCCGAGTAAAAAGGCGCGATGCCCTGTTTTGTGGAGCCGTATTTCCTGTCCTTCAGCCTCAGCTCCTCGAGCTCATCCTGTTCCCTGTGCCAGGGAAGCAGTATCGAGGCCCTGTCGCAGATCTTGAGATTGTCCGGCGTCACTTCCACGCCTTGGGACCTCACCTGCTCTATCTCTGCCATAAGATTCTCGGGATCCAGTGCAACACCGTTCCCGAGTATATTCACCTTCCCGTCCCTGAAAATGCCAGACGGCAGGAGATGCAGGGCAAAACTGCCCTTTTCGTTCACGACGGTATGACCGGCATTTCCTCCGCCCTGATAGCGAATCACTATGTCATACTGCTCAGTGAGAAGGTCCACCATCCTTCCCTTACCCTCGTCTCCCCAGTTGATCCCGACAACAGCACAATTTTCCATTTTTCCGCTCCTGATAGTTTTGATCAAAATAAAAAACGGTGCCCTGACCGCGGCAGTAAACTGCCCTGATCAAGACGCCGTTGCCTTCATGTTATTTCCTAAAAAAAGAGAAAACGTCATTAAAGCACATAAATACCTTAAAGACGCCATTGCCCTTAACAATCCGGATTTTAGACCGCCTGATGATCAAAGTCAAACGATTTTGAGCAGGTTTGGATTTTCCGGAAAAAATTTTTTCAACTCTTTTTTCACCATGTTTTTTCATGGAAAGATATAAAAAGCTATAGTATATTATCATTGGCTCAGGGGCCATATTTCGGGTTCCTGTCTTCTATAACCTGCACGGGAGATCAAAACATCATGAGATATACAAAAGAAGAAGTAATGCAATATGTCATAGAGGAAGATGTCAAATTCATACGTCTTGCCTTCTGCGACGTTTTCGGGAAGCAGAAGAACATCTCCATTATGCCAGGCGAGCTTGAGCGCGCATTCACGCACGGTATCGCGTTCGACGCTTCGGCGATCTCCGGATTCGGAGATGAAGCCAATTCGGATCTTTTCCTCTTTCCCGAACCCCACACTCTTAACTGGCTCCCTTGGAGACCCGAACACGGCAAGGTCGTGCGCATGTTCTGCGATATACGCTATCCGGACGGGACCCCGTTTACCGCAGACACACGGGCTCTTTTAAAAAGGGCGGTCGAAGACGCAAAAAAAGCCGGATATACGTTTTACTTCGGAGCCGAGGAGGAGTTCTACCTCTTCCTGCTCGACGACAAAAACATGCCGACGAATATACCCTATGACGACGCAGGATATATGGACATCGCTCCTGACGACAGAGGCGAGAATGTAAGGCGGGAGATCTGTCTTACCCTCGAACAGATGGGCATACGCCCCGAAGGCTCCCATCACGAACAGGGACCCGGGCAGAACGAGATAGACTTCAGGTATGCTGACGCCCTGACAGCCGCCGACAATGCCATGACCTTCCAGACCGTAGTCAAGACGATAGCCAGAAGGAACGGTCTTTATGCCGATTTTTCACCAAAACCGCTCGACGGATATCCGGGGAACGGACTGCATATAAACCTGTCCTGTGAACCCGGTCACAACGAAGAGAGCCTTAAAAGCATGATAGCGGGAATAATGGACAGGATAGTGCCAATGACGGCTTTCATGAACCCACACAGGGATTCCTATAAGAGGCTGGGACAGATGAAAGCCCCTGTCTATGTCTCCTGGGCAAAGGGGAACCGTTCGCAGCTCATCCGCATACCGTATGCCGAAGGAGAATATAGAAGGGCAGAACTCAGATCTCCCGATCCCTCTTCCAATCCGTATATTGCTTTCGCTCTTACCATATGGGCCGCTCTTTACGGGCTTGAAAAGGGGCTCTCTCTTCCGGAGCCGAGAGAACTGAATCTGTTCACAGCATCCGGAAAAGACGTGGAAGGCCTTAAGGTGCTCCCATCATCCCTTGAGGAAGCCAGAGCTGCCGCTCTTAATGACAGTTTTATAAAGGAACACCTTCCCCGCGAGATAACAGATATCTATCTGAAAGCAATCGACTGAATCACCTTACGCGGACTTAAGCATATCATCTTTGGGAAAGGAGGCAGCGCGTTTGAGCCTTAAGGAAGAATTATACAGTGTTCTAATAGTTTCGGCATCGGAAAGATTCAACAGCATGCTGCCCGCTTTTTTCCCGACCCATGAATACGGCCCCGTAACGGCCGTAACGAGCATATCTTCGGCAAGAAGAGCCGTCACCGAGATGGAATTCGATATCGTACTTGTGAATTCTCCCCTGCCTGACGGTCAGGGTTTAAGGCTCGCAGCCGATATCTCCGCTTCATCGGGCTCCGCCGTCATGCTCCTCATAAGGGATGAGCTTTACGGAGAGGCGTTTGACAGGCTCTCACGTCACGGCGTGTTCCTTTTAAGGAAACCCTTGAGCGAACAGTCCATGAACACCGCGAAGGACTGGCTCATAACCGCCAGGGAAAGGCTTAAGTCGAGGGAGAAAAAGAATCTCTCGATCGAAGAAAAGATGAACGAGATCAGGACCGTCAACAGGGCAAAATGGATCCTGATATCGGTGCTCGGCATGTCAGAGCCCGATGCCCACAGGTATATAGAAAAACAGGCCATGGACCGCTCGATGACGAGGAAGGCAGTGGCGGAAGAGATCATAAAGACTTATCAGTAAGAGGCTTCTCAGACATAAGGCCTTCTTTAATGTGATCCACGGATAAGGGCAGTATATGCCCTTGTTTATTTAAAAAAGACATCCACTTATATATGGATGTCTTCTGTGAGATAAGTACGGCAGGATCAGAGCTGACCGCCATACAAAAACTATCCCTGTCACAGGGAAACAAGCAGTTCCCTCATCCTCTCCGCGGCTTCTTTTGTGTCCTCTCTTGAACCGAATGAGGAGAGCCTGAAATATCCCTCGCCCGCTGCCCCGAATCCTACTCCCGGAGTACCTACCACCTGTATTCTGTGAAGGAGCAGATTGAAAAACTCCCAGCTTCCCATATCCCCCGGACACCTGAGCCAAATATACGGGGCATTTTTTCCTCCGCAGTACCAGACTCTCGCATCGTCAAGAGCTCTCATAAGTATCCTGGCATTCTCCTTGTAGTACTTTATCGCCTCTCCGATCTCTTTTATCCCTTCTTCAGTAAATACCGCAGCTCCGCCGCGCTGGATTATGTATGAGACCCCGTTGGTCTTTGTCGTCCTGTTCCTGACCCACATGTCATTGAAACACATCCCTTCCCTTATAAGGCTCCTCGGGATCACCGTATATCCCAGCCTTGTTCCCGTGAAGCCTGCGGTCTTTGAAAGCGAGCATATCTCTATAGCGCACGTCTCTGCCCCTTCGATCTCAAATATGCTGTGGGGAACGTCTTCATCCTCTATAAAGGCTTCATATGCCGCGTCAAAAAGTATCACCGAGCCCCTGCTGTTTGCAAAATCGACCCACTTCTTCAGCATATCCCTGCTGTAAACGGCTCCCGTGGGATTGTTCGGAGAACATATGTATATGAGGTCTCCCTCCGTGTCTTTAGACGGAAGAGGCAGAAAACCGTTCCAGTCTCCCGCCGGAAGGTGTATTATCCTTCTTCCCGCCATGATACTGGCGTCCACATACGCAGGATATGCCGGCTCTATAACAAGCGCTGATGACGACCTGTCAAAAAGATCGAGTATATTCCCAAGCTCATCGCTTGCGCCGCTTGATATGAATATCTCATCGTTAAGAATATCCACCCCACGTCTTCCGTAATGCCCTTTTATGGTCTCTTTCAGAAAATCAGCGCCGCATTCGGGCATGTATCCTCGAAAGCTGTCCTTTTTTGCCTGATCGTCTACTCCCCTATGGAGAGCGTCTATGACCGAAGACGCAAGCGGCAGGGACACGTCTCCTATCCCCATCCTGTATATATGTATCCCCGGATGGGCATCAGTATATTCCCTAGTCTTTTTTGCGATATTGTAAAACAGATAGGAGTCCTTCAGTTCACGGTAGTTCATGTTCGGTCTTAGCATTTTCTTTCCTCCGGTATCCTTTGTCATCAGGCGTCTATAGTGGAAACGGTAAGAGTTACTTCTTCAAGAACATCGAGCAGCAGCTTTACAGTATCAAGAGAAGTCAGCATCGTTATATTGTATCTTGCAGCTGTCCTTCTTATCGCGACTCCGTCCCCGTAGTGGACTCCTGACAGCACAGCCCGCGTGTTTATCACATAGCTCACATATCCGGCCTTGAGGGAATCGATGACCTCGCTGCTGCCTTCGCTCGGTTTCCCGAGGATCCTTGTCTTTATCCCGTTAGCCCTAAGGACTTCTCCCGTGAGGGATGTCGCCTCTATATTGAATCCCATGTCATAAAAGCGTCTTATGAGCGGCACCGTTTCGCCCTTGTCCTCATCGGCAACGCTGACGAGCACCGTCCCGTGGTTCCTGAGTTTAAGGCCCGACGCTATGAGCGCCTTATATGCCGCCCGGTGGAGCTTTCTGTCATATCCTATCGCCTCCCCCGTCGACTTCATCTCGGGGGAAAGGTACGCGTCCATGCCTCTCAGCTTTGAGAAGGAAAACACCGGGACTTTCACATAATATCTTTCTTTCTCCCGGGGATATCTGTCAAATATTCCCTGCTCCTTGAGCGAGACCCCGAGCATCACGAGCGTACCTATGTCCGCCAGACTGTATCCTGTCACTTTCGACAGGAAGGGGACGGTCCTTGAGGAACGCGGATTGACCTCGATGATATATACGTTATCATCGGGATCAACGATGAACTGTATGTTGTAAAGACCGATTATGCCTATCGCGCGCCCCAGCCGTTCCGTATAGTCTAGTATCGTGTCCTTTACCTTCTTTGACAGGCTGAACGAGGGATAAACGCTTATCGAGTCCCCCGAATGCACTCCGGTCCTTTCGACAAGCTCCATTATCCCCGGAACGAAGACGTCATTGCCGTCACATACGGCATCCACCTCGACTTCCTTGCCGCGGATATATTTATCGACCAGGACAGGCTTATCATCATCTACCGCGACAGCCTCCCTCAGATACTCCCACATGGCCTCTTCCTTGGCCACGATCTGCATCGCCCGGCCTCCTAAAACAAAGCTCGGGCGCACAAGAACGGGGTAGCCGATCTCCCTTGCAGCCCTTATGCCTTCATCCATGCCCTTCACAGCCATGCCTTTAGGTTCGGGGATATCAAGCGAGATGAGCAGTTTCTCGAAAATATCCCTGTCTTCAGCGCGCTCTATCGCGTCGCAGTCTGTCCCTATGAGCCTTACTCCCCTCTCCTTTAACAAAGCTGCAAGATTTATCGCAGTCTGTCCTCCAAGGGTAGCTATCACGCCTTCGGGAGCTTCCAGCTCCACGATATTCATGACGTCCTCCGTTGTGAGCGGCTCAAAATACAGCTTATCGGAACACGTGTAATCGGTGGATACCGTCTCCGGGTTGTTGTTTATTATTATCGCCTCAAATCCAGCGGCCTTTATCGCCTTTACGGCATGCACCGTGGAATAGTCGAACTCGATCCCCTGTCCTATCCTTATGGGTCCCGACCCAAGGACTATTATCTTCCTTCTGTCAGAGACCACGGACTCGTTCTCTTCCTCATACGAGGAATAGAAATACGGGATATAGCTCTCGAACTCCGACGCGCAGGTGTCTATCATCTTAAATACCGGCCTTATCCCGTGGGCAAGCCTTATATCGTGGACCGCGATCTCGCTCATATCCCATAAAAGAGCGATCTCCCTGTCGGAGAATCCCATCCTTTTAGCTCTTATTAGCTCTCCCGCGCAGCCCACGCTCTCCCTCAGCGCTCTTTCCTCCAAAATGATGTTCCTCAGCTTGCCGATGAAGAACCTGTCGATCATGGACACCCTTGAGATATCTTCTTCGGGACAGCCCCTTCTTAACAGTTCGCCTATCGCATATACCCTGTCGTCGGTGCCTGTGCCTATGTACTCAAGGATATCCCCGCTGTCCATTTTGTCGAATTTCCTCATATGCAGATGGAAGGCGTTTATCTCAAGAGACCTTATCCCCTTTAAAAAGCTCTCCTCGAACGTCCTTCCTATGCTCATCACCTCTCCGGTGGCCTTCATCTGGGTGGAAAGAGTGTTGTTGGCGTCGATAAACTTGTCGAAAGGGAATCTCGGCAGCTTGGTCACGACATAATCCAGCGAAGGTTCAAAGGATGCCGGGGTGTTGGCTATCATGATCTCGTCAAGAGTCATGCCCACGCCTATCTTTGCCGATACGCGGGCTATGGGATAACCGCTGGCCTTCGAAGCCAGTGCCGAAGATCTTGAGACCCTCGGATTCACCTCGATGAGATAATACTGAAGCGATAAAGGGTCCAGGGCAAACTGCACGTTGCAGCCGCCTTCTATCTTAAGCGCCTTTATTATCTTTAAGGCGCTGTTTCTGAGCATATGGTATTCCCTGTTAGTGAGCGTCTGCGAGGGGCAAACGACTATTGAGTCGCCCGTGTGTATCCCGACCGGGTCCACGTTCTCCATGTTGCATACCGTGAGGGCGGTATCGTTCCCGTCGCGCATAACTTCGTATTCGATCTCCTTATATCCCCTGACGCTCTTTTCTATCAGCACCTGTCCCACCGGAGACAGGTCTATGGCGTTAAGGAGCATCGGGATGAGCTCTTCTTCATTCCCGGCAAATCCTCCTCCTGTCCCTCCGAGAGTAAAAGCGGGCCTTAAAACGACCGGGTATCCTATCTCCCCTGCGGCCCTGATCCCTTCCTTAAGCGAGAATGCCGTCATGGAAGGCAGGACCGGCTCGCCCAGCTCGATGCAGAGCTCCTTGAATTTTTCCCTGTCCTCCGCTTTTTCGATGGAAGAAGCCGGCGTCCCCAAAAGCTCCGTCCGGCATTCCTTAAGGATACCTCGTCTTTCGAGCTCCATGGCAAGATTGAGCCCTGTCTGTCCGCCTATACCGGGGAGGATTGCGTCCGGTCTTTCATATCTTATGATCCTTGCGATGTACTCAAGGGTGAGCGGTTCCATATATACCCTGTCCGCCATCGAAGTATCGGTCATTATCGTCGCAGGATTGGAATTGCAGAGTATGACCTCATAGCCTTCCTCTTTAAGAGCAAGGCAGGCCTGTGTCCCGGCATAATCGAATTCCGCCGCCTGACCTATCACTATAGGTCCCGAGCCGATCACTAGGATCTTGTGTATATCCGTCCTTTTAGGCATTCCTGATCACCTTTACGCACCATCACTTACCGCAGATCCGATCTGCTTTTATCAACTGCCGCAAGGAATCTGTCAAACAGATACCTGCTGTCCTCCGGGCCCGGTGCGCTCTCCGGATGGTACTGCACGCTCATGACACAGTCCTTCTCACATGCCACTCCCTCTACGGTCCCGTCGAGCAGATTCAGATGCGTCACTTCAAGCGGCGTATTTTTTATGCTTGAGGCATCCACGGCATATGAATGGTTCTGGGATGTTATCTCTATCTTTCCCGTCCTGATATCCTTTACAGGGTGGTTCCCGCCCCGGTGTCCGAACTTCAGCTTGTATGTCCTCGCGCCGTATGCAAGCGATATAATCTGATGCCCGAGGCAGACCCCCATCATCGGGACGGAACCTATGAGTTTCCTTACCGCGGCAACGGTCTCCGGCACATCCGCCGGATCCCCGGGTCCGTTCGATATGAAAAGCCCGTCGGGCCTCAGTGCCGATATCTTAGCCGGCTCCAGATCATACGGGACGATTGTCACACGGCAGCCTCTTATTAAAAACGACGTGACAAGGCTTTTTTTCATCCCGCAGTCTATCATGACTATATGCGGGCCTTCGTTTCCCTGTCCCTTCACACATATCTCCCTGGTGCTCACCCGTGAAACGGCGTCGGTCCTCATCTCATGCTTTTTAAGGATCTCCATGCCCTCTTCCCGCGGTACCGAGATATCAGTTATAAGCGCCTTCATCGTTCCCCGGTCCCTTATCGATCTTATGAGCATCCTTGTATCAACACCTGAAATGCCCGGGATACCGTGCCTTTCCATGACCTTCCCGAGCGTTTCCCTGCTCCTGAAGTTTGAAGGTTCGTCATTGTATTCATGAACTATGAGAGCTCCTATCGACGGGTGCTCTGTCTCATAGTCGTCGTCTGCCATGCCGTAGTTCCCGATGAGCGGATATGTCATGACAACTGCCTGATCGGTGTAGGAGGGATCGGACAGTATCTCCTGGTATCCCGTCATCGACGTATTGAATACTATCTCAAGGATCCTGTCATCCCCTGATCCGAACGAGCTGCCTAAAACACAGAGCCCATCCTCAAGGATAAGTTTCCGGTCAGGTCCCTTAGCAAAGTCTCTCATTCGTATTTTCCTTTCTTATCGTCGTCATGGCCTCTTTCCCCTATATGCCGCTCTTTCCGTAGTTTTTCAGCACCCTTGCGGAGGGATCGTCCACGTCGCAGCCCTCCCACTTTCTGTTGGGCATCCAGAAATCGGTCACCATACCCGACTGGCCCGGATAATACTTCTCAAAGATCTCCCGGTAAAGCAGGGATTCTTTCGTGAAAGGCTTCGGGGCCTGATATCTTTCTTTCTTTTTCTCGAACTCGCTGTCGGTATACACGGTCCCGGCATATGCCTTGAGAATATCCACCATCGAATGCCCGACAGCATCTGAAAAGGCTGCCTTTTCACGCCAGAGGATAGTGTCGGGAAGCAGTCCTTACTTCTCAAAAGCATGCCTCAAAAGGTATTTTCCCATCCCGTAGCTGTTCATCTTGAGGACCGGGTCAACTGCCATCACGTATCTTACGAAATCAAGATCGCCGAAAGGCACCCTTGCTTCGAGCGAGTTGAACGAGATGCATCTGTCAGCCCTTAAGACGTCGTACATGTGGATCTCTCTTATCCTTTTTTCCGCTTCCTTCTGGAATGCTTCCGCTGACGGAGCAAAATCCGTGTATTTATACCCGAACAGTTCGTCCGAGATCTCGCCGGTAAGGATCACCCGTATATCCGTGTTCTCATGTATCCACCTGCACACGAGATACATCCCTATGCTTGCCCTTATCGTGGTGATGTCATAGGTCGCCAGAAGCACGATCACGCGCTCAAGCGAGCCTATGACCTCCTTTGGCGTCATAAAGACTTCTGTATGATCCGACCCTATGAAATCCGCTGCCTCTCTTGCGTACTTAAGGTCGATGGCGTCCTTCCTCATCCCTATCGCGAACGTGCGTATCGGATGGCCAAGTTCCCTGCCCGCTATGGCGCAGACCAGTGAGGAATCGAGCCCTCCCGATAGGAGGAACCCTATCTTTGAGTCGGACACGAGTCTTTTCCTCACACCTTCTGTAAGCTTTTCCCTGATCTTTCGGGCTGTTTCATCGATTCCGTCGCCAAGAAACACTGACGGGCTTGATATATCCGCATATCTGATGAACTGTCCGTCCTTACAGTAATGGCCCGGAGGGAACGGCATGATCCTCTTTGTTATGTCTTTAAGGTTCTTGGGCTCACTGGCAAAGACCATGCTCCCCTCTTTGTCGTATCCGTAGTAGAGAGGCCTTATGCCTATCGGATCCCTGGCCGCGATGAAGCTCCCCGATGAGCCGTCATAGATGATCATGGCGAACTCCGCGTCCAGCATACGGAACATCTCTGTTCCGTATTCCTTATATAAGGGAAGTATGATCTCACAGTCGCTCCCGCTCTTAAAGGAATATCCTTTTTCCATGAGCTCGGCCCTCGTTTTCTCAAAGCCGTAGAGCTCGCCGTTGCATACAGCAATATCCCCATCCAGTTCAAAGGGCTGCATCCCTTCGGGTGTCAGCCCCATTATAGAGAGACGGTTGAAGCCTATGAGGCCCTTCCCCGTATCCGTTATCCTCGTATCGTCAGGGCCTCTTGAAGCTGTCTTCTTCAGCCCTTCGCTGAATCTCAGCAAATCAGCACCGCGTCCGGTCCATCCCATGATAGAACACATCTGTCCGACCTCTTAATCTTTCTTCAGCATCCTATAGGGCAAGTGCTGACCTCGCTGTGCCACCTATATTTTTTCTCATTTCCCGGCTGACGTGCGGGCATGACGTCTCGCTTACTCGTGAACTCTTATTTCCTTTCAGCTCGCAGCTTGAAGAGTGTTCTTCACAGAGGCCCGGCTCTACGGCTCACACCGTCCCGTATTCGCTTCAGCCGGGCTTGTCCTGCTACTTTTCTCTTCTCAAACGCCTTTATTCAATTCTTATCATCAGTCGACCCCGAACAGCAGATCCTGATATGTCGGGAACGGCCAGAAGCTCTTTGCGGTAAGCAGCTCGGCTTTGTCGCACGGAGCTCTGAGCTCGCTCATTACGGGCAGTATCTCATCCCTGATGATATATCCTTCCTCAACGATATCATCGGCCCCCGGCACCTTCATGAGCGCCGTCTCAAGTTTTTCGGTCTTTTCGAATATCTCTCCCGCAAGGCCTGAAAGCTTCTTTATAAGAGCTTTCTCATAACCGCAGTCTATGTCGGGCACTATATCCTTCTTTGCCGATGCTGCCTTTGCTATCTCGGCCGCATATGCCTCCACCGCAGGAGCGATCTGCATCCTTGCCATATCGACCATGGTATTCGCTTCTATGACGACGCTCTTGCAGTAGTTCTCGAGCATTATATCCCGTCTCGACCTCAGCTCGTCTATCGTAAAGACCTTAAGTCCCGTGAGCATCTTCACATTCTTCTCGTCAAGGATATGCGGCATGGCATCAGCCGTAGTCCTGTAGTTCAAAAGCCCTCTTTCACAGACGGCCTCCTTTATCCAGGCTTCGTCATATCCGTTTCCGTTGAATATGATCCTTCTGTGGTCCTTTATCGTCTTCTTTATCATATCGTGCAGTGCAGTCTCGAAGTCTTCCGCCTTCTCCAGCCTGTCCGCATATATCCTTAAGCTCTCCGCAACTGCCGCGTTCAGCATTATGTTTGCGCAGGCGATGCTGTTCGATGAACCGAGCATCCTGAACTCGAATTTATTCCCCGTGAACGCGAAAGGCGACGTCCTGTTCCTGTCGGTATTGTCCCTGTTGAATTTCGGGAGCACATCGACTCCAAGCTTCATCTGCATCCTTTCGGAGCCTTTGTACGGAGTATCGGTCTCTATGGCCTCAAGGACCGCATTAAGCTCATCCCCAAGGAACATCGAAATGACAGCCGGAGGAGCTTCATTTGCTCCGAGCCTGTGGTCGTTGCCCGCTGTCGCCACTGACAGCCTTAAAAGATCCTGATAATCGTCCACCGCCTTTATCACCGCGCAGAGGAACAGTAGGAACTGGGCGTTCTCATACGGGGTCTCTCCCGGGGACAGCAGGTTCTGTCCGCTGTCGGTCGCTATCGACCAGTTATTGTGCTTGCCGCTGCCGTTCACTCCGGCAAACGGCTTCTCATGGAGCAGACATACGAGCCCGTGCCTTCCCGCCACCTTCTGCATTATCTCCATGGTGAGCTGGTTATGATCCGTGGCTATATTGGTCGTTGAATATATGGGTGCTAGCTCATGCTGTGCCGGCGCCACCTCGTTATGCTCCGTCTTTGCCAGTATGCCCAGCTTCCAGAGCTCATCGTTTAGGTCCTCCATGAAAGCGATCACCCTGGGCTTGATGACCCCGAAGTAATGGTCGCTCAGCTCCTGCCCTTTCGGCGGTCTTGCTCCGAACAGTGTCCGTCCCGTAAATCTAAGATCGGGCCTCTTCTCATACATCTCCTTCGTTATAAGGAAGTATTCCTGTTCAGGGCCCACCGACGACACTACTCTTTTCACCGTGTCGTTCCCGAAAAGCCTCAGGATCCTTATAGCCTCATGCGAAAGGGCCTCCATCGATCTTAAAAGCGGAGTCTTCTTGTCAAGCGCGTGCCCGCCGTAGGAACAGAACGCCGTAGGTATGCACAGCGTCTTTCCCTTTATGAAGGCGTACGACGTCGGGTCCCAGGCAGTATATCCTCTTGCCTCGAAGGTTGCCCTTAAGCCTCCGCTCGGAAACGACGACGCGTCAGGCTCGCCTTTTATGAGCTCCTTCCCCGAGAACTCCATTATCACGCTTCCGTCGGGAGCGGGAGATATGAAGCTGTCATGCTTCTCGGCCGTTATACCGGTAAGAGGCTGGAACCAGTGAGTGAAATGCGTGGCTCCGTGCCCGACTGCCCAGTCCTTCATCGCCTGGGCGACGGCGTTTGCCACTCCTATATCAAGTTCGCTTCCCTCATCGATGGTCTTCCTTAACGACTGATAGACGTCTGCCGACAGGCTTGCCCTCATCACGCGGTCATCGAATACCATGCTTCCGAAATACTCAGGTACTGTGCTCATGTTTCTTTCTTCCTTTCAAATTCATGTCTTTCCCTTTGCGGCTTTCCTTATATATAAAAGAAAAGCGCCTTATCAGGTGCATAACACCTGATAAGACGCCGTTGCCTTACAGTTTCAGAATATACACCCATCAAAAACGGTTGTCAAGCGTGTTTTTGCAATTTTTGATACTGATTCCTGCAAAATATGTTTTTATCCGTCAGTTTGATGTTGACAAAATGAAATTATGTGAATATCATGATGCATGTGAGCAAAGGCGTTCACCGACAGCGGGAAGATCCCGTGTCGGTGGACGCCTTTTTTAACGAAAGGAAGGCCTGTATGTATAAGGAATGTCAGATCCGCATCCCCTCCGGCTGCGCCATAGCCGCAGTGATATCGAGGAAGGGCGAAAAGATGCCGGGAAATCTCATAAAGGAAGCCATGGTCCCGATGCACGAACGCAGCAACGGGCTCGGCGGCGGCTTTGCCGGTTACGGCATATATCCCGAATACAGGGATTTTTATGCGTTCCATCTCTTCTACATCGACAGATCGATAAGGAAGGACTGCGAGACGTTTTTAAAGGAACATTTCGAGATCATTAAGGCCGAGGTCATACCTACGAGAAAGATCCCTTCAATAACAAACGAGCCTGAGATATGGAGGTATTTCTTAAGTCCTCTCACGTTCATGCTAAAGAGCCTGCAGTTAGATGAGAAGGAATTCGTCGCAAGGGCCGTCATGCATATAAATACGGGGATGAACGGAGCGTACGTCTTTTCGAGCGGCAAGAACATGGGGACTTTCAAGGCCGTAGGCTATCCGGAGGACGTTGGAGACTTCTACAGGCTCGAGGAATACGAGGGATATGCCTGGACTGCCCACGGCAGATATCCGACCAACACTCCCGGATGGTGGGGAGGCGCCCATCCTTTCACTCTTCTCGACTATTCCGTAGTGCATAACGGAGAGATTTCGTCATATGACGCCAACAGGCGGTTCATCGAGATGTTCGGATACAAGTGCACTCTCATGACAGATACTGAGGTCATAACCTATATCCTCGACCACCTGCTGCGGGTCCAGGGCCTTACTTTAAGAGAAGCGGCCTCCGTCATAGCCGCGCCGTTCTGGAGCACGATAGAGCGTGAAAAGGATATATCGCTCAGGGAAAAATATACCTACTTAAGGATGCTTTTCCCGAGCCTTCTCATAACCGGGCCCTTTTCCATAATACTCGGGTTTACCGGCGGGCTTATGGCTTTAAACGACAGGCTCAAATTAAGATCGATGGTCATAGGCGAAAAGGACGACAGGGTATTTATCGCAAGCGAGGAAGCGGCTATCAGGAAAATGGAGCCTGATGTCAGGAACGTAAGAGCCCCGGAAGGCGGGGAGCCGGTCATAATAAAAGTTGAAAATGGAGCATACTGATGAGGACCGATTTCATATATCCCGAATTTGAAGTGATAAGAAAAGAAGACCGCTGTATCTCCTGCAGGGTCTGCGAACGACAGTGTGCCAACGAAGTGCACGTTTTCAGCCAGGAACTGGGCAGGATGATAAGCGACGACTCGAAATGCGTCAACTGCCAGAGATGCGTCTCCCTGTGCCCCGTAAGAGCGCTCAAGATAGTGGAGAGCGGGTGCAGGATAAGAGAGAACTCCAACTGGCATGATGATACGGTAAGGGAGATATACAAGCAGGCCTCGAGCGGAGGCGTGCTCCTCTCCTCCATGGGCAATCCGAAGCCGCTGCCTGTCTATTTCGACAGGATACTCATAAACGCTTCCCAGGTGACGAACCCATCCATAGACCCCTTACGGGAGCCTATGGAGACGCGCGTGTCTCTTGGCAAAAGGCCCGACAGGATAAGAAGGGACGGAAAGGGTAATATAATCAATGAGCTTCCGCCCCATCTCTCACTTTCCATGCCTGTCATGTTCTCCGCTATGAGCTACGGCTCCACAAGCTACAACGCACACGCTTCGCTTGCAAGAGCTGCGGAAAAGCTCGGCATATATTACAACACCGGCGAAGGCGGACTACATGAGGATTTTTACCGGTACGGCGGCAATACTATCGTACAGGTCGCCAGCGGACGCTTCGGCGTGCACGAGGATTATCTCAGTGCCGGCGCGGCGATAGAGATAAAGATGGGCCAGGGAGCAAAGCCGGGCATAGGCGGCCATCTGCCCGGAGCAAAGATAGTCGGCGATGTCTCAAGGACGAGGATGATACCGGAGGGCTCCGACGCCATCTCCCCCGCCCCGCACCATGATATCTATTCGATAGAGGATCTGAGGCAGCTTGTCATGTCGTTAAAGGAAGCCACCGGATATACGAAGCCGGTCATAGTGAAGGTCGCCGCAGTGCATAATATCGCCGCTATCGCGAGCGGCATAGCAAGGAGCGGAGCAGACATAATAGCTATAGACGGTGTAAGAGGCGGCACCGGAGCCGCTCCGACCAGGATAAGGGACAACGTAGGTATCCCTATCGAGCTCGCACTCGCCTCGGTGGATCAGCGCTTAAGGGATGAGGGCATAAGGAACACGGTATCCCTGATAGCGGGAGGATCGATAAGGAGCGCCGCGGATGTGGTCAAGGCCATAGCTTTAGGCGCGGACGCCTGTTATATTGCCACTGCCGCCCTTCTTGCCATGGGCTGCCATCTATGCCGGACCTGCCAGACAGGAAGATGCAACTGGGGCATCGCTACCCAGCGTCCCGATCTTGTTAAACGGCTGAACCCTGATATCGGGAGCGAACGGCTCGTAAATCTGATGACGGCCTGGAAGCACGAGATCATGGAACTAATGGGCGGTATGGGGATAAACTCCATCGAAGCATTAAAAGGCAACAGGCTCATGTTAAGAGGCGTGGGCTTAAACGAAAAGGAACTGGAGATCTTAGGGATCTCCCATGCGGGCGAATGATGATATGAAGCGTGTCTATGTGAATGAAGAGTGGTGTCTCGGATGCCATCTGTGCGAATACAACTGTGCCTTTGCCAATTCTGGTCTTAAAGACATGACATATGCCCTTAAGGGAAGACCGCTGTTCCCGCGCATACATGTGGAGGAAGGCGACAGGATCACATACGCCGTTTCCTGCAGGCACTGCGAAGATCCCATATGCGTAAGGAGCTGCATCGCAGGCGCCATAAGTAAGGAAGACGGTGTGGTAAGGATAGACAGGAACAGGTGCGTAGGCTGCAGGACATGCGTGCTGGTCTGCCCTTTCGGAGCGCTTTTACCCGGTGAAGACGGAGTGATGACCAAGTGCGAGCTCTGTACCGGAAATACGGTGGACATGCCCGCCTGTGTAAAGGGCTGTCCCAACAGGGCAATAGTCTATGAAGACAGAGGTGGGTCCTTATGAAGAGATACCTTATTATAGGGAACGGCGCGACAGCAGCAAACGCCATAGAAGGGATAAGGAGCAGAGATAAGGAAGGCCCTATAACTGTCATATCTAAAGAGGAGCACCCGGTGTACTGCCGTCCCCTTATATCATATTATCTTGAGGGCAAGACCGATCTTAAAAGGATCGGATACAGGGATGAGGATTTCTACATGAGAAACGGAGTGAGTGTCCTATACGGAAGGACTGCCGTAAAGATAGACAGTGTGAAGAGAAAAGTCACCACTGACGACGGGAAGATCCTCTCATATGATTCCCTCCTCATTGCCGCGGGATCGTCTCCTTTCGTCCCCACTATAAAAGGACTTGATACCGTGAGCAGGAAGTACGGATTCATGACGCTTGACGATGCTTTAGGCCTTGAAAAAGCCATTACGGGAAATACCAGGGTCCTTATAATAGGAGCTGGCCTTATAGGTCTCAAATGTGCGGAAGGCCTTTATGGAAGAGCCAAAAGCATAACCGTATGCGACCTTGCAGGAAGAGTACTCTCAAGCATACTGGATGATGAATGTGCTTCTCTTGTGAAAAGGCATCTCGAGGAAAAAGGGATTTCATTTCTCCTTAACGACAGTGTTTTAAGCTTTGAAAACGACCGGGCATTCATGAAGAGCGGAAAAACCCGGGACTTCGATGTGCTCGTGCTGGCTGTAGGCGTACGTCCCAACATATCGCTCATAAAGGATATCGGGGGCGATACCGGGCGGGGGATAACGGTCAGCAGCCGTATGGAGACTTCCATAAAGCACATATATGCCGCGGGCGACTGCGCGGAAGCATATGACATCTCTTCAGGCGAAAGAAAGGTCATGGCCGTGCTTCCTTCCGCTTCGAT
This sequence comes from Christensenellaceae bacterium, assembly GCA_017523755.1. Classification (GTDB taxonomy): domain Bacteria; phylum Bacillota; class Clostridia; order Christensenellales; family Christensenellaceae; genus SIG371. The sequence continues at coordinate 7,857 of JAFWWA010000004.1, read as the reverse complement.
CGGCGGATATACGGCAGGAGTCAACATGGCCGGAGGGAACGCCCGCTTTGATACCGCCCTGCCGATAAACTCCATCGGGTTCTTCGGATATCATATAATGACGGCCGGAAGCTATGAGGGAGAGCTCTATGAAGAGAGGACATTAGACGGTATAAAGAGACTGTTCATAAAAGACGGAGTACTTAAGGGCTTCATGCTCTTGGGCATGAGCGAACGCGCCGGTATCCTCACATCCCTCATAAGGGAAAAGACTCCACTTAAAGAGATCGACTTCGATCTGATGAAAAAAGGAGCTACCACTGCGGCACTTACCGGTGATATGAGAAAAGACAGATTCGGAAAGGCGGTATGACGATCAATGCAGATAAACGCAAAAGACCTTGACCACAGGCAGATAAACGACCGGATAAGAGACGTAAGAGAAAGCGTCTTAATTGACGGATGCCTGGGACAGCGCTTCATAGCGGCAGGCATGTCAGGAAAAGATATCGTGATAACCGGGACCCCGGGAAATGCTCTTGGGGCATATCTCAACGGAGCCGTCATAACCGTCATGGGCAACGCCCAGGACGCCGTTGGCGATACCATGAATGAGGGCAGCATAATAGTACACGGTAACATCGGGGATGCTGCAGGGTATGCAATGCGCGGAGGCAGCATATTCGTAAAGGGAGACGCCGGCTACAGGGCAGGCATCCATATGAAGGAATACGAGGACAAGATACCCGTCATAGTGATAGGCGGAAGGGCCGGGAGCTTCCTTGGGGAGTACCAGGCCGGGGGCATCATAATAGTACTTAATCTGTGGGAACGGGAAAAGAAGATCATCGGCAGCTTCCCCTGCACGGGTATGCATGGCGGAAAGATGTTTCTCCGCTCAGATCCGGAAGATATAGTATTCCCCGAACAGGTGACCGCCAGACCGGCCTTAAAAGAGGATCTTCTTATGATCAGGAGCCATGTACTTAAGTTCTCAGAGCTCTTCCATACGGATGCGGAAGAGATCATGAAAGGCACATTCACCGTCATAACTCCCGACAGCAGCAATCCATATAAGCAGATGTACGTGCAGAATTAGGATAGGCTGCCGTGCAGCATATACAGTTTTTATCAGAAGAGGGACCATTAAGCATGGTCCCTCTTTCCTTATTCTAACAGGATGCAAAAATAAGATCCCGCTCTTACAGCTGCGGATATCTGCAGGTACGTCTGACAGCCTTCGTCATTTTCCAAGGAGATGATCAGGCGTGCTTATGAGTCCTGCAAATCCGTTCAGTGTCCTGTCCTTGTTAACGGCGTATACGCCGATCTCACACGGGGCAGTACCGGCTCTCACATACAGCACAGCCCTGCCGTCCTTCGTCCTCCTCCTCTTTTCGCTGTAAGGGGTAAGGTCATCGGGTATGCCGTTCTCTATCCCTATTATCTCGGCATCGCCCAGGATCTGATACGATATCTCATCATCCGTCGATACCGGTATGCCGTTCTCATCAAGTACTCTGACCTCGACCATCACGGTATCATGACCGTCAGCTTTTATATGATTGCTTCCCGGCATCATCTCTATGACCGATGCCTTCCCGCATGACATAACGGCGTCCTGTGTATCTCCTGCCTCAGCCCTTATGATCCCGTCGGTATAGGGTATTTCGAACACCGCTGCGTATCCGTTCTCTCTTCCCGCCGGCTTCTCTCCTATAAGATCATTATTGACATAGAGTCTCACTCTCTCCTGATTGGTATAGCACACGGCCTGCATGAAGTCTCCGGTCTTTCCCTTGAAAAGAAGCGTCCCTTTTCTGTCATCCTCATCCTTCCTGAAGGTTATCTTTACGAAGGGCTCGCTGTCCCACATCGCTTTTTTAAGATAATATACGGGCTTCTCATTGCCTGCAAGGTCGAGAAGGCCGGCTTCCGATATCCTTAAAGGCCATCCCCTGCACTCACCCAGGAAATCGACTCCAGTCCAGTCGAACTGTCCGCTTATGAACTCCCTGTCGGTCACGGCATGCCAGGCCTCAGGCGAATGGCTGTTCTCGCTCCCTATCATTATCTGGGAGGGGAATTCCCTATGATGCGCGTCATAGAACCCTTCCTTATAGTTGTAGCCCGCGACATCGAGCACCTGGGCATATCCGGTCTTTGTGGAAAGCTCGGGGAACGAAAGAGCGCTCGTGACAGGTCTTGTATGATCGAGGCTGTGCACTATCTCAGTGAGCTCTGCCGCGATCACGGGAAGGCGCGAAGCGTCGGGCTTTCTCGGATCATACTGTCTCTCCTGGGCCGGTTTATTGGCATCATTGTTCCCGAACACCTCCTTAAACAAAGGAGATACATAGGGATCATTCGGATAGTCGATCTCGTTGCCTATGCTCCAGAGTATCACGGACGGATGGTTCCTGTCCCTCAACACCATCGAGGCAAGATCCTTTTCGTGCCATTCGTGGAAATCCTCGGCATATCCGAAGCGTTTCGGGGGATATACGTTATGCCCCTGCCACCATTTGTTCTTCGTGCCTTCCCACTCGTCAAACGCCTCATCCATACAGAGGAATCCAAGCTCATCAAGAAGATCCAGAAGAACGTCAGAAGGCGGATTATGCGCGGTCCTTATGGCATTGCAGCCCATGTCCTTAAGCTTTATGAGCCGCTTCTCCCATACACATCTTGGCACTGCGGCTCCAAGGGCTCCCCCGTCGTGATGCACGCATACGCCCTTTATCTTCATATTCTTTCCGTTAAGGAAGAACCCTTTATCCGCGTCGAACCTGAACTGTCTGACACCGGTCTTAAGAGTTACCGTATCCCTTAACTCACCGTCAAAATATGCCTCTGCCGTAAGCTTGTAAAGGTACGGATCTTCAGGGCTCCAGAGCCTGGGTCCGGTGAAGATTATATCGGCGGTGCCGCTGCCTTCAGCCATCCATGTTTCCGTTATCTCATTTTCCTCGTGATCCTTCAGGATGAACCTAACCCTGTCAGCGCCGTAGGTATCATATCTGACATTCATGACAGCGGTGTTCCCTGCCAGCTTTTCCGTATAGACGAAGATACCGTTCTCGGTGAAAGATACGGGATCTGATATCTCTATGTATACGTTCCTGTAGATACCGCTTCCCGTGAACCATCTTGAATCGGCAGTCTCCTCATGCTCGACCCTTACCGCTATAACGTTCTCTCCTTCATGCATGAAGGAAGATACGTCATATGAAAAAGCCGTATATCCGTACGCGTGCCTGCCCATGTAATTGCTGTTCACCCATACCTGAGCGTGCTTGTAAACGCCGTCGAACGTGAGCCTTATCCTCTTCCCCCTGACTCCGTCGGGCAACTCTATATGTTTTCTGTACCAGGCCGTACCGCCCTGAAGGTATCCGGCTCCGCTCGAATACTTCCTGTCAAAAGGCTGTTCGACTGACCAGTCATGGGGCACAGTGACCGTCCTCCAGGCGCTGTCGTCATATCCCATGTATTCGGCCTGCGGATCGTCTCCCATATGGAACTTCCAGTTGAGTCCGATATCGTTCTTTACTGACATCTCAATTCTCCTTATCCTGTCCTGTTTCCGTGTCCTTAAGATTCATAAGTCCTGTCATTATCCTGTAGCTTAAAAACCTCTCAAAATAGCTGTCTCTTGGAGCCTTCCTCTTTCCGGCTCTGGTATCCCTGTACGCTCTTTCATAGTCGAGGCCTGCGGCGGTGAGCAGTCCTTCGGGCCTTCCGTTTATGATGCTCCTAACTATCTCCCGGATATCCTCTTCCTCTTCCTCATCAATATCGGGGCATATGAGCCTCATCCTCATGGCAAGGCCTGTATAATAGGCCTGCCTGTCTTTCTTGAATGCTTTTCTGTCCTCTTCCGCCACTCTCCACGGGGCCGGGACAGGCTTTCCCGAATTCTCCTTTATATACGCCACTGCCTTTAAAGCATACTGCATCTCATTTTCAGGTATCGCCTGTTTTCTCGGCAGCACGAGCCTTTCCTCTGCCGCCTCTATATCCTCATTCTCCTCTTCATCATCCTGAACTTCTGCCCTGTTCCGTGAAGCAATGAAAAGTATGCCGATAAGAAGGACGAGAATGATCCCTGCCGTAATATATACTATGATCATGGGATCCGTTTTTTCATATACGGTCCCCTCCTTGCCGTCCTCTCCCCTGTACGATCCGGGTATCCTGCTCGCCTGTGGCTTTTCAGGACTCTTTTGAGGTCCGGCGTTACTGGTCGGCACAGGCTCGGGAGATCTTGGAAGGATAACGAACTCCACCTCAAGGGTCCCGTTATACGGATTGTTCCCGGGCACGGATGTTATGACCGCCTTTGCCTTTCCTGGATCCACATTGTCCTCATATTCGACCGTATAAAGTGACGGGTCGACCTTTCTTCCGAGGTGGAACAGGAAGATAGCGGGTTCTATCTCCTCCCCGGTATACTCCGCTTCCTCAAAGGAAAGCTTATATTCAAGGCCCGCAAGGTCTGTCTGCGACAGTCTTCTTACGGTATGGCCCGTCTCTACCGTCTTTCCGCAGTCCGAACATACTATATCGCCGCTGTATCCGTTGGAGATATATGTAGCGGCCCTTGCTCCCATGAGCTCCCTTCTTATATGGTTACCCGGATCCGTGCCGCCGTATTCGGTGCCGCATTCCCTGCACACGGCTCTTGACACACATGTGGCCTCGCCCCCGGCATGCAGCGGCTCCCTGTTCCCTTTGACATACTTGGTCATGATGTATGTAGCCGCCACCTCATGCGGAGCGGCAAGCCCCTTTATATTCTCATACATGACCTGCATGCTCTTTCTCTCAGGAGAGCCCTTCGGCAGAAGGGCAAGGAGCCTTGCCGCAAGAGAGAGGGCTTTCACCGTGTCCGATCTCTGAGACATTATCTGCCCGAGCCCCATGGCATAGACCGCGGGACACTGGGTTATCTTTAAGGTATATACCCCGTTCCCGTCTTTTTTTTCAGAAGCTTCAAGGCTCGTGAACTTTTCCGCGCCAAGAAGGGCTACAGTATCCTCGAGGGTATGGAGCTCTATCTGCTGCATCTCCCTTGTCTTGAAGGACCTCGTTTCGGTGACGTATCTGTACATCCCGTCCCTGTCCTTCGATACGGCCTCAAAGCTCTTTTCGATAGCTCCGACATCAGCCTTCCTGTATGTGTTCCTGTTTATGTTCTCAAGCGCTTTTTTCATGGTGCTGTCGGAATAGATATCCCTCGTTATATCTGTCCCGTAGCGTCTGAAGCCCCACTCTTTTAGAGGCATCACGCTTATGAAATCATTCTCGTTTATGAGATTGTAGATGCTGTTATATGACGCGGCCTTCTCACTTTCCATGACCGATGTGTTAGGGCACGCGAAGGTATACGTATAGCTCCTTATACCCGGGTCGTCCTCATATGCCGCGCCAAGTATGTTCGCCACGGCAGCTCCCCTTGAATGGCCGGTAAGGAGCATCGTCCTCTGATATCCTTCCTTTAAGGGAATGCTCTCAAGATACCCGTCTATGACCTTTTTTGCCCTCGTTGCAGCAACGTCAAAGCCCTTATGATTATCGCTGTTCGTCCACTCCGGATGCTCACCCGTTACCTGATACTCGGCACAGGTGCTCCCGATATCGAAATTGCTCTCCCACTCACCGGTGCCCTTGTCGGTCCCCCTTATGACACATACGAATATGTCATACCCTTTCCCGTCTATCACTGCCTCCCTGTGAGCCGTTATGAGAAATGTGGTATCGAGCTTATCCTCAGCCGCACCTGCTCCTATGTTCGCCTCTTCTATGTCGGTGAATCCGAAGGATGAGAGAAAGGCCTTATTATCATATGTGCCTGTAAAAGGCTGCCTTTTTACTGCAGCTCCCGTATAAATGTCCGCCGAAAGAAGATTCGAGAAAGTCGCGAGCCCGTCATTGTACTGAGCCGTACAGCAGGATGTGAGCCATCTTAGGTCAAAGTCAGCCCTCACGGTATACGGGAGATCGGCCTTGTTGCCGAAGGTGGTCCCGGCTATCGATGCCGTAAATGACGTATATGTCTCATCATCGGCCGAGGCAGGAACTGACCATGAAAAAAGGGACATAAAAATGCATATGAATGAGATAAAACGGATCATATCCTTCTTCATAGGCACCTCCCAGTCCCTGATATCCACCAATATATCTTTTGCTAAAGAAATGTCAGAAACATCTGTCCTCTGCCGGGCTTCTCCGGCAGGGAATATCACAAAGGCTCCTCACCATATGAACGGCACGAGCCTGTATCTTACCTTCTCCATATAGTCCCTGTATCCTTCAAGACCGGAAGCAAGGACCTTCTCCTCGTTTTTTATCCTTTTTACTATCACCGGTATATACATGCAAATGACTGCAAACGATATGAGCGAACCTAACACCAGCGGCATCATGAGGAACATTATGAGCGTCGACAGATACATCGGATGCCTCACTGTCCCGTACAGGCCCGTGTCGATCACCTTCTGGCCCTCCTGCACCTCGACCGTTCTTGAAAGATAGGCGTTCTCATAAAGCACCCTGAAGTACAGCGCATATCCGATAAGGAAAACCGCAGCCGATATATACTGCACGGTCTCAGGGACAGCCGTCCAGGAGAATCTGAAGTCCAGCCCCGCAAGAATGAATGCCAGCAGGAACATTATCCCCGACAGCATTACTACCGTTTTCTGTTCGTTCTCGCTCTCTTTTGCTCCAAGCCTTTTTCTTAAAAGTTCAGGGCTTTTCTTCAGCATCACGATGCCTGCCGCGGTCATCGGCACGAAAAGTATGGCTATGAATATCCATGCCCCCGTAAATCCGAAGCTCCCTGCCGGGATGAACAGAAGGATCCCCAAAAGGATCAGCCCGAGATTGAGTTTTACGGCAGCTTCCCTAAACAGTTTCCGGTCCGTCACTCTGAGCCTCCCCGTGCTTTTTAAGATACCTTCCGCCGGGATCCAGTTTTCCCGTAACTATGTATGAGAGCACAGATATAAGGAGCCCTCCTATGATATCTATGAAATAATGCTGCTTGGTAAAGACCGTGGACATGCATATGAGCACAGTCATGACAAGAGAATATATCCTGAAGCCCTTCGATATCTCCTCCTGCTTTCTCACGGCAAGATAGCAGTACAGGCTTATAAGGCAGTGATAAGACGGGAAAAGATTGAACGCCAGCGCGCTTCCGTCGGCGCCGTATATGGTCCTTAAAAGCATATTCCATAGACCCGGGCCGTCAGCCGCGTGCATGAGCCCCTCCTGTACCCTGTCCATATATGTCGGCATGAACACGAAAAACAGGAAGCCTATGACATATGCCAGCGAAAGCCCCGCTATATAGTTTATGAAATTGCGTTTTTTCGTAAGAGAAGCCGCTATGGGCCCGCATATCCAGAAGATATATGAATAGAGGTATATGAATGAAAAAACAGGGATAAGCGGTATGGCGTCGTCTATCACGGCTATCTTGGGCGCAAAGGCATTGTCGATAGTTCCTATGATACGGCTGATGAAGTCGCCCAGCCTGTACATCCCGTACTGCAGTGCAAAGTATACGAATCCGAATATCCATCCGTATCTGGGAACGCTCTTTACTTTATCGATGAATCTCTTCATATGAGTCTCCTCTCCGGTCCATAGACGCTCTGACCTTATCTCAAATCATGAAACAGGCCCATCTCCCTTGAGTCAGTCTTCCTTTGTCCTGTCAAGGGCCCGGTTTCTGAAATATACTGTTATGTTAAGTCCCACAACGATGAGATTGATGAAATAGAATATAAGGACATACCATTTTTCACTGAAGCTGGCCATATATGCGGGATTTATGAATTTTGACGCTATACCGCACACATATCCCAT